>JAYUHW010000164.1:0-45203 GCA_043766615.1 Fibrobacteria bacterium | reverse complement strand
GAGGTTTTCGCTCACTTGGGGTAATGGCGGGCCACTGGTTAAGGGCAATGTTTTCGATATTACCGAGTTCCGCCACAATTGGGTGGAGGCACAAACCGCTCAGTATTATTACTTCCCAAGGCTTCATCAGGCAAAGTTAGCCACCAGATTAGATGGTGGTCGATTTTTCGGCGCGGGGGGATCCAATTCGGAACGCTTTTTTCTGGGCGGCTCGCGCAGCGTGCGCAGCTTCGACTTCCAATCCTTATGCTTGGAAAAAACTCCCGGATCCGATAACACGGGAGCTGACGGAGCTTGCCGTGGGCAGGGTCAGTCCTTGGCTTATTACTTGGCTTCGGCAGAACTGCGTTTTGAACCATTCGATTTTGGGTTCATCGATCCTCGCAGTCACTGGCACTATTTGTTACCCATCCAACTGGTCCCGTTTGTCGATTATGCCAATGTGTGGGCAATGGGTGGCGATTTCAAATTGGATGATGCCAGCGATTTCCGAACCTCCGGTCGCGGCTATGCCTACGGTATCGGAATCCGGTATCCTCTACTCGGCATATTCAATCTTCGCATGGACTTCACGCGCGGTAATGGTCCCATCCATTTCTGGTTGGATTTGGCCCAGGCTTTTTAGGCTGGCGCTTTGGCGAAGGCTACTGCCAACACAAACCCACCTTCTCCATCTGGAGTAAGGGACGTGGTCCACACGGCGTCTGAAGCGCCGCCCCGATGCATTTCCCACAGCTTGCCGCCCAATTTCTCACCGACACTACGCGCGAAAGATGCCGAGTCCCGCAGCAAAGATGCGCTCACCGGCATTTCCAACATTCCTGGCGCTGCAGGTTCCCGGCCAATTGATCCCTCATTTGACATGGAACCCTTATTTGCCAAAATCACATTTGTCGAGTCGTAGGCTTTTTCTTTCACTGCAATGGTGACAAGGCTACGGACCTCGTCTGGACCGAGCATTTCCAAACAGTTCTTGCAAACCAGAATGTCGCCCCACGGCTCCCCTTCTGACTTGATGGAAATTCGAGATAGGGATTCTTGATCCTGATCCATTTGGCAGATTAAACAATTTTTCATGGGTCCTCCGGGTTGGAGAAAACCTAGTAAATCAAAAACAGACCCGCCGAGACAAAATCCTGCCCCCACCGATTGCACGAATGAAGTAGATGCCCCCTGGTAAAGCGGCTGTAGAGATTTCGACTCTATTTTGGACGCCGACCCACCCAATCACATGCTTGGCCTTAAAGTCCACCATATCCACATTGAATTTCGGGCCATGCGGAAGTTCAATCTCCACCTTGCCAGCCTTCCATTGCAATCGCAACAGACCTTGAGGTGTGGTATTATTCACTGGCGTGATTTTTGTAGGGACTTCAAAGGGTTCAGATGGCGAGATGGCGTTCAAAGTGTACCAGGTTTTGGGATACCACAATGTTTTGTTGTCCTGCGAAAGCAGATTCTGGGTTTGGATGTATACCACCTGCTGGACCTTTAGCCCAGGGATCTCCAGAAACACTCTCTTTCGATCGGGTGAGACGCGCACTGATTCTATTGTGCAAGTTCTCTGATCTTGCCAAAGGACTAAAGGTCCAATGGGGACCAGCACTGAAATCTTTACCACCCGCCGCCACCACGCTCATTGTCGGGCTCTGAAAGGCACCTATGACAAGTTTCGGTTGAGCTCCTCAGCTTTCGGTTAATAGTGCAGAGTTAGTATATGAAAATTTCCCAGGACCTTGGGAGTGGGTGGAACGGCTCATTGCTTGCTGTGGGAGCGCACTCCGGGGGCGGTAGTGCCCCACTCCGCGCGCGTCCTCGCAAATCGCGCAATGGCCCCAGAGCCAACTTCTCCATGGGCCAACGTTATGCAATGCCCCCACACAAGAGAAGAGAATTACAAACCCCACCCCCAAGAGAAGAAAAAGAAAAGAGCGCGTGCCGGAAAAGAGAAAAAGGAAACAAAACGGAAAAATATGACCGAAAAAAAATCATAAAAACAGACATTTTTTCAAAAACTGTGATTTTCCGCACTATCCGGGTACCAAATCATTGCGAATCCTTAGGAATATGGTAAATTTTTGGATTCGCATTCTCGAGGTAATCGGCAGAAATTATCCTAATGATTAATCCATTCAAAAACCATTTTCAAGGTCCCGGAGACGAAGACCTTAAACGATTGTCAGGACAGAATCCTCAAGGATCGGATTCCAAACCCAATTCTGCCAATGACTTGCTTGTCAAAAGCAAGAGTCGCGGGGTCAGTTCTGCTGGTAAAAAGGTTTTGGAAGACCGAGAGAGATCCGCAGCTGAGCAAGTTACCCAACAAGATACGCCCACACCGGAAATGGAAAAAGCAAATACACCTGGACCCGATAACACGACTGTAAGGCCAAAAGCAACCCTCAAAAAAGTTGGTTGGCTCGGAACTGTAACTCGGTTCAACTCAGACGCAGAGATAAATGCGGAATTTGATGTCCCAGCTTCCGAGCAGGGACGCACCCGAGTTGACTTCCAGGTTTTACGACTAGAAAAAGCTGGGTACAAACCCTACGAGAAAGCCCAAGGACATTTGGACGACACAGGCCATATCACGGTCAAGGTCCCAATTCGCAAAAGTGAAGAGCAAAAATCAACTTTCATCATCAAGGTCAAACACTGTACTGCGGAATGGTCTACTGGGCAAGGTACGGAACGCGAGGTTAATGAAACAGCTGAGATATCCTTTGAGCATATTCAGGTTTCCGGCCTTCATTTTCCAAGAGATAAGAGTTTCATTTCAGATGACAACCTCAATATTTTTTATGAATTAAAAAAGACTTACCTTGATTGGAAAAAATCGCACGAAAAAGCACAAATCATTGTGTATGGCCATTCCGAGGCGGACAGGGATGGTGACCCGCATCCAATCAGCCGGAACAGAGCCTTTTCAGCTTTTGCCTTTATTATTGGTGATGTCGATCTATGGGCAGAATTGGCTGAAAAGGAACGGTGGGGCACCTGGGAACAACAGTGCATGCTTCGAGCTTTGGGCTTCTTCAAAGTAAAACCTACTGGCCATCTTGGTCCGATAACTAGACAAGCCACTGAGGATTTCATCACCTTTCTCAATGAAGCTCGTTGCAAAAACTTTAATCCCATGCTGGGCTTCACCGAAGCGTACATCCGAAAAGAGCTGTACCGCGAGTACATAAACCTCAAGCGGACTGAAATTGAATTACCCAGCTCGGCGTTTAGGCTGGTATCAGGATATCCTTACGTTGGTTGCTCGGCATTCAATCGGTACCGTGGCGGTGAAGAATTACATGATGAAAACCGACGAGTAGTTTTCCTTATCATCCAAGAGAGCCCCAATTTCCCACTCTCGTTTCCTTGTCGTAATAGCACCATTGGCCCCTGTGAAGAACAATGTCATCAGCCAGGGGAGAGGGCCACCAATGGATTTAGGTGCAAGCACTATGACCTTATTGTCAAACAGGAAAAGATTGGAGAAACATTCGTTTCCGGGAACAGCCATGAAATTGAAACTCATTGGAAGGGTCGAAGAGGCGGCTTGATTCCTCGTCAGAACGACTATAATGACGATATTTATGCCGCAGCGAAAATGCACAATATCGATCCCTTGGTTTTCAAATCCTTGATTGCGAAGGAAAGCAGTTTCGATATCAAAGCAAACAATGATGTTGGATTTGCTGGACTAACTCAAATCGGTGGGGCGGCGATAGAGGAGGCAAGCTTGAATATTGGAGTAACAAGCAAGGCAACCGGCACTTGGATTTTCGACATGAAGAACGACGAGAGGTTTGATTCAAAAAAATCGATTTTTGCCGGTGCTTTGATTTTTTCGATCAAGCGCCGAAATATCGATTCAACTGTTTTTGCGAAGTATAAAACCCAAAAATCGGATTCGGAAAAGCTGAAGTTCTATATCGCCTCTTACAATGGTGGTCAGGGAACGGTGAGAAAAGCTTGGATCGAATATGGGGAGGTCGATTGTGTTTGGGAGGACTTGATCAAAGGAGGATGGGAGCATTCTGCGCTTACAAAGGCGTTTCCAAAAAGCTGGTACGCAAAAAACAAGTACAAGGAAATCACTGAATACGTAACCATCATTCTTGATAGGATAAATTGATGATTGTAGAAATGCTCCTGTTAGGATCCTTCATTTGCCTTAGTGGAAAAAACTTAATTCAATTTCCAAAGATTAACGCCGATTCCGTTGTTGATATATGGCCCAGCGAGGATGGATACACTTCGCGAAGCACCAAGGCGATTCTTGTTGGGATGAAAAATGGAGACTCCGTTACGGTTCTTTATGACAAGTACGGCCATTTATCGCCTGGGACAATAACATTATCGAAATCCAAAAAATGGTTTACAACGGCAAATCCGAAATGGAAATATAAAAAAGGAAATTGTGGTTCTTTTTTGTGTTCGCTGGCCAACGGAATGTGCAAGTGTGGGGATGTTGTGGCTGATTCCGGCTATTTATTCGGTGATTTTTCCGATGGTGCACAAGGAGGGTGCAAGCTTTATGCCGAAGACCCTCCAAAAGGCAAGCGCCAAAAAAGTCAGCAAATTAAACCCGACATTATTTTATCCGAAGAGGAAATGACAAAGCGTTTCCTCAATGATTTCAACAAAACACCCCACATTGAATAGACTTGTAATGAATCGATTCACATTTATTCGCTTTCGCCTCATCCCGGCAATCATGCTTTTTGGGGTTATCGTTTTGGTCAAACCTGCTTGCGCCGAATACGGTTTCAACCTTGACGGCACCCTCAACAAGCCTTCCATCAGCAAGGCCTACTTCGAGGGCGATTTCCACCGCGTCCTCCCGCCGCTCGAAGTCTGGCGCGCCAGCCGCGCCACCAAGACCCGGGAAGACAGCATCTTCGTGTACAAATATCTCAGTGTCATCTACGCCGCGGATTCCACCACTCGGAACAAGGCGGAAAGTTACATGGTCCAACTCATCAAGTTGATGCCGACCATTGAATTGGTAGACATGTACATATCCGATAATATCGAGGCCATTTTCAAGAACGTTCAGGAAAAATACCTGAAGCAACAGCAGTATGTGCGTCACCATGACGAACTCGGCCGCACTCTCGAAGACTCGACCGGTGGGAAAGCGAAACAGGAGCCTGTTTTGGCCAAGGAAAAACCAAGGCAGTCTTCAGAATGGGTATGGTGGACTGTAGGCGGCGTTGGCGTGGCGGCTGCCGTTGCCGGTGGTTATTACGTACTCCATGACAATCCCGCTTCGCCGACGACCAAAAGCTTCGAACCCTAAAGGCAAAGTATGAAATTTACTTATAGACTTTTTATCGTGCTATTTTCAATGACTGCTCTCCTCTTTATTGCCTGTCCGACTTCGGATGAGCCCGGTCAGGTGCTGAGCATGAAAATCACGGATAAGAATGATAGTCTTTTGACTTTCGATTCGCTCATTGTCATGGTCCACAGCAAAGACGGCAAGTTTTCGCAGGTAGTTTTCCATGGAGTCTTGCGCGATCCGAAGCAAGTCGCGAGCATGCCACTTGATGCGCGAGTGGGCAATGATTACACGGTCACAATAATCGGGTATCGAGGCGGGCAAATTGGAGTCAACAAGGAAGTCACCTTCATTGGAACAGGCATCCAATCCAAGGATCTTCCGATTCATACCGACAAACCTGAAACGGTGGTTGTCGTACCCAATTTACCGGAAATATTGGTTCCCTCCGACACCAGCATCGCCGAAGGAGATTCCTTGCGGTTCCGCGTCAGCATTCTCAACACTTGGACCGGTCATACCACCTTGACTCTCAAGGATGCCATTTCCGGCGCGGCACTTGACACGGTAGGACGTAATCCTGGCGATGGTTACTTCACGTGGCGGCCAAGCTTTGACCAGGGCCGCATCGAACCTTACGCCGTCACTTTCGTGTACGCATCGGCGAACAAGAAGGTCGAAAAGATCACGCGCGTGAAAGTACTGAACGTGAATCGGCCTCCCAAGCTTGTCTCCATCGCGGATCAAAAGGTCAAGGAGAACGAAAGCCTGTCCTTTAATGTCGTGGCACCCGATCCTGATCATGATTCTCTGACTCTGACGGCATCTAGTCTACCCAATGGTGCAACCTTCACCGCAGCGACTTTTACATGGAAACCCAGTGTGGGTCAAGCAGGCAATTATTCCGTGAAATTCCGTGCCTTTGATGGAATGGATTCTGATCTAGTATCGGTCCTGATTACTGTGGGTAACGTGAATGTTCCCCCACCTTTGACGGTTGACATTTCGTCTCCCGCAAACGATACCACCGTCAACTTCACTCCCATCACCATCCTGTATACCGTGAATGGAACGCCCCTTCAAAAGAAATTTCCTCTCAAGGACGGCAAGAATCGCATCCGCATCGATACCACGGTCCAGAACAGAGCGGGATTCGACACCATTCTGATCACGCTGGATACCATTCCGCCGGGAAGACCGGTTGTGATCGGCGCATCGCCCGTTCGTTCGCGCACGTCTACTTGGAACTGGAGCAGCGGCGGTAATGGATCGGGCTTCTTCCGATTCCGCTTGGACAACGAAGACTTATCCAGCGCAGTGGCAACGACCGAAACGAGCTTCATCCTCTCGAAGGATCAGGATCTCGGAACCCACACGCTGTTTGTTCAGGAGCGGGACGCGGCGGGCAATTGGTCTCTATCTGGTTCGCGAGCGGTCCGCATTGATACGACGCGTCCTGCACCGCCGCAATTGACCGTAACACCCAAGTCACCGACCAACAATACGTCTCCTACTTGGAATTGGAACGGCAGCGGTGACGATCTATCCGGTCTTTTCCGCTATAAGCTGGATACCAACGACTTTCAATCCGGCGGTGTCGAAACCCGAATTAACCACTTCACCCCGGACAAGGGACTCCAAGAAGGTTCACACGCGCTTTACGTCCAGCAACAGGATTCCGCTGGGAACTGGTCCAACACAGGTAGCGCAGTTGTTTTCATAGATCTCACGGTTCCAGCGAAACCGAAAGCGACAGTCGTTCAAACGTCTCCAACCAAAAATCCCCTGCCCACCTGGACTCTGTCCAGTAGCGGCGGCATGGGATTATTCCGTGTCCGGCTCGACGATTCCAATTTGACCCAGACTGCGAAATCAGGATCCTTCACGAGCTTCACGCCCGATTCCGCGTTGGCACACGGCCCGCATATGTTGTACGTGCAGGAGCGCGATTCGGCGGGCAACTGGTCCGCCATCCAGTATTCGGGGCTCATGGTTGATTTGATTCCTCCTGTAGCTCCAGTCTTTGATGCTTCGCCCAAGTCGCCTTTAAATTCACTGCAACCGACTTGGACTTGGAAGAGTGGTGGAGGTGGCATGGGTACATTTCGCTATAAGCTGGATGATTCCACTTTTACACAGGGCTCTGATACTATCATAGCTGCGCTCTTCAAGCCCGCAGTGGCCCTTTCCGAAGGTCCGCATTCGCTTTATGTTCAGGAGCGCGACACGGCGGGAAACTGGTCGGCTGTGTCTCCTCGGACACTGGTTCTGTCGCTTCGCAAAGAATTAGGGGGGATCGGCATCACGCCTGATGCTGCCTACGAACAAACACTTACTTTTTCCAAGGATGGCGCCACACCATACCTTGGATTCAGGGATGCCGCCAATGCAGATAAAGCTACGGTGATTCGGTTCAACGGCACTTCTTGGGAGATTTTAGGTCGGGCGGGCTTAACATCGGGAGCAGCCTATACTCCTTCACTTGCTATCAGCAACTCCGGAATTCCATATATAGCCTACGTGGACATTGCGAACGGTGAAAAAATTACCGTAATGAGCTTCAATGGAGGTAATTGGGAGGTGGTGGGAGCTTCCGGATTTTCCCAAGGACGTTCATATGCTCCTTCATTAGCTCTGAACAAGGCGGGTGTTCCTTATGTCGCATACAGAGATTTAGCTAATGGAAACAAAGCGACTGTTATGCGATTCAATGGCGGATTTTGGGAAAAGGTCGGAAGTGCCGGATTCACTTCCGTAGGAGCTTCGTTTATATCTCTCGCGTTCAGCAATGCCGGGGTTCCTCACGTCGCATTCTGCAATGACTCGCTCGGAAATCAAGCCGTCGTTATGGGCTTTAGTGGAATCAACTGGACTAATTATGGCAGCAGCCCAGTCTCGGTAGGATCGGCATCCGCAACATCGCTTGCATTCACAAGTTCTGATGTGCCATACGTTTCCTTCGCGGATGAAACAAATCAAGAAAAAGCTACTGTGAGGCGATATGTAAATAACGGTTGGGAAAATGTTGGCGTCGCGGGATTTACTGCTGGCGCGACCTTCACACTGGCTTTCGCGCTTTCAAAGGATGATCAGCCATTTGTTGGATATGCTGATGGAGTGAATGGCCGCAGGGCCATGGCAATGAAGTTTACCGGAACTGTTTGGGAAACTGTCGGAAACACCGAAGGCTTGTCCACGGGAAGTGCTTTTTCCACTGTGATGGCTGTTAGCAATTTGGGAGTTCCCCATGTTGCTTTTCTGGATGCGGCCCACGGGAATAAAGCCACCGTCGTCAAAACCTCGTTCGATCCCTGATGAGGAAAAAGGATTGGGATCATTATTATCATCAATTGAAGTCCCATGCTGTCGGTCAAGGATTAAACAAGGAGATTGACTTCCAGCTGATGACAGGGCCGCTTAGAAAATGGTGCCAAAGGCAAATAACTTCTTTTGAAAGAAACACCCTAAGCGCACATCAGATTAGGCTACTATTGAGTTTGGATTTTCCACTGCCTATTGAGGCAGCAACTTGGGGAAAAAGAAAGTTCTCTCTTACTTCAAAGGAGAAGACTCTATTTGCCAACTGGCTGTGGCAATTTGAAAATCTCCGCAAGCTTCTGCAAATCAAGCCCCATCCCTTTCCCAAAACAACGATACGTTTTCCTGGAACCAATAAATTAGGGCGTTGGATAAACCGGCAGAATGAGCGATATAAGGAAGGAAAGCTTGAACTTGAGCGCTTTCAGCTATTAAAAAGCATTTACTTCCCGTTTCGCGAAACGCCAACCAGAGAGGAAGCTTGGCATATCCAATTTAACCACCTAGCGACTTATCGGCTGAAGAATCCGCAAAAGTGGCCAAGCCAAGCCGAACAATTTCCAAACGGGAATCGCCTTGGCGCATGGTTACATGTCCAACGCGGCCTATGGATTCAAGGAAAAGTGCCTGAAAAAAGGGCCTCGCTTTTTCTATCCCTGGATGTTCCAAAAGAGATTCGCAATTCTGAATGGATGCGACAGTACGATATGCTCAGGAAATTCGTACAAATCCATTCAGGGAAGTTTCCTCGTCTCAGTGAGGAGTTTCCTGAAGGAAACAAACTGGGTCGGTGGACCCATAAGCAGCGTCAGTTTCATAAAACTGGTTGGCTAACCGAAAATAAACGATCTCTTTTGAATTCAATTGAATTTCCTTGGCAGGTTCAACCCGACAACTGGCAACAGCAATACCGGGCATTGCAAACGTTTTTAAAGAAACATGAACGATTCCCGCACTTTAATGAGAAATATCCTCCGGGTAATTCCCTTGGCCGCTGGGTATGCCATCAAAGGGACCTTCGTCATGCCGGAAGGCTAGATGCAGATCGTCAAGCAGGTCTGGATAAGCTGGGTTTTATTTGGGAACCAAGGAGTAATAAATGGATGGAATATTTCCAGGTTCTGCGCGTATACATAAAGAAATATGGTCGATTGCCAAGCCTGCATGAAGAATTTCCAAAGGGCCGCAAACTCGGATCATGGGTTAAGGCACAAAAAGATAGGCGAAAAAAAGGATTGCTTTCAGAAGAAAGAACTAATCTTTTAGTTCAATTTTTCCATGCAAAGTGAATTGAGCCCGGCGGAAAATTGCCAACCAAAATGGGTTGTCTCCTTCAAGTTCCTCCCACAAAAATTGGATTTTATTCAAATGCAAAAAATTACGAATCCAACAATGCGCACAACGGCGCAGCGCAAAATGCTACCGCACTTCGCGCATGCAGGAATAAATATAGTAGTGAAAAAAACATAAAGAGTGGGGCCCCAACCCTACAAGAAAAACCAGAATTAAAACGGCACGCGAAGAGGGGGTGGGGTGGGAAAGAAATCCGACCCTCGTTCCTTTTTCCGTGTGTGGGGGGCACTCTGCACGCCGTGCCGGCGTTTGGCCTGCGGCGCATAAAACAACACCATGGAGGGCTGGGCGTTAGGTTAGGGAACAAGACATTTTTCTAAGAGATCCTATTTTAAAAGGATCAAAAACATACCCGACGAGTCAAAATCTAGCTTCCGCCAAGGTCACGAATGAAGTAGATGCCCGCCCCGTCAAAGTAACAGTAGAGATCTCGACTCTATTCTGGACCTTCGGGAAGTTCAATCTCCAGTTTGCCATCCTTCCATTACAAGCGCAATAGCCCTTGAGGTGTGGTATTATTCGCTGGCGTGATTTCTGTATGGACTTCAAAGGGTTCGGATGGAGAGATGGCGTTCAACGTGTACCGGGTTTTGGGATACCACAATGTTTTGGTCTCCTGCGAAAGCAAATTTTGGGTTTGGATATAAATTATTCAATTCGTGCATTGCTTGTTTGGTGTAGCCTAGCGAAATCGAACCGCTGATCTTCTCATTGCGAACGAGACTCTCTACCAAATGAGCTAAGGCCCGAGAATAGGTAACTTAAAGCCCTTTTCCAATCCAGAATCTCCCCAAAATTTACATAGCAAATGTAAGTGCAATTTAAATTTTACCATTTCCCAGCAAAGTCTCCCAAATTCTCGGCAAATTTTCATTTTTTCCAGTCTTATTCTGCCGTGGACGTTTATGAAAGAACATTGGTAACCTTACGCAAAATTTTATTTTCACCAGATCCCGTGGTCGGCGTAATACTTTGAGTTCAAACATTCTGCCACTTCACCCAAGTCCGGCACAATGTGTTTTTGAACAGGCGTGCAGTCGATCAAAATTAGAGAATCTCAAGCTGATGAATGGTCCTTTTCTCAATAACTATGTAGCTTCTTCCCATCTTATTTTTTAAAGATTTTTCAAATCCCTTAATCAAGTGAGGCTTGGCATGTCCCTGAAAAGAAATATTTGGTTAGCCGTTGGATTATCGCTTCCCTTAGCCATCATTGGCTGTATGAAAACAAATCAAGATGCAACCAATATCAACTCACCCGGTGACATCATTAAAGCAGGAACCGACCTCGACGCCCTGCATGGTGGAGCCCGTGTGGTCCTACCCGAAATTGATCCCGCTACCTTAAATAAGCAGACTGCCAATGGCATTCCCAATGACACTTTGCCGGCAGCTTGGTTCGAACTCACTGTTAGTGGCACTAATATGTCGGATATGTTTTTCAAATATCCCCTTGGCACAAAAGGCGGGTATAGCTTTGAGATTAAAGGCATCCCATCAGGCAAGAGTCGCAGCTTCAATGGTCGACTCCTCAATCGTAGTCGGCAATTAACCCATGAAGGAACCACGGTAACGGATATTCGAGCCGGTGAACTTGCCGACTTGCATCTGTATCTGGCTAAAGCTTCCGGCTCGGCCAATGTTTGCGTCGTCATTGAAGGTCAAAAGCCCCCAGCCTGCGCCCTCGACAGTTTCCCGCCTCTGCCAGATACTCAAATGGTCAGCCACTGCTGGTATGTGGGTTCGGACTCCCTAAATGGACGGCTATCCCTCTATGACCAGCCGATTGGTATGTATAACGGAGTCCTGATTACCAATAATGGAATTAGGCTTCCCGTAACCACTTGGGGAAAGGTCGGTGACACCCTCTCTGCCATCGTGATTCGGCCAAGCATGGACAAAAAATGGCGCTTGAGCGGAGTGATACAAACACCGTATCTCTGGATGGGATCTGTCATGGGACTTCCCATGGAAACTCCATTTTCATTTTATGGCAAACCGATTTCCTGTACCGACACGCTTATTGTTCCACCGATTGACACTGTGCAACCACCCAAAGACACAACCAAGGCAACCTCCATTCCCAGAGCCAGTGAAGCAGGCGAATTAACTCGTTGCATGGAAATGCGTATAGATTACGGCAATGCCTGTGAACTCTATGCCTTTGCTAAAATGAGCTTCGTTTCAGGACAAATTGCAAAAGGTTATATCACTGTCGCAGATCGTCCAAGTCGCCAATATGCCCAAATCCAAGGTCGTTATGATCAGAGTAGTATTCACATAGAATCCGTGCTGCCTAGCTCCGGTACCTCCAAAGCAGATTCCATGATGTTTGATGGAGCCATATCCAGTGACCGAACCATGGCCAAGGGTAGCTATGTTCGCTTACCAGCAGGAAAAAAGGGGATTTGGACCCTGAATACGGTGGTCTGCGGCAACTTAACGCCTCGGTACCCGGATTCATCCTGCTTTGTCCCAGTTAAGATCCCTAAGTAAAAAAAGGGGCCGGTAACCTATTTTGCGAAAGTAAGAATCAATCTTGCTATCCGTTTGAGTGTGGACACTTCATCATTCCCCGCGGCGGTTTTATTGGCTGTTTGGGATTCATAAAGGTTATAACCTGGGCTTGCGCCTTAGCTTAAAAGTGGGCTTAAGGCTTGGCCTCTGTTTGTGCCTGTCGCATTCGGTCCACGCAGCGCCGGTCCAATCCCGAGCAGCGCAAGCCGCACCGTTCCGATACAGACCGACGGCAAGGTTTTCCCAATCAAACCCGATTAGCTCAACAAGCCTATCAGGCCCGACCATTATTTTACCCGGGTAATATTGACAATTTAGTTTTACCCGGGTATTATTCTTCCAGGACTTTACCTGGAGCGGCGATGGAAACGGAACAGACCCCTACTTATACGGCCTTCGAAGGCGACAGCCTGTTGTGCAAAGGCCCCCTCACCGAGGTCATCCTCAAAATCAAGAAGCGCATGGGCAGGGCCGACAACAGTCCCGCCCTCATCTTCAACGACGCCACCGGCAACCCCATGGACTTCAATTTCCAGGGCTCCGAAAAGGACGTGTTGCGGCGCCTGGAAGTGTTCGTGGGTGAAGCCGATGCGAAGGGCAAAGATGCGGATGGAAAAGGGAGAGGTGGAAAAGGCAAGGCAACGGAGGAGGTCGCGGGACCCGGCCGGCCCAAGCTGGGCGTGGTCTCGCGCGAGGTGACCCTTTTGCCCCGGCAATGGGAATGGCTGGCGTCCCAATCGGGTGGTGCGTCAGTGGTACTGCGCCGGTTGGTGGACGACGCGCGTAAGAAATCCGGCGACGCGCTCACCGTCAAGCAGACCCAGGAACGAACTTACAAATTCCTGTCGGTGATGGCGGGGAACCTGAAGGGGTATGAGGAGGCAATCCGCGCGCTGTATCGGAAGGATGGGAAGGGATTCGCGGCGCATACGGAGGGTTGGCCAAAGGATGTGAAGCGGCATGCGGAGACGCTGGCGGGAGGGATTTTTGAATAGTGGCCGACCCTTCTATTGGCTCCCCGACTTGTTGCCTTCGGCATTTTGAAGCAATTCCTGGGCACGATTTATGAGATATATCTCATATTATTTATATTTATTATGTGTTATATCTCATATTTTTTCATATAATTATGAGATATATCTTGTAAAATTGGCGTCAACATGAAAAATTCATCAATAATTAGAGATCAGCTTCAAGAAACCCTAACTGAGCTGAATTCCTTAAAAAACAAAAGACCGTTTAAAGGTTGGATCCGAGCAATACGGCAAGGGTTAGCCATGTCTGGGAAGCAATTGGCTGGACGCATTGATGTGGACGTATCTCGAGTTGCAGAAATGGAAAAAGCGGAAACCCAAGGAAACATTACACTGAAATCCTTGCGCCGTGCAGCTGAAGCGATGGAGTGTGAATTAGTCTATGCCCTAGTTCCAAAGACCACCTTGGAAGACACGCTACGGGTCCAAGCAGAAAAGAAGGCAAAGCAGCACATGCAAATCGTCGCCCATACTATGCGATTGGAAGACCAAGGACTTTCCCAGGAATCGGACGCCAAACAAGTCGTAAAAATGGTGAACGAGTGGCTGAACGATCCTCCACGATGGCTTTGGGATAGCAAATGAACCAAGAAGAGGACCCAGAGGGGTCGACTCCTCTAAATGCTTCTGAGGCCCAAGGTCTGAAACTATTCCACATCACGACACGTGGACAACTGAACTTGTGGGAGAGGAATAACATACTGGAGGCAACGAACAAGCACTATCCAAGAAGTCTGGGCGAAATATTGTCAGAAGCGTTCCTACTCCACCTCCATCAGGACATGTTCAGCCATGTTTGGAATTGGGCAGGAAAATACCGGACCAGCGAAAAAAATATCGGCGTACCATCTTGGGAAATAGCAGTAAAGTTACGGGGCCTTTGCGAGGATGCTAAGCTTTGGGTTCAATCCACCACCGAGCCAAAAGATGAAATCGCGGCCCGATTCCATCATCGCCTTGTCCTAATCCACCCATTTGCAAACGGCAACGGCAGGCATTCCCGAATGGCCGCGGATTTGCTTTTGCTCCACACGTTCAATGAACCGCGATTTACATGGGGGCAAGGTGATTTGACACAATCCAGTGAAACGAGAAAGAATTATTTAGATGCCCTTCGGGCGGCGGATAGAAGGGATTACTCATTACTATACCGTTTCGTGCGAAGCTGAATGGACAATCCCTCCAAGCAGTATTAAAAATACGGTGCTGGGATCCGGAACGGATGCAGGCGATTCCGGAGACATGTCGGTCAAAGTGAGGTCAACCCACATATCCTTTTTCAATCCGCCCATTCTTGGGGTTCCTCACTCCACTCCAGATCCACTTCTTCCTTAAGCTTCAAAGGAGAGGCTTCAGCTTTCGGCGGGCCGGTAGGAAAGCCCATGTCAAATAGGATGGTCTCGGCGATTGAAGCAATCGCTTTCGTTCGTTCTGTGTTGACCAAAGCTATGAGCCGAATCGGGCCTCCGCAATGGGGGCAAACGATTTCACTGCCAAAGGTTCGCAGTAGTAATTCGTGTCGCTTCAAAAAAGCGAATCACGGAATCTATTTCCTGCGACGATTTTTGTTGAATCCAAACCTTGGGTACTAGTAACGCGATACAGCTTGGCGGTGCCGGTACTGCCCCGCCAAGTGAGAACCAGCATATCTCCATTGGGCAGAAAGTCTAATCCTGATTCCTTCGGTTCAAATCCGGCGGGTCGCGAAGTCATCAGGTCGTATCCTAGGTGCAAACCAACGTCCGGACTTGGATTTGCAAAAGCCATTTTGAAATAAAATCCCAGGCCAACTAAGATTCATGAAATCAGGTTTTGCATATCTTCTCCATTGAGACTAGGCCGGGTTTTTCCGTTTTCAATTGTGAACGGTTACCCTACTGCTTTTCAAACAGTCTCTTTATAGAGCTCCAAATCCTGTTTGATTTTTCGGAGTAGGCGGCCTTTAAGGCGCGGGGAGCGCAGGTCCTCGTTGGGAATCGGTTTCCATTTTCCCGGAATCAGGACTTGTGAATCGATGAAGGCTTCAAGCGCATCTTGCAGTTCATCCAATCCTAGACGATCCTTGACGGCCAGTATTTCGTCGATGATCCACACCATGCCGTTGCCTGTCATGCGATTGGCGTAATTGATGATGGCGGACCGCTCGGCTATCTGTTTGAGTGTGGACACTTCATCATTCCCCGCGGCCTTAATGAGTTGCATGTAGCAATCCTGAAAGTCCCTAGAACGTTCGGCCCTTGCAGGAGTTATCTGCAAATCCCTTTTATCCGCATACGAGGCGGCCATAATGGCGCAGAATTTTTCCGGATCCATAACTACGACATCGTTTAAATTTTTTGCGGCGGTTTTATCGGATGTTTGGGATTCATAAAGGTAACGGGGAAGTTCCCGTAGCAAGCTACGGATTAGAAAAACCGGGCGATGATTGATGCCATCGGAGACTTTTTCAGGACCTTTTAAAATTTTGACATCTTCAAAATAATCCATGGCTTTTCGAAAGGCGGCAATCTTTGGGCGCTCCTGATTCATGAGCTGCTTGACTTGTGTGGGTTTAAAGCCGATGCGCCACAGCATGCGCCGATCCCTTTCATCCTGGAATTCCTGATCAAAATCCAGCAGACATTTAGCCTGACGAAAATTCCGTAGATTTTTTTTAACTCCTGTCAGTACAAAATCTGTGGTTTGGGCGAAGGCCTGTACCATCAGGCGGGCCCAGCGACGCTGCTCGCCTAAACTGGTGGAGAAGCGGTCCACGTCTTCGTATCGATACTTGTCGTGCTTGGCCGCGAATTGGCGGATGGATCCATAATCCAGTATCGATCCATCGGCCAAAACATTGTCGCCATCCCAGGAAAGCCAATTGAAAATGTATTCCTCTTCCAGTACAGCTGCCAGCTTGCCATATGCCCGGCCAATGGATTCCAAGGCGCCATGATAGCGGGAAGCAGTATCGCCTGGAAGTTTCCAGGATCCATTCTCCTCTTGGCGATGCAGGAAATACTCAAACGCTTTTTTAAGCTCGGCGTGTTTGCCCATCTTCAGGTAACGGAAAAGATGCGCGGGGCGGACTAGATTTGGGGCGGTGCGCACACCCACGGAAGAACCATCTCCATAATCGATTACGGTCAAGCAGCGCTCAGTGGGAAGGCCTTGACGATAGAAGATTTCCGACATGACCGCAGAGCCGAGCATTTCATCCAGATCCGCAGTTCCCGAGGCGTAGCCGAATTTGGAATTTCCGGTTGCGATGGGGCGGTTGGCTTCCTGTACGCCCGGTGCAAGAATGGTAGAGCCCGTTCCTCGACTGGACACGTCAAAGCGCATGCCGTTTGATCGGATGCAACCATTCCAAATGCTGCGCCCATCACCGGAGGTGCGCCCGCATTTGTCGCGATGCTGCAATTGCAAATACCGGGTGGCCATAAATGGTTTGGGCCGGACCTCAAAACCCTCCATTTTTTTAGGATGCGCGAGGTCGTATTCATTGATGATTTGCAGCGAGAACGTTTTCAATATCTTGGCTTCCAGGCGCGCATTCATCCGGCCACCGTGGCTAGTGGGAATGAGTCCCATTTCGCCGGCGAGTGCGAAATTGAAATACAGGACCCGCCCCCCGGGACGGTAACGCGCAAGGTAATCTACGAATCCTTCGGAAGCCGCTTCCCTCCAGGGGTGGCCGCCATCGAGCAAGTCAAATTTGGAATAAGGCGAAGGGCTACTACGTCGGCCAGTTATCGGCCGCGAATGGCCGCTCAGGAAGGGGCTCCCAGGACATGCCGGACAGTTTGGTGAAGCTGTTTGGGATTGAAGGGCTTGCCCATGAATTGTGCATTCAGAAGGCACATATCGTTATACAAATCTTCCGCTTGCCTATTACCCGACATAAAAAGCACTTGTGTTTCTGGTCGGTACAGAAGCATTTGCTCTGCCAATTCAGGTCCACTCATCGGAGACATCTCCACATCGGTAAGTAAAAGATGGATCGGTCCCTTATGTTGGGTGCTCATAAACAAGGCGTCCACGCCGTTGTCCGCATCCATCACGGTATACCCCGATATTTCCAAGTACATTTTCATAACCGTACGTAAGGAACTCTCATCTTCAACCAGCAAAATCATTTCGGATTGCATACACCTCGTTTCTTCCCCCACTCGTGCGGTGCGATGGAGGAAGGCCCTTTGGTCCTCCCATTGTAGGGTAATCCGGGTGTCAGGTCAAATGCGGCATGCGGCGCATTTTGGGAAACCTTGAGGATTTAGCGGTTACAAAATTGCAAGCAAGTCGTCGTGGAGCAGCCCATTGCTGAAAAGCACATCAGGGCCGAAGATGGAATAGGTACTTCCATCCAGCTTGGAAATCTTTCCTCCAGCCTCGGTAACCAGAAGCCCTGCCACAGCGACATCCCAGGGTTTCATGGCCAACATGCAGTAGGCCTCCATGCGTCCTGTAGCCACAAATGCGCCTTCCAAAACGGCCGAGCCCATGCATTTGATGCGTTGTACGGCTCCGGCCATGCGCGCCCGCGATGAAATGTTTCTGGCATTCAATTCCAGTCTTTCCGTTTCATTGGCGCCGATATTGAAGTCCCCATGCGAGATGATGGCTTCAGCAAGTGTAGCGACGGGACTCGTGTGGATTTTCTGACCATTGAGATACGCGCCGCCGCCTAATGTGACCGTGTACATTTCACCGATGGCAGGCAAAAAAATAGCACCAGCAATCATGGCGTCACCCTTGCGCAAACCCACCGAAACGCCCCAGAGTGGAAACCCCCTGGAATAGTTGACTGTGCCATCCACCGGATCTACAAACCAAGTGAACTCACTACCCATCTCTACGGCCGCAGCTTCTTCAGTAATAATATTGTGGGAAGGATGCGCGTTGATCAAAGTCTTACGGATGGCTGCATCGCAGGCGAAATCGGCCTCGGTGACGATATCCTTCTCGCCTTTGAAATCGATGTTTTTAAGTCTGCCCTGCATGGAGAGAGCTAGTTCTCCTGCGCTACGGGCGGCGTTCTCGGCGGTTTTTAAGTATTGGGAATAGTCTGCTGGCATTTTTATAAGATATAAAAGGATTACAATATCTGCGGCAACCGCGCAGCCAAATAGAGGGGAACATGATACGCCCCTTTTGCACGGTCCACGGAAAAGTTTTTGGCACTTAAGGTGACCCGTTTTTCAGGATGATATTTTTCCACAAATACTTTTAAACTTTTGGCTTGGGTAATCCATCCGGATTTGACTTCAATGGGTAGAATTTCTCCCTGCATCTCCCACAGAAATTCCACCTCGGCGGTATTTTCCCGCCATGCAACGCGATTGCCCTTACCCGTGGTCGTCATTTCCTGAAGAGCAAAGTTTTCAGCGATATATCCTTTAAAGGACCCGAATGTAAAATCCAAAAGAATCTTGGGTGATAAACCGCCCATGGCCCCCAACAAACCGACATCGAACATGTACAGCTTGAATACGCTGTCTTCCGCATAGGCAGATAAGGGAAGCCATGCCTTGTTGACGATTGGAAATTTGAAAATCAAACCCGCTGTCCTTAGCCAGTCTACTGCTCCAGCCAGACGCGCATATCCATTTACGCCCGGCACAACGCCTTGAAAACCGAACTTGGGCGCGCTGCCATCCACGGGCTTGGCCAATTGTGTAGGTACGCTTCGCCAAACACGTTCGATATGCATTGAGTTGACTTTGCCTGAATGCTTGGCCACATCCGCCAAGTAGGCGGTAATCAAGTCCTGCTGTTTTTTGCGTGCTGCCTCCATGGCATGAAAGAGATCTGTTTGCATGGAGGCATAGGTGGAGACCACTTCGGGCAGTCCTCCCACCACGAAATAGATTTTCAGCATGTCCCAAAGATGCTCGTGAACAAGCTGCGGTAAGGGACTCTCAAAGTCATAGCTTTCCAAAAATCGCACCGATTTGTCGTCTCCAATCCCCGCCAGAAATTCTTCAAAAGCAAGCGGATGAAGGTCCAGAAAGTTCACCTTGCCCACGGGAAAAGAACTTTCCGCCAAATGCAATCCAAGTAACGAGCCCGCTGCGCAAAGTGAAAGCGCGGGCAGTTCTTCAGCAAAATATTTAAGCGAAGTTAGCGCCTGCGGGGCGGATTGGATCTCGTCGAAAACCAAAAGATCCTCGTTAACATTTATGGCAGTGTTGAGGTGAAAACTTATTTCTTGTAACAGGCGCTTTGGCTTAAGGTCCTTTTCGAAAATACTTGCAAGCCTAGGTTCTTCCTCAAAATTGAGATAATGGAAGCGGGGATAAGCGGCCTTGCCAAAAGCCTTGAGCGTATATGTCTTACCCACCTGCCGAGCGCCGGTCAGAATGAGCGGCTTACGGTTATTTTTCGTCTTCCACGCCAAAAGGTCGACTAGGATCCTGCGTTTCACGAAGCGCCTCTTTTAGGCAAATAATAGCATTTATCCTAATTTATGTCAATAAGTGGTACCACTTTATACCTAAAATATAAGTTTAACATATCACTTATTTGAGGAGATTTCACTTAACCGTGAATTTTTGCGCAATCGGTTTGTTGTCTGACTGCAGCCGGATGAAATAAGTTCCAGGGCCAATTCCATTTTTGGACAGCGTGTAACGGCCCTCGTTTGACAAACCGTTGCGAATCAGATTGCCTTGGGAATTGAATATTTGCACGGGGTTTTGTGAGGCGGCATTCCACTGAAACTGAATATTATTCCCATCATAGGAAATAAAGGACTTGGCTGGGGTGGCCCTTTTTTCAATCGCAACGGGTTGGTTAATGACCAGGTTATCCCATGCCCCAAAATTAACATCTACGCTAAAGTCCAGAGTAGAGTCGTTGACACCGCCAATTTTGGTATGCGCACGAGCATAATAGTAATTGGCGAAGTTCGTGTTACCGGGCTTATACGGCCCAACCACTACCTTGAAGTCGACTTCAACTCCAATGGCAAAACCCGCAAAGCTGCCAACAATGGTATCTGGAGACGCCCCAGCTGGAAAAGCAATGGTATCCACATAGGCTTTTTCGAGGAGGAACCAAGTCTGATAAATTTGGTTTGAAAAACCTTGCCATACAATGTTTGAGTCCTTCCCATTGTTAAAAACCGTATCACGGAAATTGTTAATCGCGCGTAAATACATTGTATCAGGAGGCTTAACTCTTGAAACGGCCATGGTGTCCAATCGGGGGGCGCCTCTAACTATTCTCTTATTCGAGTCTAGATCATTCCATGTCAGAATCTCATTATGAAACTGGATAAACCGGTAACCATGAATCCTGGCGCTGTTCGGGACCACTCTATTCCCGTGTTTGTTTCCCGCCCAAAAATCAAGGTTTGTGACCTTGAGTTCCGTTTTCAGTTTTCTTGTTTGCGTATCCAACGGGCCAAATACAATAGCGCGATGCAATATTTTGAACGGTATGGTATCTCCAGGATGCATTGCGTGTGTAGGATTTACCACCACATAGGTTTGATTTCGAATACAATTCACTAGCAGGAATGCGGCGCAGGCCACGACGGTAATTTTAATTGAGTGCTTCATGTTTTTCCCCTGGATATGGCTACGGATTACTGGGAAAAAGGTAATAATTAAAGCGTCCAGTCCTCCCAGACCAAACCATGGAGGCGTTTGAATTCTTTTACCTTATACGTCACGAGAACCGCTCCGCGAGCCAAGGCTTTCAGCGTCCTTTCCTTGTTTTGGCACTTGTTTGCTCCAAAATAAAGTTCGGCATTTACGATAGCGGGAATTGCGACCGATCCCGGCGTGTGGGATTGGGTCTACCATTCGATTAGTGATGGGGCTGGTGAGTGCCGAATTTACGATTCCCGTCTGGAAAATGGGGGAGTGAGGCTGGAGTTGAGGGGTTCGATTTACCGAAGAACCAAATACAATTGCGCGATGCAATTTTATTGAATATGCGGCGACAGCCACTGCAAGATTATGCCATCATCCCACGAATAGTTTTATCGTAACCAGATTTTAGTTCAGGATCTGAGTCCAAGGCTCTTTTCATTTTGATAAGATCTGTGTACATCAGGATATTTTCGTTTTCCGCTACTTCACTATTCGGGTTAAGTCGTCCAAAGTCATTCTTTTGGTAAAAAGGCTCGACCCTAGGATAGGCGTCTACCGTAAGGTACCTATTTTAACTGCTGGGTAAGATTTGTATTTGCGTTTCGCATTGGGGACGGGCCTAAGAATTTTGTTTTTTGATGCACCCATTTCGCTCACATCGATTCGGTCATTGGATAAACTATACATGACTACTGGGGTATCATCATCCCCACAGTCAAATGGTATTGGCTCGTTTGTAGAAAGTTGGACCAAGCGGTGAATCATAGCCGACTAAGGCATTAGGCATTAAAAATAATTTTCATGCCCTCGAATTTTCGAAAAGCTTTATCAAGGGAGTCTTTTATTCTTTTCGACTCTGCAAGAGTTGGGTAGGAATTTTCATTTTCTGAGGCTGCTTGCAGAAAGGATTCAGCATCCTCATCTTCAAGTGGGGCTGTTCTGGTAATGGGTTTTGCCATTTGAGCTCCCTAATGGAAAGAGGTAATTGTTTACAGACTAAGTTTAATATAGAATTAATTTTTCGCACAGGTAATTTATGAAGGTTGAGAAAATTTTACACTAGCTAGGCATCAATGTCGATTTGTTAGACACATGTTTATGATTTTTGAGGCTGGTTGGGTCATTTTTAATAGGTGTTAACAGGTTGGCCGAATCTGAAAATTTCATTCTGCAGCCAGAAAGGTTCCTTCCATACATTCGCAATGGAATAGGATTTTGCCTTTAAGATTTCGAATACGCATTACCTTGAAGCTTCCCTTATCTGCCAGTAAAAGTTCCGTAAGCCCTTTGCCTACTGAACCGCACTCCTTGAAACCAATTATGCCGCTGAAAACGAGGAGAGATATCAATCTTTGCTTATTTTGCAGCGCAACTCTCAACTCGTTTTCTTTTAATTCGATGGAAATTATTTTCAAGCCTTTTAGTTTGAGGTTTGCACTGAGAAATTGAGTTGTTTTTTTCATGTGGCAGCCTTAAAAGAGTACTCGAAAATCCATGTGACCGTCAATATTTCCCTCAAACCAAGGATTGGAAAGGTCCTTAAATTTACCTACTCTCCTAATGTGACAAAAGTAACCATTTTTTGGAATCGGCTAACACTTTTCATGCTAGGCTTGGTTTTCGGCATAATCGTGGCGGCCCCTGCTCCGATTGCCTTGGACAGTCACAAGCCTTTGTTAGCAATCTTGGATCCCGTCAACCTGAACAACCAGGGTATTGATACGGTGTGGGGAGGACGCCTTCACAGTTATTTTCAAAACAATCGACTTTGGACTCTTATTCCGCGCGACAGCATGTTATCCAAGTTTAGGGATTTTAAGATCGATGTCAAATCACCTTGCCATGAATTCCAATGCGCATTTGACAATGGCAATATTCTGGGCGCCGAATACATTTTATTCGGGTCCGTTACCAACTACGGAGACTTATTTGCCTATACCTTCAATCTGGTGCATGTGCCTACCTCCCAGGTGGTTTGGTCCCAAGTTGGCGATGTCCCTAAAAAACAAAAAGGCCAACCGGAATTGGGCTTGGAAGCCACTTTGGCGCAAATGGCCGCTTATCTAGTACCTGGCCAGGCGCAAACGGATCGACGGGATAAGCATGGGCAACTCACGGTACTTGATTTGAGTCAGGAAGGTTCGCCCGCTTCCCGCATCATGTCGGAGCGGGTCGCCACGCATCTCTATGCTTCCCGCAGCTTTGACATTATGGGCAGCAAGGAGATGGAAGAATTGCTGTCGGCACTAGGCGTGAACAAACATGAATTTCAACCCAATGATTCGAGCATATTTTCTTTGGGCGGAAAAATGGACGTCACCCATCTGGTTTATTCAAAACTGCAGGAAAGTAGAACAGGCAACTATCAATTGCAGTTGGCGCTTTATGATGTGGCTGCCAAGAAAAAGATTCGGGAATGGCCTGCCAAGTCCACGGAGGATTTTCATAAACTCATGGAATATGAAAACAGGTTTTTTACCAGCCTATTCAAGCTGCCGGGCAATGCTTTTGAACCGGCATCCGGTTCAATAGGCGCAAAGAAATGGACCTTGGCGGGGGCAGGTGTGAGCGTGGTACTGAGCGCAACCTTAGGGTATCTGGCATATGCTGCAACTTTGGAAGCGGATCGGAATTACAAGCGATTCCAGGATGCGCGTTCGCTTGAGTCAGCGAAAAAGTTCCACTCGGTGGTATTGGCCAAGGAGCGCGGGTCCGTGATATTCGGGGTCCTGAGCGGATTGTGCTTGGTTGGGGCAGGTACGTTTCTGGTGTATTCATTCTAATGCTGGGGGCGAGGATGGACTGGATGGGCAACGGCAGGCTGAATCGCTTAAGGCCCTTTCATGCCCTGCTGCTGGTATTGATCCTCGGCTTTTGCCTCTCTTGTCATCGGGACTTTGAAAGCCCGTACTTTCCAGGCAGCCAATCCTTTGTGGGCGATGCCTGGGCGCGTGACAACGATCACGACGGGGTGGCCGATAGTGTCAACAAATATTCCCCGAACTGTATTTTATCGGCTAAACAATGTTTCGATCAGGCTTTGGCTCTGAGTAAACTTATCGGACCTACCAATTCCCTCTCGGCCAAGGATATGATTCTCTGGCTGGGTGACGCGCCCGTGTCGCCTAGACTCACATGGATGCCGCCAGAGGCGGAGAACATGGGCTACAGTCTGACAAGTTCGGATTCTACCAAAGTCAGGCCACATAATGGAAGTCTTGAGGCTATCGCCGTCGGGAGCGCGTTGATCTGGGTTAAGGGAAACGGCAATGAAGTGATGTCGGCTTCATTTATCGCCACGGTGCTGGCTGATGGAAAAAGGGTAGTTTCCATTTCCGCCCAAAACCTGACATTAGAGGTAGGCCAGGATCTGGCCCCGGCGTTGACCTGGACGCCCATTGACGCAACCAGCAAAGAGTATACACTGCTGAGCGATAAGCCCGAGGTAGCCCGAATCGTGGGACAGAGAATTCTTGGAGTCGCCCCAGGCACGGCTATGGTGACTTTGGAAACCTCCGATGGCAACCATAGAACTACTTTAGTCGTCACAGTTTTCAAATTGGATATTCCGGTGCAATCGGTGACTGCGGCTTCGGTCATTTCCATGACCCTTGGGCAAGCCAATCTTGTTCCCACCCTGAGCTTTAAACCTGCAAATGCCACGGATACCATTTTTACCCTGACAAGCAAAGATGTTTCAGTGGCCACGATAATATCTGGTAATACAATGGTTGCGATGGGAATTGGTAGAACGGAAATCACCGTACACGTAGGCGCTACCGTAACCACCGTGTTTACACTGGCGGTAATAGCCAAGGGCGATACTCTGGGTGTGGGGAGTGATCTCTCCGGTCTTTCTGTTTCCGCCGGTACTTTGGACACGGCATTTTCCAAAAACGATACTGAATACGTTGTCTCTGTTCCAAATGAAAAGCTGTCGACCACGGTAACGGTATTGTGCTTGAATACCAAAACCACTATCAGCTTAAATGCATTGAATTTATTTTCCAATGTGGCTTCCGGGGTCATAACCTTGAAGGTCGGTGAGACCCTGATTCCCATTGTAGTAGTTGCAGAAAACGGCGTTAAAAAAACCTATAGGATTCTTGTGCGTCGCTCCGCTTCTGCCAATGCCAATCTGAGTAATTTGGTGGCCTCCGCTGGGATTTTTACCAAGGCCTTTTTTGCCGATAGTTTAAACTATGAGCTTTCTGTTGCCAATACCGTCACCTTCACTACAATCACTCCAACTTTATCTGATTCCCAAAGGGCCACAGTTAAGGTCAAGGATTCTGCTACGGTTTCGGGAAAAGCTTCGCAGGTACTTCTATTGGCAAATGGAATAAACATCGTCCCTGTTGTTGTTACAGCGGAAAACGGGGATAAAAAAACCTATACCGTAATCGTCACCCGCGCAGCCCCGGGAACCGTCTCCGCAAATTTGTCGGCCTTGACGCTTTCAGCTGGAAGTCTCAGTCCTGCCTTCAGTGCTTCAACCTTGAACTATACCATGACCGTTGCTTATGCGATTAATGCCACGACAGTAGTGGCCACAGCCTTGACGCCGACTACGGCCAGCATAACAGTCAATGGAATCGCAGTCCGTTCTGGTTCAGCTTCAAATTCAATCGCCTTGAACTTGGGCTCGAACTCCATTTCCATAGTGGTTTTGTCCGACAGCGGCATAAGTGGTTTTACCAAGGCATATCAGGTTACCGTGATCCGGTCGGCGTCGGTTGGCTCAACGGATTTGTCTGGGTTGGTACTTTCGGCGGGAGCAATTAGCCCCGCGTTCAGTGCCGGAACTTTGGAATACACCTTGACTGTTCCAAATGGGGTGGCCAATACGACTGTTACGCCAACGGCCTTGACACCTTCGACTTCCAGTATAACCGTCAATGGAACAGCGGTGGTTTCTGGTGCGGCTTCGGGCGTGGTGGCGCTGGCTGTGGGGACTAATTCGATTTTGGTGGTGGTTACGGAAAATGGAACTAATAAATCTTATAACGTGATTGTCACACGCACTGCCGCGACAGCTACCTCGGCAAATTTGTCGGCCTTGACGCTTTCAGCAGGCAGTCTCAGCCCGGCATTTAGCCCCTCCACCTTGAACTATACCCTGACCGTTGCGTATGCAATCAAGACAACGACCGTAATGGCCACTGCATTGACGCCGAATACGGCCACCATCACGATTAATGGCACTGTAGTCAGTTCTGGTTCTGCTTCCAGTTCCGTTCCATTGAGCTTGGGCTCGAACTCCATTTCCATCGTGGTTTTGTCCGACAGTGGCATTAGTGGATTTACTAAGGCATATCAGGTTACCGTCATAAGGTCGGAGTCGGTTGGCTCAACAGATTTATCCGGCTTGGTGCTTTCGGCGGGAGCGATTAGCCCTACATTTAGTGGAGGAAGCTTGGATTATACATTGACGGTTCCTTATGTGATAGCCACTACTACAGTAATGCCTACAGCCTTGACCTCCTCGACTTCCACGATAACCGTTAATGGAACGGCAGTACTTTCTGGTTCGACTTCGAGCGTTGTTGCTCTGGATGTAGGTGCTAATTCGATTTTGGTAGTGGTCAAGGCCGAAACCGGAATAACAAAAACCTATTCTGTGATGGTGACGCGCCTTCGCGCTCCTTTTTCAAAAATTGACGCCGGTTTCTATCACACTCTATTCTTAAGGACTGATGGGACGCTTTGGGTAACCGGTGAGAATACAGTTGGCCAATTAGGGGACGGTACCACCGTCAACCGTTTAACACCCTACCAGATGATGACCGGTGTCGCAAATATGGCACATGGTTTACGCCACACCCTTATAATAAAAACAGATGGCACTCTTTGGGCAACCGGTGATAATACGTACGGCCAACTTGGTGACGGTACCACCGTCAACCGTTTAACACCCTATCAGATGATGACTGGTGTCGCAAAGGTGAAAGGTGGCTACCTGTATACCCTTATCCTAAAGGCAGATGGTACCCTTTGGGCAACTGGACATAACTCTGATGGTCAATTGGGGGATGGGACTGCCACTAACCGTTTTACTCCTGTGCAGGTGATGACAGGCGTCACAAATATGGCAGCCGGCTTATACCATAGCCTTGTCTTAAAGGCAGATGGTACTCTTTGGGCAACGGGCCAGAATGATTACGGCGAATTAGGGGACGGTACCAAAGTCAAGCGATTAACCGCCATTCAAATAATGACAGGCGTTGCAAATGTGGCTGCTGGTCATGGCTTTTCCTTAGTATTAAAAACAGATGGAACACTTTGGGCAACCGGACATAATAGTTCTGGAGAATTGGGTGACGGATCCAATACAGACCGATCAATTCTTTTCCAGATAATGACTGGTGTTGCGAATATGGTTGCAGGTTACTCCAGCGCCTTCATCCTAAAAACCGATGGGACGCTTTGGGCAACCGGCCAGAATAGTTCCGGAGAATTGGGCGACGGAACTACTACCAACCGTTTAACTCCCTATCAGATGATGACCGGCGTCGCGAGTATGGCTGCTGGTGGCACCCATACTCTTATTCTAAAGACAGATGGCACTCTCTGGGCAACAGGAGCAAATAGTTATGGTCAATTTGGAAACGGAACCACGACAAGCCAATTAACTCCCGTGCAGATCTCCTTCTAACGCCCCAGATTATAGGCTTCAGGCGCGCCCCGTCCGGTAATCCCGCAACCTACTTTGTCCTTTCCCATTCATCCAGCAACAAATTTACCCGCGAATCAATAACCAATAACTGCATTACGTGAAGGTGCCGAAGTCCCCTTGCATGCAAGGCGGAGTATTTGCAGAGGCCCCGCACCATCGGATAAAACGCAGATGTCACATCCATGGCATTTGACCGGGTACTTGCTTATTTCTTTTTGTCCGGAATCATTGCGAACTCATGGAAATTCTCCGGTGAGATTACTTTGAATTCGCTACCCGGGTAGGCTTCGAGGAATGGCTTAGGGTTTTTGGGCTTAGCTTTCGGATTCCATTTGAATTCGTAGGCGTGCAGCTTGCCGTCGTATTCTTCGATGTAGTCGATTTCTTTTTGGGTGTGGGTGCGCCAGAAGTATGGGTTCACGTGCTTTTCGTGGTAGGCCAGCGTTTTCATGCGTTCCAGGATGCAGAAATTCTCCCAGAGCCCGCCCGTATCGGCCCGTAGTGAGATGGGGATGAAATTCTGTATCAGGGAGTTGCGTATGCCCAGATCGTAGAAATAGATTTTGCGACTGCGTTTTATTTCGTTACGCATGTTACGACTCAACGAGTGGAGTCGGAAGATCACGAATGCCTTCTCAAGTAGGTCGATGTAGCGCTCCACGGTTTCGGGATTGCTGTTGATGAGTTGACCCACCTCGGGATAGGTGACTTCGTTGCCTACCTGCAAGGCCAAGGCGCGCAAAAGCTTTTCGACCAATGCTGGTTTGCGAATCTGCTGATAGGCCAAGATATCTTTGTACAGGGAACCATCGCACAGGTTGGCCAGAATTTTTTGCTCCATTCCCGGACCGGTAACCACTTGCGGGTAATAGCCGTACTGCATGCGAATCGGCAGGAATTTTTTTTCCTCAAGGAATCCGGTATGCGCGACCATTTCTTCGAATGAGAGTGGATATATGGATAGATTCCAAGCTCGACCGGTCATGGATTCGTAGTGACCGTGGGCCAGTTCCAGGGCGGAAGAACCGGTAACCAGGATTTGAATTTCCGGGTATTTGTCCACCAGCATTTTGACAACGAGGCCGATGCTTTCGATCCTCTGTGCCTCATCGATGACTATGGTCGTCGCGCCGCCCAGTCCATGCTTCAGGTTTTCCGGGTTGAGGATGGAAAGGAGTTCCCGATCCGCACCTATTTCACCATTGATCCATTTGACATCGGGTCGAGAGGGATTGAAGAGCTTTTGCATCAGGGTGGTTTTCCCCACCTGTCGTGGCCCCAAGACCACGATGGCCCGTCTTTTCTCGGGCGTAATTTCACCCAAATAGCCTTGAATCAGACTTTCTATCCGGCGTGGAATCATGGCCAAATTATAACAAAAAGCACTATAATCGGCTATTTAATAGAAATATCAATGTAATAAGATTGAAATTATATGATAATCGAATAGCATTAAAGTTTAAATATCATAAAATTCAAAAGTATAACCGTATAATAATATCAAAATACACGGTTAGGATGAAATTAGCCCAAAAATCGAGTATTTAGGTTCTCGGTCAGCGCGCACCTCATCTCAAGCCGCTTTTTTAGGGTGCAAATGGTAAACCTTCAGAATCAGAAGTCCTTTGAAAGGGGCTGGGGGTGGAGCCCTGCGTGAAGTTTAGGGTCGTGATGCCATATCCCGGACCATTCCGGTCCTACCATCCACACCCACGGTTCGCCTTTTCCCCGTCCCGTCCAGGATGTCCAGTTCCAATAGGGACCATTTGGACAAGGTCCACCGGAAATCCAATTCCCGGGATGCCCGCTGGTAGCCTTCCCGGTTGCCGTGTCCCCCCGGAGTTCCGGGCGCTATGCCCGTCGCGCTCGCACTGGTCAGGAAATCGCGGATGGCCGCCATGTCTTGGGCGGAAAGGCTCTTGATGGGACCCAAGGGGGATTGGGGCGTGATTTTCTGCAGGAGATATTGCCGGTTGGTGACGACCCAGACCGAATCGTTGAGCATGAGGTAGCGGCCTTGTATCAGGGTGGTGGCATGGCACGTCATGCATTTGCTTTGAAAAAGATTCTGGACCGTGCCCTGGAAAGGTAGGGTGGCCTGCGCGGCAACGGCCCATGCGGAAACGCACAGCGCGGCGAAGGTCATGGCGAAGGGATTTGGCATACGGGTTCCTTGGAGGAGGGGACCAGAGCTTACGTAAATAGAAGCCATTTTCCAATCCAGAATCTCCCCATAATCCATCCTCTATTCTACGATGGACCTGCCTCGTCGCCTCGACCGCGAATATTATGGGTATGCATTCTGGAATAAAGCGCCCGACGGCTGATGCCGAGAAGTCCGGCTGCTTTGGTTTTATTCTCGCCGGTCATCTCCAGAGCCTGTAGAATCAAGCTGCGTTCTAATTCATCCAGGGAGATGCCGGTTTCAGGGAGGCGAAAAGGCGTGGGCCGGTTGAGCACTCTTTTTTGTCGGACCTGCTCCGGCAAATGATGAATTTCCACTGGACCCGCTTCGGCGGCAATGGCAGCCCGTTCCAGATAGTTTTCCAATTCACGCACACCGCCTGGCCAGGAATATTCGAGCAACATAGTCAGAACGCCTGCTTGCATACCGGATGTATGCCCAAATTTATTTAGGAAGGCATCGGTCAGGGCGGGGATATCTTCCATGCGCTCTGCGAGGGCAGGCACAAAAATGGGATAAATATTGAGCCGGAAATATAAATCTTCCCGGAAATCACCTTTGGCGACTTCCTCTTCCAGATTCCGCCGGGTAGCGGCTATGATACGGGAATGGGTATGTACCACGCGTGTTCCCCCAACGCGTGTGAACTCGCGCTCCTGCAATACCCCCAATAGTTTGACTTGCAGCGCCGGAGGAATATCTCCCACCTCATCCAGAAAAAGCGTGCCGCTTCCCGAATATTCGAGTATGCCGATTTTCTGCGCATGCGCACCGGCAAAGGCTCCGGCCTCATGACCGAAAAGTTCCGAGGCCAAAAGGTTTTCCGGCAATCCTGCGCAGCTGACCGCGAAAAATGCTTCCCGACCACTTTCGGAATGAATGCCGCGCGCCAGCAATTCCTTGCCCGTGCCGCTCTTGCCACGCAGAAGCACAGTCGTATCGCGCTTGGCCACCAATTTGGCCTGCTTGATGACCTCTTGCATGGCTTGTGACGTTCCGATTATCCGATCCAATCGGTAGCGACCGCTTTCGCGCACCCGTAATTCCGCCACCTCTTCGCGTAGCCGCACTTTCTCCAATGCGGATTGAATAAGCAGGATCATCTCATCCATCTCAAAGGGTTTGGTCACGTATTCAAAGGCACCGTTGCGCATGGCTTCCACGCCCGTACTTGCATCGGCATACGCAGTCATCACAATGCATTCCAGATTGGGGCGCAATTTGCGGGCACGCTTGACGAGATCCAGTCCCGACAATCCCGGCATACGCACATCCGTTACCATCGCATCAAAGGAGTCCGCTCGTCTGAGCGTTTCCAGGGCCTCTTCCGCAGAGGATGCTTGTACCACCGTCATTGCTTCGGATTCCAGGGCCATAGATAATATAGCCCGCATGCTTGGCTCGTCATCGACAATGAGAATTCTGGACATATTGACTCCCTATGGTTCCAGCCCTATTGGTTTACCTGCAGCCGCTTGCGTATCACGCGTGATACTGCTGACGGGTATCCAAAGGGAAAAGCAGGTGGATGCGCCATTGTCCGCGGCATTGGCTTCCAGACCAATGGTCCATCCGGCCCGTGTGCAAATACTTTTAACTATGGATAGCCCCAATCCCGTACCCGTTTTTGAACCTGATACGAAGGGCTCAAACATTCTTTTGCGAATATCAGGTGGAAGCCCTGGACCCGAATCCGTGAATAGGAGTGTTCCTCCCTTGGGTCCTTTCCGGTCGTGCCCATCCGGACGGTAGGTGACACGAAAGGTACCTTTGCCGGTCATGGCATGGGAGGCATTCCGGCCGAGGTTGTCGGCAACTTGGCGAAAGGAATCGCGGTCACCGATGAGTACTAGGTCACTGGGAATGTTGATGCTCCACTCCACATCGGGGAATTCTTTGCGATGCGTTTCCCGCAATTCTAGCAGGGCTCCGCGCGGCTGAAAAGGCTTGAACTCCAAGCTTTTGTCTTTGGACAATCCGAGAATATTGCTGATGAGTCGAGACAGCCGCATGGTCTCTTCCGACAAGTAACGAAAGGCCGGGTGCTCATTTCCGGTGTCGAATTTTTTGCGGAGAACGTCCACGGACGCCTTGATGATAGCCAGTGGGTTCTTAAGTTCATGGGCCAATTCGGCACTGATGCGACCCAAAAAAGCCAGGTTCTCATGGCGGCGCGACGCGTCCAATGCGGCTTGGAATTTTCGGTCGAGGGCGAAGATGCCGGCGGTTAGGAGGGTGAACAAGCCCAGTAAAAACAGGGACGCGAATATCAAGTAGTTCCTAAACTGATCCACATAGGCGATAAAGTTCTGGTCGGATTCGAGTACGATTAGATGCAGGCGATCGCGCAAGGTAAAGGGATAATACAGGGACTGGAAATACACGCCATCGATTTCGGAAAGCCCCGTAAACAAGGGAATGTTTGCGCTGGCGGCGCGTTTGAATAAAGCCGTGTCCATTAAGTAGGGTACGATATCCTCCCCCTTGGCAATTAGGTTCTGGCTTCCCGCATAAACTTGCCCCAAAGAATCCGTGATCACGGCGCGTTCGAGGCCGGTAGCCTGGGTCAATCGACTGAGCCACCGATTTTGTTGTTCCGCATAAGCATCGGGAAATGCGGAGGGTTGGTATGCGAATGGGTAGGAAAAAATGTCCTCGTGGATATGCTCGGCGATATAGACTGCGAGGGCGGACATGCGTGCTTCGGAAATATGGCGTGCCTGCCCCATGTTCCTGGAGAATAGCCATGCGGAAAATCCAAAAAGCAGGGCCAGGGCCATCAGCGCTGCTCCCAAGGCCAATAGAAGGGGACGCCTCATGGGAACCTCGATGTAAAGCCTAGAGAAAGCGAGGCCATATCCTGAATACGACCTGGTAAGTTGCTACCATCCAAGCGGCGTGTAAATATGCCTGTCAACTCGAGTTCGAGCCATGATCGTAGTTTCCAGAATAATGTGGCGTCCAGACCCACGCCTTGGCTTGAACCCAGGCTGTAGAGAGCGTTAGAGGGTACGGTATTGGTTTCATAATCCGCAGTTAAGTTGAGAAAAACATTCTTCGCCATAATGATAAGGCCCAAGGAAGGCCTCCAATCTTGGTATGGGGTTTCCAGATATTTTGGGATTTCCAAAAATTGACCTTCTAACTTGGTGATCGCTGGAAAATTTCCTTGTCCGTAAGCTAGGCTTAGGGTAAGAGTATAACTTGACGCCCATTCCCAAACCATTTGTGGCTGCACGCTCCAAGTTGAACCTTTGAGTGTATAGCGTGTCAGAATTTGGTTTAAGGTAACAAGACCCGCACTATCTCTGATTACTCCCACGCTGTCTTTGTAATCTCCAAATTCACTTTCACCCAGCATGCGGATTCCAGCTTTCAGTCCTGGCCAAGTTTTCACAAATATCCCTGCGCGCGTTTCCAGATCCCGCTGTTTATAAAGGGATGTGTCCCGCTGATAGAAATAGGTTTGGTAACGGGTTTCTGTCTCAATGGAGAATCGGTCTCCATACCATTCACACCAAGCGACCGGACCCTGTCGGATATTGCTGGCCGATACGGCATCAGGGTAAGTCAATTCTTTGATTTCCCAAGATAAGCTGAGCGATTTGCGAAGATTTTCGGAAACAGCTTCAATGCCCGGCGCAGTCCAAAGCGAACGCGTGGAAAGCGAACCGAACCGATCAAATCGAAATTGCTCCAGCTCCGCTCGAACGGGAAAAACCAGTGAAACTGGTTTACCAAGAGGCCTGGTATTCGCTTCGATTTTGGTTAGGATAAATACTCGATCCAAGGAGTCGCCAAACGACTGCCAAAGTTTTTTTTCTGCCAGACCTTCCGTTTCAACTTTGAGTATGCGGTTCCAAGCCGTGCCCTTGGTAGCAAAATCGAAATACGCGTTTCTGTCCGACCCTTGAAACCAGGAGGTTACCCTTTCAAACAGTGGATGTGTGGGCAACCACTCCAATTTAGCCCGCACCCGCCCGCCGAGGGGCTGGTCTTGGCCGGTCCAATCGTTATACTCAAGGGAGGACTGCACGTACCCGTTAACGGGAGATTTTTTTGGAGAAGAAAGTTCATTTGAGGAGAGGGCTTCCCAGCTGCTGTCGTAGAGGAAAGATTCTGCTAGGCTAGCGGTTGCAGCGGAATCATCCAGGCTGTAAATCAAATCCAATGCTTCTACAAAATACCCATCCCGGGCCAATTCTTCGGCGGCACTCAGAACCAAAGTTTTTCGTTGGTCGGGAGTATTTGTTAGAATTTGCTGTCGCTTTTTTACAAAGGCTAGGGAATCAGTCATTTCATTGGCGCAAAGCGCACTTGCGCTGGTGAGTAAAATGAGGATGGCAGCGAAAATGGATTCCAAGCTTCAATATGACAAAAAGAAAAGGAAAATCTAAAGGGAAATCAGCGAGATTGGCTGGACCGGGCGATATCGACGGCTTTGGCTGCCAATTTTAAGGCAATATCCATCTCCACTTGGGCTTGGACAGATTGATTTTCAGCTTGGCCCCGTTCCGCACGCTCCAAATGCTCCAAACTTTTTTCCAGTATCCGCTGAGCTTTTTCATTGCCGGAAGTTCGAATGATTTCAGTGGCCTTATCGATTTTTGTTTTCAATCTCTCCAGGGCGCTTGCCGAAACGCGCAGTGGATCACCCCCTGTCCTGATGGTTACCTGGTGCCATTCCGTCAATTGTGCCTCGGCTTTTATGCCTAGCCCTTTCGCAGCTTCCGCATGTCCAGAGGCCAATGCTTCGCGGCATTTTTCCAGTAAATCCTGAATATGGATCAGCTGTTCATTGGCATTGGGATCGGTCTGCAGTTTATTCTGGTCGCGCAAGCGGGAGAGGTGATCGTAAACGCGGTGATACGTTTCCGTCGCCTGTGCCATGGCTACCCGGGCTGCGGGCTGCTGATTTTGATATCCGTCCTGGAAAGACTCAGGAAGTCCGTACTTGTCTTGATTGGGAATTTGTTCGGCCAGTCGACCGAGTTCAGGAAACAAGGATTCAACTTGGTTAAGCAAATCATGGACTAGGGTCAGGTGATTTTGATCCAGTTCTAGTTTGGCGCGGATAAGTAGGGAACGAACCTTGTCCAACAGCTCTATGGTTCTCGGCAACTTGCTTTCTTGAAGGCGGCGTGCCAGAAGTTCAAAGTGATCGGTGGTGCGTTGGAGATCCGATTGGACGGCGTCCTTCGCACTGGTGCCGGAAGGTCGGTCGCGCACGCCATCTCGGGATGCTTGACTGGCATCCCCGCGTGCATCTGCCAATACCAGTACCAATAGCATGCCAATGGTCAGAAGATGGGGTATGGAAAAATGGAACAATCGATTTGGCTTCATGGAAATAGTAAGTTAATGGTTTCTTTTCAGTATAGCGAAAACTGGAATCTGCGGACAGCTGAATCTGCGGAAATTTCTGATGGTCTTTGAGAATTCCGGTGTGATTCCGTTCCAGTTTTTCATGAAGCGTACCTTTCGGTACAGCCGATGTCTGGCAAGCTCAAAAAACCGCATGGACTCATGTTTAGGCTGTTTTAATAGGAATATGCAAATCCGACATCGATACCATAAAGAGTTTGGTGAGCGTATCCTGGTGCTGAAAATTTTTGATTTAATTCGCGCCCATACGAAGCGTTCAAGTTTATTTTCATCCTGGTAAAAATGTCATACGAATAGGCTGACGTAATGGTAAAGCTATGGTTAGACAATATGTCGCGGCTGACTCCCCCTGTGTAGTGATTCCTGGAGAGATAGTAGGTGCCACCAATACCAAGTGATTGTTTCTCCCAAATCAGGAAGGGTGTTAGGTTTGCCAAAAAGGTATGCAGGCCATCAAGATTAGCGGTTCCCGATGAAGACGCGCCTTGCGTAACTGGAATATGGAGCCAATGAACTTGGTAGTCTATGTAGCTCAACAAAATCCAAGACGGGAAAATTATACTTTGGGAATGACCTATTCCCAACACACGCCAGTCTTTGGCAAGTTGAAGGGCGTTGACTTTCCATCCGAGGTTCCAGCCAGCCTTGGTCGAATGGCTATAACCAAGGGCGAGCCTGCCTTGTAGCCAATTCCAATTGGAATCCGCCAGCCGACTTTCAAAACCATTGCGCACCAACAGGAGCGGGTCTTTTGCGCTCCCGCCCTCGAAGCCAGCCCCATAATCCGCTTCGGCTGTCAAACCTTGGTATTCGTACTCACCGCCGACATCAGCCTGTACGGCTTGCAACGTTTTATCGTCCAATTTTGCTTTGAGAGTTAAGGAACCGGATTCTCGAAACCGATGCTTTCCATGACTCTGTCCAGGTGCCGCGCGCAGTCGATTGGCAAACACTTGGTCGAAATAATCATTGCTCGACATTGAAATTTTAGAAGTAAATCCAAAATTCCAGGATTGGGTGGGATATTTTGTCGGCTTCCAATGGTCAAGAATTTCCATGAGGAAAAAGGAATTCGGGAAACGTTGATGCAGCTCCAGGGTCGCTCGTTCCATTTCCTGCGAACGGTCTAGTTTTTTATTCACATTCCAAAGGTGAAAGAGAATTTCTTCGTCTTTAGGGCCGCCAATTTCCTTGGCTAGTGTGAGAAGGTATAGCGATTCCTTCCATCTGGAAAGTAGATAATAGCCCAACCCCTGATAGTAATATGCTAAGTACAATAAGGAGGGATCGCATGTGGAGGGAATCTTCCACGATAAGAATACCGGGTCACCGGCTTCATACAACTTCTGGACGGAATCCGCCATTACCTGGCAGTTGGTCGGGGCTACACTATGGGTGTGTTTTGCCGTCGGCCTGGCTTCAGCAATCTTCAATGCCAGGCAGAGGCCAAGGGCCGCAAAAATAAATCGAAAGAGTCTTGGCATGCGCATGAATCAGAAAAGATCAATAAAATGCCGATATACAATACGGCGATTAGTTTATCCTGTTTAGTTCTACTCTGCGGTTAAGGGCCCGGCCTTCTGCGGAGGTATTGGGCCCCAAAGGTCGGGATGAGCCGTAACCCATGACCTTCAATCGCTTGGGGTCGACGCCTTTTTGGATGAAATAGTTTGCTACGGATTGTGCGCGAGCCTGAGAGAGCATTTGATTTTTGGTAGGGTTACCGCGATTGTCCGTATGTCCGGCTATTTCGAAAGTGACTTCAGGGCTATTCTGTATGCCCGGCACGATTTCATCCAGAGCCCGGAAAGACTCCGTCATCAGTTCCGCAGAGTTGGTTTGAAAATTGACTCCGCGCAGGATCATGGTCTTGACCACTTCTTTGATTTGGATATGGTCCGGACAGCCGTCCGTGTCTTCGAAACCGTTCATGGTCTCGGGCGCATTGGGACATTTATCCTCGGCATCGGCTATTCCGTCCTTGTCATTATCGGGTTCCGGACAGCCATCCTCATCTTCAAAGTTATCCTTGTCTTCCGCTTCACCTGGGCATTTATCCGCTACATCTAAAATGCCATCCTTGTCCTTGTCGAGATTGGGGCAGCCGTCTTTGCCATCTACTCCTTGGGCGACGTTGGGGCATTTGTCTGCTGGATCCATAACCCCATCCATGTCATTGTCGGGTTCTGGGCATCCGTCATCATCCTCGAAATTATCCATATCTTCGGCTTCAAGCGGACATTTATCTTTTATGTCTGAGAGACCATCTTTATCGTTATCCGGATCCGGACACCCGTCACTGTCCTCAAAACCATCTTTGTCTTCAGCGGCATCCGGACACTTGTCCACCTTGTTCATAATGCCGTCGTGATCATTGTCCTGTTTTAAAATGAATCCCGACCAGGTGATTTCAAAAAGCATGGACAAATCCGGGGATGCTTTCATGTTGAATGTGTGTGTTTCAGGTCCACCGTTGAACTGGTATTGCACAGGGAGGTAAGTGGTATTGAATCCAACCACTAAACCCGCGTAGAAGTTCAGGCCTACGGGCGTCTGGGCAATGCTGCCAAAAGTGAGAGTGGTGGGCTGGCTGCCGAATTCATCATTGCCAAGTTTCTTAAAATTGGACTCGTGGTAGAATTCAGTGAAAAACCGAATGAAAGAGCCAGCCTCATACTCGGCCGCGGTAGACCAAAAAAGGATATCGTCAAAAGGAGGCTGTTTGCTGAGATTGATTTTTTTGACGCCACCGTTGAAATGCCACAGAAATTGAAACTCCTCTGCAACTTGACCCAAATCCAAAGTCATGCCCAAACCGGCCATAAAGGTTGGTCGTCCAGCACCAAATGGTGAAGAGCCTTCCCCAAAATCCTGAATGTTATTGGTCATGTATTCCAATTCCCGTGGAATTACGCCGCGCCCATCGAATTGGGTCGGGGCTGTTCCCCCTAGCAGCAAAGCCATGCTCACCACCTGAACATCTTTCATCGGAAATTGAAATTTAAGGCGGTACCTCAGGTCTCCTTGGTATTGCTGATCCATATCCAAGCCGGGACGGGCGCTTTTGATTTTTTCATAATAAAGGGGAAGAGCCAAACCCACATCCGTATAGGCCCCAAGCCCAAGGGATAGGAAAACGCTGGAACTCAAAGTCAGAAAATCCGTCAAAACGTGCGGCGTCGTTTCCCCGTTCACGGTTATTTCCGAATTCTGCAATTCCACCTGGTCGTCGATAACCTGTGTATGCACGCCGATACCCAGCTTGCCATGTTGCAATGTCTGGGCAGAAAAGGTTTTGTTGACGCCTACGATTCCATCCCTATTCAAGGAGGGATATCCGGCTGAAACAAGCATTGCCAAAATCGCGAAAAAGGTGAGTTTTTTCATTTCAACTCCAGCAAGATAAAAAGAGGGAAAGCCTGACGCCTGGCGCGTAGCCGGAAATCCAGCTTTTCTAAAATATAACATAAGTTTCCCTGGTCTTTTTGTGCCCACCTAGTCGCGATTACGCCCTTGCAGGACAACCACCGAATGGCTGCCATCTTTAGCGAACGAAACTTCTATCAGGTAGCCGTCGATGGGCCCGCCATTTTCCGTACCCCATTGCCATCGGCCGTCCTGTAACGTCGCACCGAAATCTTCACTCTTAAAGGGTCGTTCACCGAATTCCCGAAAACATTTTTCATTGGCCATATCGGCAGCCAAAGTTGCTGCGGATACCTGAGTGAGTTGAGGATGTTGGGTACAGGCCACAAAAGCAAGGGCAAGGAAAACTCGTAATCGGAGAAGTTGCATAGACCTAACTATAACATGCCCAAGTGAGTGCTGTAAACATCCCAAGTTCCAATATAGGTGGGGAAGACGCCCGGAGTCCACATTTGGAAGGATGTGTCGGAAACCTGTTTTATTCGGAACATCAGGAATGCCGGTAAGGAATCCCAACTCGAGAAAGTGCTGGCGGTGTCCACCCGTGATCGTGAAAGATTTTTTTCAGTTATTAAAAATGTACCGAGTTGGTACCAATCCGCGGTTGCTTGAAATAATTCCAAAGTATCTTCGAGATAACTGTACCCGAATGATTTGCCATTGAGCTTCACTATGTATTTATAATCCACAGTAGCGAGGGAATCCGTATCAGAAGGTGCTGGTTTGGTTAAAGTGAAATGGTATGTCCCGTTCTTAAGGCCAGTGAAAGTTCGTTTAACATATCGTATCCAATAGGGTTTTTGACGCAGCGGGGTGTATTCACGGCGAATAAAGGACGTATCCGTAATCTGACTGAGGGAACTGGTATCGGCGCTAATGGGTAAAAAGTCTGCATACTTGAAAAGCCCGCCCTTTCCATTGGCGGCAGAAAGTTTTAGGAAATAAAGGTTTGAGTCGTGCTGTGCCCACTCACCGCGCACTTCATACACCGATTCGTTATCGGAGATCCAGAACTGTCTAAAAGTGCCGTCCGCATTGAACTTTAGTTCAGATTCAAACCCGGCCTTATTGGAATCAATCCAAGTATAATCCCCTACATACAGTCCCGGCGAAATGGGTTTTGTTTTCCCGGTGGCCAAGCTGTCTCTATCGTCGGTGGTTGCTGTGTCGCCGTCCCCACCAAAGAAACAGCCTACAAAACAGATGGCAGAGACAAGGAGCGGGAACAGGATCGCTTTTTTCAAAATTCATCCCCTTGATTGAAAGTGGAGGACGCAATTGCCGCGCACGCTGGGAATCAAAAATCCAGAATTTTTCCGATGGTTACGGTTGCTTTGGATGGCACGACTGCGGCGGAAGCCCATCGTTTAACTTGGAACACATCGTTAATGCAAAGGCGAATGTCCGCAGCGGAAACGCGATCCATCTTGGCCAGAATTTTGTCGATGTTTTCGCCTGGTTCGCCGTACATGAGTTGCCGGGAAAGATTGGCCATCCTGGTGTTGCTGGATTCAAGACCAAGCAAAACGCTGCCGCGCAAATTCTTTTTGGCGAAATCGATCTCGCTGGATTGCAGGCCATCCTTTTTGAGGGCCACTATTTGCTTGTTGATTTCCTTGATGGCCTTGGTCAAGTCTTTGGGTTCAGTGGCAAAGCCAATCGAGTAGACGCCGGTGCGGGTTAAGAATTCCGGACTGGCATAAATAGAGTACACAAGGCCTAGTGATTCGCGTACGCTTTGAAAAAGCTTGGAGCTCATGCCATCTCCAAACACGCAGTTGAGCAGCAACAAGGCATAGCGATTAGGATGATCCCAGGCATAACCAGGGCCGCCTAGAATGGCTGTGACTTGTTGCACGGGTCGTTTTTCTACCAGATGGCGAATGCGGCCTGTACCGGCTTTACGCGGCAGTGAAACTCTTGAGTTAGTAGACAACGCAACTGGGCTACGAACTTGACGGGACGTCTTGCTGTGGCCCAAATTAAAGGCCTTACGGGTTAGATCGACCACTTCCGCATGTGAGACATTACCAACTGCTAAAACGTAAAGCGGCAATGTTTTGGCAGCTCGTCGTTGATGAGCCAAGAGCTGTGCGCGACTCAACCCACGGACGGTCTTGGCCGTGCCGGCGATCGGGAACCCCAAGCTGTGCCGGTCGAAATAGGCTTCTGAGAAAATATCGTAGACGTAATCATCGGGATTGTCCACGCCACCCTTGATCTCTTCGATGATCACTTCTTTTTCTTTACCCAGGTCGGTTGGATTGAAGTGGGACTCCAGCACCATCTCAAGCAGCATGGAGAGGCCACTGGCGACATCGGAATCCACCACCTTGGCATAGAAGCAGGTTTGCTCCTTGGAGGTATAGGCGTTGACCTGCCCACCCGTGGTTTCGAAACTTTTAACAATGGATAGGGCGTCGTGTTTGGGTGTGCCCTTGAACACCATATGTTCAAAAAGATGGGCTAGGCCATTGGTAACCGGAACTTCATCCCGGGAACCAATGTCCAGGTAAACGCCCATGCTTGCCGACCGGAGTGTCGGCAGGGATTCGGTAGCCACCACCACCCCATTTTCCAGGGGCGTTATCTTGTAGTTGGTGGTTGCCAATTATGCTGGCATCAAAAGCTGTTTACGGCTCAGCTTGATTTTCCCTTGCGGGTCCACACCAATGCATTTCACTTCCACTTCGTCACCCATGGAGAGAACGTCCTCGACCCGGTCCACTTTATTCGGGGCCAGTTCAGAGATGTGCACAAGCCCTTCCTTACCGGGAAGGATTTCCACAAAGGCGCCAAAGGTGGCAATGCCCTTAACCTTACCCTTATAGATTTTTCCGACTTCGGCTTCTGCGAAGAGCTCATTCACCATTTTAAGTGCCATGACGGCATTGCCGCGATGGGCAGCGGAAATGGTCAAATTACCCTGATCGTCCACATTCAATGTGGCACCGGAGTTTTCCTGAATGCCACGGATAACCTTGCCGCCTGGACCAATCAGTTCCTTGATCTTATCGGCGGGAATCTTCTTCTGCAAGATTGCCGGAGCGAATTTGTTCAAGTCGCGGGGACCGGCAATAGCTTCTTTCATCTTGGAGATGATATGAAGCCGGCCTTCTTTAGCCTGCTTGAGTGCGCGCTGCATCAGCTCGGTGGTCAAGCCGCGTAGCTTGATATCCATTTGAAAAGAGGTGAGACCCTTTTCGGTTCCGCAAACCTTGAAATCCATGTCACCCAAATGATCTTCGGTGCCATTGATGTCGGATAGGGTTTCGAAACGGGTTCCGTCCGATACCATTCCCATGGCGATACCGGCCACGGGTGCTTTGATTTTAACGCCTGCGTCCATAAGGGCCAAGCTGCCACCGCATACTGATGCCATGGAAGAGGAGCCGTGGGATTCCATAATGTCTGAGACGAGCCGGATGGTATACGGGAAACTCTCATGCGTAGGCAGTACCGGGGCAAGAGCGCGTTCCGCTAAGAAACCGTGGCCGACTTCGCGGCGACCCACAGAGTTCATGCGCTTGGCTTCGCCCACCGAATAGCCGGGGAAGTTATAGTGCAGCATGTAGTTTTTGTACGACTCGCCTTGCAGCGTCTCGATGCGCTGTTCGTCATTCTTGGTGCCCAAGGTGCAGACCACCAACGCTTGCGTTTCGCCGCGTTGAAATATGGCTGAACCGTGAGTGCGGGGTAACGCTGATGTTTCGATACTGATGTCGCGGATGTCTGCAGGGCCACGGCCGTCGATGCGAAGTTTTTCGGACAGCACCATTTCGCGCATGTCGCTCCATTGAATGGCTTCAACGGCTTCGTTGACTTCTCCCTTGCGCTCGGCATATTCAGCCCCCAAGGCGGCCAGAACATCGGCCTTAACCTTTTTCATGGCGGCGTAATGCGCCTTCTTGAGCATGGGCGTGTGGAAAATGGTATTGAGCAAAGGCTTGGCAATGGCTTCAACCTTTTTGAACAAATCCTGATCCTGGGCCTTGGGGACAAAGACATCCTTTTCAACCGGGAACAGGGCAACCAATTCTTGTTGTCCTTTGACAATGGTTTTGATGGCTTCATGCCCGGCCAGAATGGCCGCGACCATAACGTCTTCGCCCACTTCCATAGCGGAGCCTTCTACCATGCAAATGGAAGTGGCGGTACCGGCAATGATGAGTTCAATATCGGCGGATTCGATTTCTTCAAAAGTGGGATTGACGATGTACTTGCCGTCTACGCCGATGACCTTGACGCAGGCGACCTGGTCTTCAAAGGGAAGGGTAGACAAACCAATGGCTGCGGAGGCGCCGATTACCGACAGCGTGTCGGAATCGAATTTTTCATCCGAGGATAAAACCGTACACACCACTTGCACTTCACGCTTATAGCCTTCGGGAAACATGGGGCGCAAGGGCCTGTCGATGATACGGCAAGTGAGCACTTCCTTATCACTTGGTTTGGCTTCACGCTTGAAATATCCACCCGGAATTTTTCCGGCTGCGTAGGACTTTTCCCGGTACTCGACGGTTAAAGGGAAGAAATCACCCAAAGCTTCTGGTCCGGCACATACCGTGCAAAGCACCATGGTATCGCCCATGCGGGCCACCACGGCACCGCCGGCTTGTTTGGCCAAGCGACCGGATTCAAGAGTGATGATTTTGCCATCGGGCAAGGTAATGGAAACGGTTTGTTTTGACATGGAATTTTCTTTGCTCCCGTTTGATGCGGCGCACGCCGCATCTGGTAGGTTTTTTTTAGTGGGAAATAAAAGGAAAAATTAACGACGGAGGTCGAGAACTTTGATGATGGAACGATATCCAGTCAAATCTGTTTTGACTAAATAATTAAGCAGGCGACGACGATAGGCCACCATGGTTGTGAGACCGCGCCTGGAATGCTTATCCTTCTTGTGAACTTTAAGATGTTCTGTTATTTCCGCGATACGATGCGTCAACAAGGCCACTTGTACCTTCGGGTTTCCCGAATCCTTGGCGTCTTTGCCGTGGGTCAAAATGGTTTTTGCTGCGATTTCTTTGGTCATGGTTGCCATACTGCTTAGTCGCTTTCTAATTTTGTTTCACCCGGGTATAAGGTCCCGGGTTCTTATGAGAGGGTGGAATAATAATTTCTAGCGAGGTTTTTGGCCAATATTTTTACTGAAGGCCCTGATTTTGAGAGATTTAGAAGATCCAGTCAGTTGTCGGCATAAAGAGGCCTGCGAGTAGCAAAACCACGACCGCCACAATCCCTATAACCACCAATGGGACGATAAGGTTGGTTTCTTCATCTACTAAACCGTTTGTCGGCTTTTCCATTTGTTGTCCTTTGAATGCTGCGTACCCTAAAATATAGGTCATTTAGGGCTCACCCACCCGATTTTCGCCAAAGATAGCGCTTTTAAGCGGGCCAAGCCTTTAATCGCTGGCGAGTTTCAGCCAAATCCAGGGTTATTTGCTGAACTAATTCCGACTGTGAAGTGAACTTTTTTTCCGGCCGCACGTGAAAGTGCAATTCGAATTCCAGCCATTGATCGTAAAGGTCAGCGGCATGGTCCAGGATATGGACCTCAATTTTCTGATTTTGACCAGGGAAGGTAGGGGTAGTGCCGATATTAGCAATTGCGTCAAATACTCCAACTGCGGTTCTGGCTCGGCCTCCATAAACACCAAATTCGACCATGGCCTTATAGGGATAACCCAGGTCCAGATTGGCTGTGGGAAAGCCTAATGTTCGGCCTCGCCCAGCACCGCGTACCACTTTGCCGGCATAGGTGAAAGGCCGTCCTAATAGGCGGTTGGCATTTTCTATTCGAGAGGACTCCAGGTGGCTGCGGATAGCGGAAGAACTGACGACTTCCCCGTCCAGGCGAAAGGGCTCCAGCATGATCACATCTTGACCCGGATGCGCGGCATGCGCTCTCAACATGTCGACATCCCCCCGGGCTCGTTTTCCAAAGCGGTGATCGTGTCCTAGCAAAAAGCGCACGCCTTGGATTCTTTCCTTGAGAAAAACCTGGATAAAGTCTTCGGGTTCGAGTTCTGCCAAGGCCTGGTCGAAAGTGAGCAATGCCACTTCCACCGGCCAGTGCTTGAGCAATTGCAGTTTCTCTCCCGGCGTGGTCAATAGAGACGGCTTTTCCTGGGGCTTGAAATAATAACGCGGGTGAGGCTCAAAAGTGACGATCACCGGATCCAGGCCGGTAGCACGGCTTTCAAAAAGCAACGTTTCCAGTATGCGCCGATGGCCTAAATGCACGCCATCAAAATTTCCAAGTGCGACGATGCTGGGCGTTTGTCTTTGAACCTCGTCCCATTTCCTGGCCTTCCAGGCAGGGGGCGTCAGTTCCGGGCCAGTACCTTCTTGGGACACAGCATACCTTGTGGGTTTAGAGTGGCGATGGCGATTAGAGTTCCAGCGGCATTGACAGCCCGGTATTCCGGAGACGGTTCGCTCCCGG
>JAYUHW010000163.1:0-10906 GCA_043766615.1 Fibrobacteria bacterium | reverse complement strand
AAGTGTAAAATTTCTTTCAGCTTTCCCCGTACTTTTGGGAGTGCTTTTTCCAAGCGTAAGCGATGCAAAACATGGTCTTCGTCCGGTTCCCGAAAGTTGGTTATAGCCTCTTCATAACCAATATGACTTCGTTTTTCTATTAAGTCGCGGTGTTTTTTAATACGGCTGAAGCAGTCGTATTTGGCAATTGTGCCTATCCAGGTGAGAGGATCACATTTCCATTCGAAATCATTCCACGCACGAAAGGCCTTAATAAATACATCATGTGAGGCATCTCTGGCTTCTTCCCTGTCCTTCAGAAAATATTGGCAGATTCCCAATACCTTTTGATGGTACCTGCTATACAGTAATCCTTGCCAATCCGCACTATTTTTCAATTCTTCATTTGCCGTCATTGCTTTTTTCCTTTAGGATCCAGGTTCGGAAAGGGGATCCAGAAGCTTAGACGGAAAAAATATTTAGGAATGTAGTCGGGCTTTTAGGCGTGCCTACGTAAAGCGCTCCATTTTGTGAGCGCGAAGGTTAGGTGATGGAAAAAGGAAACTTTATCTCGTTGCAGGAGCTTGGTCGAGAAGGTCCTGGTTTCCATCCGGCCAGCACAAGCCGGAAGCGGGTCGGCAGGGGAAATGGAAATGCAAGAGAACGGGTCCATCAGGGGGCGGAGTGCTCCGATTATTTTTAGAGGCCGCCACAGTGACTTCTGCAAGCACGGTAACGGCTGGAACTAAATATTCGCCGTCCCGTGAATTGGCTGAACCCAATTTTTCTTTGGTTACGACGTAGCTTTCAAAAATGCGCAAGGGCTTGATGGAGCGAATGGCGAGATTATCTGGATGGAAAGGATAGGTATAGGTGCGAGTGTGGGTACGAGATTTCTCCCATTTTTTAAGGCTATCCGCCACCATTGCTTTGGACGGAATCTGCTGTGAACCTGTTTCAACCAACTCAGGATCCCGGAAAGAAAAGGACTGTAGAGCGCCACCAGAACCATAGGCCACACGAATTTGCATCCCATCCCCGAGCACAATGCGGCCATCTACTTTTTTTAGATAGCGACCTATGTAGTAGGCCGGTGCGGCCGGACCAACACTATCTTTGTGTTCTGGATCCCGCTTTTGAACCATGGTTATTTCATAATTGGCAAAAACCAGACTCTCCATTTTTTCTTTGAGAACGGATTTTACAAGTATATCCGATTGAATGTGGATTGACGAATCCGGAACGACATCTTTTTGAGTGAGTGCCGGAACCATTTCCTTGCTAAAGGCGAACTCGGATGTCGCAGGTTCATATACTAGGCGAGCGCCCTCTCTGTCGCGCCAACTGGTATTGGCCCCGGAAATTTGTGGCTTACCCATGGGCCGAAGCTTAAAGGTCGCCAATAGAGATTTGATATTTTCTGGATTTAAGGGACGCGGCGCAATTTGGTAATATTTTACGGTCACATATTCACCGGGTTGGGATTGCACTACCTGGGCAGCAGGTGCCGCATTCGAAAGGGCCACAAAGAGGCCGGCCAATGTCCATATCGAAATTTGCTTTTCCACTTTTGGCTCCATAAATGAATGAGGAAACGTTTATTCCAGAATGCGAATAATTCTGACCTTAGTACTGCGGTGTTCCAATAATCCGGGAGTAATAATTTCCGCTATTGGCGATTGCCAAAGCGTAATCGTGGTTCACGTTCCGGAAGCTGGTGCTGCAATGGTCCGGACTTCCCGCAAATACTTGAGCGGATAGACAGCCGGGCTCCAAGCCTCTTGTGGGGTACAGATGTTTGTAACCATAATTGGCTTCGGCATCGAAAAAGGAGTTGTAGAGGTTCTTTTCGCGAAATGTCCAGTTGAGCCAAAAATCATTGAACAAATCCCAGCTTAGATTATTGTCGTAGATCAGAGACTTAAAACTGAGCATGGCTTTTAGGCCACGAAAGGAAGTTTGCCAGGCATCGGCAGGGGGTGTGGCCGTTTTGAAAATGGAACACCCGTGGGCCATAAACCAACGGGTGTATCCGGTTCCAAGCGATAAATTACTGGGTCCCACTGCACCATAGTTAGCACCTGCTCCGAGGTAGAGATTGCCACTGAGTCCGTGACCACCATAATACACGAAATCGCAATATTCACGGTTGCCTTGGGTATTGCTTCCAGAAGTTATTGCGGCTTTGGTGACGTACGTATTGCGTTTGTCCAATGCAAATGTTGGTCCAGTGGTACCCAAGCCAGGAGATGCATTCAGGCTGGAGAAGGGTGGTACATTGACATTGGCGCCAGCAAAAAAGTTTTGGCCCATAGCAATTTGATAGCTGAGATTGGGGAGACCACCGCCATTGCCTCCGTAGTCGTCAATCGTAAAGGTGCCAATATCCAAGCTGGGCGGAAAGGCCGATACCAGTACCGTTAACGCACCAATGGCAAGCAAACCTTTGGAAATATTCATCGTTTCATCCTCTCTTCATTTTTATTCTCAACCAACTGGTGTTTAAAGTCTATAGGTCCGGAGGGTAAGGGTGTTGTTAGTGTGCATGGACAGAATTTTTTTGCCAACTTCGAACCCTTTTGGTTGTATCTGGTCTAGTTCTACTACTTCATATATCTCCACTTCACTGCCATGCTGCCCGGTTGAATTGGGACTTAGCCTTAACAGTCGTAGGGGATAGTGGCCTTCCGGTAAGGGTCCAAGCCGAAGGGAATCCAATTTTGCCGGCCAATAAAAGGGCGAACCAGGAATATAGAAACTGAGAATGGAATTATTTAGAATTGTAGACTGCGTCACGATATTTTTCGCATCGCACTTACCCTGGAAATAGCGTTCTGTTCGATCCAAAAAGTTCGAATTTTCCGGAGTTAAAGAAGTTGCAGGATCAATTAGTTGGCCACTGGATGTGGAGTATTTGAATCCCATCAAAAACGATTTACCCCAGTGGGTAGACACAATCAGTACATTAAAACCTAAAGTGTCACGGCCCTGTGAAAGCAGGGGAGACAGGCTGGTGGGGGAAATCGTCACAGTATCCAGCTCCTGAAAAGCAATGGTTACCTGTGGTACGGAATCCAAGGAGGGAATGGCACTGCTTTTAAAAATTGTCAGCGAGCCGCTAATTTTAAAGCCCACTGCCTGGAAGTTGGAGTCCAAGTAGGAGAATAAAAATTTTAAATCTTTGCCAGATTTCCATTTAACCTGTATAGTGGTGTCGCCAACCAAATCCGGAGGCCAGGTAGTTCGCGAAGACGCACCGGCCAGCAAATCTTGATCTTCAACTTCTGAATCTATTTTTGAATCGGTTCCAGGAGAACTTGTGTCCGGTGCCAAACAGCCAAGCACAACCAGGCTTAATGCCCAGGTGAGCATTCTTGTTTTTCCAGATTTCCAACTGATTGTTTTCAAGGTTGCTTTCCTCGCTCAACGGGTATTGGGAATGATTTGAAATACCAAGGTGCAGACTTTATCCGTTTTCTTGTCCTTGGCGACAACTTCTTGAATTTCATCATCGAGCGCCGCCACTTTTTCACGAATGATTTTTAGGCTTTCGTTAGAAACGGTCAACACTTGGGTATTGAAGGCTTTAAATTTTAGGAATCCATCTTCGACAATACTGGAACTGAGATCATGGATTTGGCGGTTATAGTCTAAGGCAATTTTCCCCTGGAAGGCATCACCGGATATCAATAGATTGTTTGTGAGTGCGTACCCGGAATCCGACTTTCGAATCATTTGTAGAGCGGCGAGCAGATCAATGGCCTCCTGCACCTGCTCTGTAGAAATGGGAGGGTAAATTTCCTTGGCAATATCCGCAGGGCGAACTTTTTTTTGATCCAACCCTAGGTAGTTGAAAACGACAGCGTAATACCATTTGGCGTAGTATTTGTGCTGATTCTCTCGCACGACCCAGGCTTTGGAATTTCTAAATTTTGAAAGCTTGCCGAACAAAAAATTCCTTTCCAGGTCGGACCTGGCTTGGTTATGTTGAACCAGAAAGTCAAAATACTGGTTCTCCTTTTCGCCCAAGGACAGGGCCGCTGCACAACGAACCCGCAACTTGGGACCCAAATCCCGCTTGCCTTGCATCACGGAATAGAGCAGCGCTGTGGACCCAAAATATTTCAGGGAAAACGCCCGCTTGGAAAACTTGCTATTGCCTTTCTGTTTCCATTTCATAAAATCGGTCAAAAAGAGCCTGTATTCCAAATACTGGAACAGGCTAGGCTTGATCGAGTTGTTATGTGAAATAAGAGTGTTCAAATGGTCCGTCCGGTAACCGGAAATTTGCCTAGGAAGCAAAAATTCCGACTCCAACCTAGGGAATCGGAACTAAACCTACATATTGGATGAGGAAAGCGAAAGGTGTTGCGCTTGCCTTACTCCACCATCCACGTACTACCGGAGTTGAACAGCTTGTCCAAACTGGGAGGGTTTTTGGCTGCTGCCGTATCGATTTGAGCCCGCATGGCATCTGCGTAGGAAGGCCGATCGACATTTCGGAACACACCCACTGGAACGGGATACTCGGGATGCGACAATCGGGAAAGGTGAAAACCCAATGCACCGGTCGATTCCTTTTCATCATGCACCAGGACCTCAGAATCGATGGGGTTCACCTTGGTTTTGATGGCCATTTTGTCCAGGACCAGGGCTTTTTCCAATTCTTTGCCATAGCGCATGGGCTGACCATGCTTTAAATAAAGTAGGGTATCTGGGCGGGTTGGGCGTCCATAGTACGGCTCGTGAATTTTATCGGCAAAGATGATGCAGTTCTGGAGCACTTCAACCAATGCCGTTCCTTTATAAGCAGCGGCAGCAGTAAACACTTCACCCATATGCTTCACGTCATTGTCGGAAGTACGTGCCACAAATCCGGCTTCGGCTCCAATGGCCATGCTGATAGGTGACAACGGTAAGTCAACGGAACCCATGGGTGTGGAGGGGCTCACGGTGCCAACGCCGGAGGTGGGGGAGTACTGGCCTTTGGTTAAGCCATAGATTTTATTGTTGAACAGGATTATTTTGAGATCCATATTCCGACGCAAGGCGTGGATAAAATGGTTGCCGCCAATGCTGAGCGCGTCGCCGTCTCCGGTAATGACCCAAACTTGGAGATTGGGGTTGCTGAGCTTGACTCCAGTGGAGATGGCAGGTGCCCGACCATGGATGGTATGAAAGCCATAGGTGTTCATATAGTACGGGAAGCGACTGGAGCAGCCAATGCCGGACACAAACACAAAATTTTCCTTGGGAAGTCCCAAAGTCGGCAATATGCCCTGCATGGTGGACAAGATGGAATAGTCTCCGCACCCCGGACACCAACGGATGGCGGAAGGTGACGCAAAGTCTTTACGAGTGAGCGGTTCGGCCGTAGTCGTTGTCATTTCTGGGTCTCCAAAATGCGATGAAATTCTGCTGTGAGATGGGAAATTTTAAAGGGCTTACCACGAACTTGGCTAATGCTTTGAATAGGCACACCAAAGGTACCACCCAGCAGCATTTTCAATTGACCCATATTCAATTCGGGTACAATGATTCGTTCGGCTTTTCTAAGGATTTCGCCGAGGTTACGCGGAAATGGATTCATGTGTTGAAGATGCACGTGACCGAGCTCCATGCCGCCTTTATTGCATTCATCTACTGCCGTCGAGACGGAGCCATAGGTGCCGCCCCAGCTAACGACTATGGTCTTTGCATTTTTGTTACCGGCAATTTCAACCAGTGGAATATCATTGGCAATATTGGCTATTTTGGCGTGTCGCTCATTGGTCATGGTCTGGTGATTTTCCGGATCATAGGAAATGGTTCCGGTATTATGGGCTTTCTCTAATCCACCGATGCGATGTTCCAAACCTTGCGTTCCCGGTATGGCCCACTTCCTAGCCTGAGTGATCGGGTCCCGCTCGTACGGCATAAAGGCTTCTCCAGCCTGAGCAAGCTTCACTTCCATCTTAGGCAGTTTATCCGGGTCTGGAATAATCCACGGTTCCGATCCATTTGCGATGAACCCATCCGTCAATAGAATGACGGGAGTCATATATTTCATGGCGATACGGGCGGCCTCATAGGCCATTTCAAAACAGTCACCGGGTGAACGGGCCGCTAATACCGGGAGTGGGCTGTCGCCACTGCGGCCGAACATAACCATCAGCAAGTCGCTTTGTTCCGTTTTTGTCGGCAATCCTGTGGATGGGCCACCGCGTTGCACGTCGATGATGACTAATGGCAGTTCCGTCATGACGCCGAGACCCATGGCTTCCAGCTTAAGACAGACACCCGGTCCGGAGGTAGACGTGACACCCAAGTTACCGGCATATGCCGAACCGATGGCAGAGCAAATGGCCGCGATTTCATCTTCCGCTTGGAAGGTAATGACTCCGTAATTCTTGTATTTGGATAATCCGTGAAGGATATCGGATGCGGGTGTGATTGGATAGCTGCCGCAGAAAATATTGCGCCCGGATTTTTGTGATGCCGCGAGCAGACCGAATACAGTCGCCTCGTTGCCGGAGATCTTACGGTACTTGCCTTTGGGCAGCGCCGCTTTTTTGACTCGGTAATGCGAAGTGAAAAGCTCTACCGTGTCTGAAAAATAGAAGCCGGACATCAGGGCCTTTTTATTGGCTTCGGCAATTTGTGGCTTATCCTTATACTTGGTTTTGGGACCATACTTTTCATCCAACCACTTCAAGGTATGATTGAGCGGACGGTCGTACAGCCAATACATCATGCCTAAGGTGAAGAAGTTTTTGCACAGCTCTGCGGATTTGCCTTTAAGACCTGTTTCAGCTACGGCGTTGATGGTAAGCTCCGTGATATTGGCACGAATGACGCGGTAACCGGCAAGTGACCCATCCTCCAAGGGATTGGTTTTGAACTCGGCCTTTTCAATATCTTTTTCCGTGAAACCGGCTTCGTCCACCAGGAGTATGCCGCCTTCTTCCAGATCCGCGATGTTGGCTTTGAGCGCGGCTGCATTCATGGCTACCAAAACATTCAGGTCATCCCCGGGTGTTTTGATTTCTTCCGATGAAAAATGGATTTGAAAAGCACTGACGCCGGCTACGGTACCGGCAGGCGCTCGAATTTCCGCGGGAAAATCCGGCATGGTGGCCAGATCGTTTCCAAAAAGGGCAGAGGCATCGGTAAATTGGGTGCCCGTGATTTGCATGCCATCACCGGAATCTCCAGCGAATCGGATAGTAACCGAATCCACATCGATATGGGCTTTTTCATTGGGATTGATCGGGATGTTATGTACTTCTGTTGACATAGGAAAAGTCCGCTCCAGGTACAGTGAAATGTGTCATAGGTTTCGCGCTAATTATAGCATTATCCGGATTATTTTTCTTTCCAATTATGGAGGATCTGGAAAGGTTGCAAACTTTCATCTTGGGCCTAAATGCGATATTGTGAAATGATTTTTCACCAGCTGCCAAGGTGTCAATATTTAATGGCTGTGACTTCCTTTTTAAGACTGCTAGGAAGCCAGTACAGCGTACTATGGAACGCATTGGAATGCCATAATTCCATTTGGCGGGCCAATAATTTTTGTTCATTTTGCTTAGCGTAGATTTTGGCCAAGTTACCGACGGAACTCAAGTAGCCGGTAGGCACACATTTCTGAGACGATTTGGAGATGCGGATTGCCGCATATTCCTGCTGTAAAGCTTCTTGTAGGACTCGAGCAGTGGACAAATCACCCTTGCGGAAGAGGAAGTCGGCCTTAATTTGTCGGTAAAGCCGATTTTTGGGATAGCGGGTAAGAAAAGCATCAATTAGGTTCAGGCCGGAGTCTAACCGCCCCGTATCATAATACAGCCAAAGCAATGTGGTTTGTAAGAACACCTTGAGGTAGCGCGAACGCTGCGCTGCGTTTTGCAGACGAAGTACCGGGCCCTCTTGGTCCGAGTGGACAAACGGCAACCAGTCGACCTTTTTGAGTACGGTTGCCTTATAATAATCATACAAAGCCAGGTAGGCACTCGCTTCCGCTTTGTGGGCCAAAGGTTTGAGTGCGCTAACTGCTTTCCTCCCTAGACGTGTGGCTTGTAATGGCTGCTGCGTTACACTTGCCACATAGCTAAGCTGCATATTGGTAAGTCCAGAGTAGATATCCGAACTGGTATGCGAATCAGGTGTAGAACGGCTGATTTGGGAAAGAGAATCCCAAAGCCGCTCCGCCTTAAATAGGGAAGCGGTATCGCCAAGGTCATTAAAACGGTTTGCCAAAACCAGTCCACGGAAATAGGAACGAGCAGGAATTTCCGGCAGGGTGGAAAGCAGTGAGTCCGCAGCCGTATATTCCATCTGATAAAGTTGATCCAGTGCTCTTAGGATTAAGCTGTCATACGCTGGTTCGTAAAGACAGTCCTCGCTTTCAGGCGCCATAGTTAAAGGGTTTGCATGGGCGCCGTGAACGGGAGAGGCACACCAAACTACGGAGAATTGGAAAATCCAAGCCGAAATCATTGCAAGATTGCGGTGGAAATGGTTAAGGTCGGGGTGGCATACTTTTCTTAATTTAAAGGCCATTGTGGGTGAAAGTACAAAAAACCATTTCGGAGCCAGAATCATCGGGATTGTAACGTCCCTTAACCGTAATGATCCTGAAGCTTGGAGTGCCCTAGCAAAATGCGATATGGTTGAATTCCGCGCCGACGGCTGGGAAGCATCCCGGATTCCGACAGAATTCCGGTCCTTCCGGGAAGAATACAAACAACGCTTTGATTCCATCCCGGAGACTATTTTCACTATTCGTTTAGCACGTGATGGTGGCGCGTGGCCGGATTCCGAGGCCGCTAAACGAGACAAAATTTGGTTAGCCTTGGGACAGGCTGGTGCAGAGTACCCTATTGAATGGATTGATGTGGAGTTGGAGCATATCGCTTCACTTTCCCCAGCGCTGCTTTCCTTGATCGCGGACAAAAAATTCAAGGTGCTTGTGTCCCATCACAATTTTGAGGGCAGCTACAATAAGGAGGCGCTTGCAAGTTTGGGTCAGAACATGCTTGCGAGTGGAACTGATGCTATAAAGCTGGCCGTCACCTGTCGAACCCGATCCGAAGTGCTGAACCTCATGCATTTCACTCGAGAAATAGCCCAAACTGGAAAGCCCGCCGCAGTTCTTAGCATGGGCAGCTTAGGCCAAGCTATGCGAATATTGAGTCCACTACTGGGTTGCCCATGGACCTATGGTTATCTTTCAGGAGGTGCGGTGGCTCCGGGCCAATTTTCCGTCAGTCAAATGCACAATATTTTTACCAGGATGGACGTGCCAATGCTGCCAGACCTATCGGATTCGGAATTGTTGGATTGGGTGGAAGGCCGCCTTAATGAGGAGCGCCTTGCGAATTAGTTTGGATCGAACCTGGACTTTCAAAAGCCTCTTTCTCTCGGCGATCCTCTGTGGATGGTCTCTAGGATGGGGACAAGAATTCGGCCAAAACAAAGTGCAGTTCCAGCAATTCGTTTGGTCTTATTACCGAACGGAACATTTCGACATCTACTTCCCGCAAGGTGCGGAGCTGATCGCGAATTTTGCGGGAAGCCATGTCGAGGAGATGTACAAAAGCGTTTCTGCAACCGTAGGCCATCGGCTCACTGGACGCGTTCCCATCATATTACACAATTCCCATGTGGAGTTCGAACAGACCAATGTCATCCGCCTCCCCTTGCATGAGGGCATCGGTGGCTTTACGGAAATTTTCAAGAACCGGATTGTGCTTCCGTTTGAAGGCAGCTATACGGAATTTTACCATGTCTTAAAACATGAAATGACCCACGCTGTCATGTTCGATATGATGTTTGGAGAAAGCGCCGCTTCCAAGGTTTCCAATCAAGGCGGTCAATTTCCGTTGTGGGTGAGCGAAGGCTTGGCGGAGTACGCTTCCCTAGGTTGGGATCTGTCTTCAGAATTTTTCATGGTGGATGCGACCACCTTTGGCTATGTCGAACCGCCCACTTCAGACTTCGGCGGGTTTTTAGCTTACAAAGGGGGCCAACTTTTTTTCCATTGGATGGAAAAAACATATGGTAAGGCTGCGGTTACGAAATTAATCCAAAGCATGACAGACTCGCATGACCTCCCTCAAGCCTTTAAGAAAGTGACCAAGACATCATTGGAGGAAGCGGGGGAAATCTGGCTGCGTGAACTGCGATACATTTATTGGCCGGAACTCGGTCAGCGAAAATACGGTAAAAGTGTGGCCAGACGGTTAACGGAACACGGCAAAGACTTATCCTTTTTCAATTTGCAGCCCTCCATTTCTCCCAATGGCGAGGAGATTGCCTTTTTCAGCGATAGAGAATCTTGGGAAGCGATATTCATTCTGAATATCAAAAGCGAAAAGGTCACCCGTTCGGTGATTCAAGGAGGAAAGGAAGGGAAGCATGAAAGCTTTCACTCTTTTAAATCGGGAATCACCTGGAGCCCGGACAGCAAGCAACTTGCCATTGTCAGCAAAAGCCAAGGGAAAGACGTCATCAATATTATCGATGCGCGCAAAGGCACCGTCAAGCGAACAATAGCTCCTAAAGTGCAGGCTATACTCTCGCCAAATTGGTCGCGCGATGGCCGACGCATCGCCTTCAGTGGCATGCAAGATGGCCTTACCGACATTTATGTCTGGGATTTAGAAACCAGCACGTTATTGCGCTTGACACATGATTTGGCTCATGATGATAAACCGGTATTTTCTCCTTCCGGACGCTGGATAGCGTTTGAAACGGACCGGCCGGATGCTTCAAACCGACCGCTTTCTCCCCATCCTCTGGACGACTACAATCAGTTGCTTCCATTTAAGGATATCTATAAGATTCGTAGTGAAGGAGACAGTCTGGTCAAAGTGGCAGGCGGCAATTGGGATGAAAAGGAGCCCTCCTACGGTCCTTCCGACACAACCCTGATGTTCATTTCCAATCG
>JAYUHW010000162.1:0-12636 GCA_043766615.1 Fibrobacteria bacterium | reverse complement strand
GGAAAGTCATTGCATCCCATCATTTGGAAAAGGAATTCCAGCCGTGGCCCAATTGGTCTAAAAGGGTGTTCAACTCTGGGTCTTTAAGGGCCGGAACCCCGCCTTTACAGGGAACGCATTCTTTACTGGCCAAGATTTTACAACTGTCCACAGAGCCTCCCCATTCAGGGCTAAATATACACTTTAGCCAGACCCGGCCTTTCTTTTTTTTGAGTTGAGCTGGCCCATTTGGCACTTTCCAAACCAGTATGGCACGGTAAAAAATTCTAATTTAACCGCCCAAAGTATCTGGCAGGTCTACCACCCAAAGTATAGGGCAGACCATAGGCCGATAAGCCTGAAAGCCTGTAAGTCTGAAAGTTGGAGTAGCAGTATGAGCAAGGTTCTGATCATAGGTGCCGGTGGGGTTGGCGGCGTAGTTGCCCACAAATGCAGTCAAGTGCCCGAAATTTTTTCCAGCTTGGTCTTGGCGAGCAGAACGCTTGCGCGTTGCGACAGAATCAAGGATCAAATTTTAAAGCGACGCAAGTACGCGATTGAAACCGCCCAGGTGGATGCGGACAACACTGCGGAAGTTGTCGCGCTCATCCAAAAAGTGAAACCGAAGCTCGTTATCAACACGGCTTTGCCCTATCAAGATTTGACCATCATGGACGCATGCCTGGAAACGGGCGTGGACTATCTCGACACAGCCAATTATGAACCGCCGGACGAGGCCAAGTTTGAATACAAATGGCAATGGGCGTATCAAGACAGGTTCAAAGCAAAGGGCATCATGGCTTTGCTCGGCTGCGGCTTTGATCCGGGCGTGACCAATATCTTTTGCGCCCATGCCCAAAAAAACCATTTCGACGAAATCCATTCCGTAGACATCATCGACTGCAATGCCGGAAACCATGGCCATCCCTTCGCCACCAATTTCAATCCCGAGATCAACATCCGTGAAGTCACCGCCAAAGGAAAATACTGGGAAAATGGCCAATGGATAGAGACCGAGCCCATGGCTGTACACAAATCGTTTGATGCTCCCGAACTCGGACCCATGGAAATCTATTTGATGTACCATGAGGAACTTGAATCTCTTAGCAAGAACTTAAAAGGATTGCAGCGCATCCGTTTCTGGATGAGCTTTTCCGAAAATTACCTGACCCATTTGCGCGTCCTTCAGAACGTGGGCATGACCCGAATCGATCCCGTTGATTTCCAAGGTCAGAAAATCATTCCGTTGCAATTTCTCAAAGCTTTGCTTCCGGACCCGGCCAGCTTGGGTCCGCGCACCAAGGGCAAGACCAATATCGGCTGCGTCATCGAAGGTGTGAAGAACGGAATACCCAATAGCCTTTATGTTTATAATGTTTGCGACCATGAGGAAGCCTTCAAAGAAACGGACAATCAGGCCATTTCCTATACCACCGGCGTGCCCGCTTTCATTGGAGCCATGCTAATGCTGCAAGGCAAGTGGAAAGGCACGGGCGTATTCAATGTGGAAGACCTGGATCCGGATCCGTTCATGTCTGAGCTATTGGTGTGCGGACTACCCTGGATCGAAACCGTCTCCTACGAAACCTGAAAGCATGGCCAAGTCTTTAGATATTAGCCTAGTCCAGACCCCGGCTTATGTTCTGGAAGAGTCGCTCCTTAAGGGTAACCTTGCGGTCTTTGATCGGATTCAAAAGGAAAGCGGCGGCAAAATCATTCTGGCACTCAAAGGATTTGCTTTCTGGAGTGCCTTTCCCTGGATTCGCGAAGTGTTGCATGGAGCGACCGCCAGCTCCTTGAATGAGGCCCGCCTGGCTAAAGAGGAAATGCGCAAAGAGGTGCATGTCTATTCCGTGGCTTTCACGGACCGGGAATTTCCAGAAGTCTTGGCCATCGCCGATCATATCGTTTTCAATTCCTTTGCCCAATGGAAGCGGTTCAAACCGCAGGTTATGGCCATGCGTAAAGGCCACGGTACGGTGCCTGCCCGAAACGTCTCTTGCGGGATACGGGTCAATCCCGGTTATTCGGAAGTGCATACGCCACTGTATGATCCCTGCTATACCCATTCCCGCCTAGGCGTAACCCTGGAAGAATTTCGGCCCGACGAGCTGGACGGCATCGACGGACTGCATTTTCATGCTCATTGCGGAAACAATTCCGATACCTTGGAGCGTGTGGTAGCTCATTTCGAACAACGCTTCGGCGCTTTTATTCCACAGATGAAGTGGATCAATTTCGGCGGTGGCCATCACATCACCAAGCAAGGCTATGATGTGGAACGCCTCATTCGCATTATCAAAACCTTTCGCGAGAAGCACGGAACTGAAGTCTATGTGGAACCGGGCGAAGCGGTGGGTTGGCGCACGGGCCCGCTGGTGGCCTCCGTCGTCGACATTGTCCGCAATGGTATGGACATAGCCATACTGGATACTTCTGCTACAGCCCACATGCCCGACACTTTGGAAATGCCGTATCGCCCTGAAATTCGGAATGCCGATGAACCGGGAAAGCTTGGACACACCTATCGGTTAGGCGGCCTCACCTGCTTGGCTGGGGATATCATTGGCGATTACAGTTTCACTGAACCCCTAAAAATCGGGGATAAACTGGTATTTGAAGATATGATCCATTATACCATCGTAAAAAATTCAACCTTTAATGGGATTCCCTTGCCCTCGTTGTGCATTTGGACTGCTGAGGGAGAACTTAAAGTAGTGCGGGAATTCGGTTACAACGAGTACAAGTTCCGGAACGGGTAGCTGTAACGCGCCTAGTGGAATTGGCCCATTTGGCCGCGAAGGCTGTTATTTAGGCAGTTGTTTTTTAAGCAGCTTCTGCTCATGTTCAAACCGGGCATCTTGAATGGCCGATAGGACATTACCCACATTGGCAGCCTTCTCATTTCCTTTGAATTTTCCAGAAAGTGGCGTTTCCAAAGTGAGCTTGCCGCGCTCATACAATGCCCAGATTTCCTTGCCGTATTCCGTTGCCAACAGCTCGGGGGCAAAGGCGCCAAAATATTCTGTCATGTTGGTAACATCTCGATAGAACATCATGCTGGCGCTTGAGTTGCCGGCGGCATTCACAGCTTGTGGCAAATCGATAATCACTGGACCTTGGACGTCGACCAATACATTGAATTCCGACAAATCGCCATGAATGATTCCCGCACAAAGCATGCGCACGATTTGAGTTATCAGCACGCCATGGTATTCACGCGCGATTTCCGGGGGTAAGGACAAATCATTCAGCCGCGGTGCGGGATACCCATTTTCATCCGCAATCAACTCCATGATTAATACACCATCGAAAAAACCGAAAGGCTTGGGAACCCGCACTCCGGCGGCGGTCAACTTAAACAGCGCATCGACTTCGGCGCTAATCCAGGATGCCTCGGCTTCTTTTTGCCCGAAACGGCTTCGCTTGTTCATGGCGCGAGTGGTACGGCTGTTCTGATTTTTCCTGCCCTCCTGGTATTGGACGGCCTGCTTAAAGCTGCGATTGATGGCGTCTTTGTAGACCTTTGCGCAGCGAATGTCCTCACCGCATCGCACTAAATACACCTGGGCTTCTTTACCGCTTTTGACTTCACCAATGACTTCATCGATAATGCCGTCTTCAATAAGCGGTAAGAGTCTGGCGGGAACTTTCATGGGTAAGTGCCTAAAGTAGCAATCGTAAGGCTCGCACTAAACCGGCGGCCAAATGATGTCGGCCGCCATGGCATTGCGTTCCACTTGATTCGGGTCTTTGCACCCAGGAATCACGCAGGTTACCACCTTGTCGCGCAGGCACCATGCCAAGGCCCATTGTGCCATATCCATGCCAGCCGGTACTTCACTTTTTTGGATTTCCAAAACTCGCTCTAAACGCGCTCTGGCCTTGACGGACTCGTGGGAAGCCCGTACATCCCCTTCCGGAAAGCGGTTGCCAGGCTGATATTTTCCACTCAAATAACCACTGGCCAAAGGAACTCGGGCCAGCACGCCCAAGTTTAAACGCGCACAAGCCGGCAGCACGTTGGCCTCTGGACCTTGGTCCAAACGATTGTAAACCAACTGAATAACCTCAATCCCAAATTTGGACGCCGCTTCCACCTGACCCAAATTCTCTCCCTGAGAACTGATGGAAACCCCCAAATGCCTGATTTTTCCGGCGGCAACTTGCACTTGGAGTTCGCTCCACAATTCCTCCCGAAAAAAATCGGGATCCTGACCAGAATGGAATTGGTACAGGTCGATATGGTCCGTCCCCAAGGCGCGCAAAGAGGCTTCCAATTGCTGCGCCACTTGCGCCCTGGACCAGGCAGGCTTGCGATCATTGTGCCCCAAATAATCGTGCCCAAACTTGGTGGCAATGAACCATTTGGACCGGGTGCCGTTTGCTTTTAGCACTTTGCCCAATAGAGTTTCCGAAAGGTGATCGGGGCCATAACATTCAGCGGTATCAAGCAGGTTGATGCCAAGATCTTGGGCACGAGTTAAAATGGCTTCAACTTCTGCGACGGTAAAGTCCTTGCCCCATTCGCCGCCAAATTGCCAAGTTCCCAATCCCATGACGGAAACATCAAAGCCAGTGCTGCCTAAAGTACGGTATTTCATGCCCGCAAATCTAGTTTTTGCAATTGAATTGAATGGAATGGAATCAAATAAAGAACCCCCGGTATCGGCCATTTCCAAGGGAAACGGACAACCCGGGGGTTCAAGATCTGAGCCAGGGGGGATTTGAACCCACGACCCACGCCTTAAAAGGGCGCTGCTCTACCAACTGAGCTACTAGCTCCGACTTTCGAAGGAGTGGCAAAGATAGCACCGAGCCCCGTGCCTTGCAAGTAAATGAAGCAAACTACCGCATCTAACCGTGGTTTTTCAATGCCCATTAAGTACCTTGTTTCGGTGATTTTTGCGCCAAAAACCTCCAGCATGTGGCATATTGACGGGTACCGCCGATACTTGGCAATGGGACTCGCCATGCTGGCAGTCGTTCCAAGCCTAGTTTCAGCCCAATTCTTTTCTAGAGGGCCTGGGACCGCTGAGTTTCAGTATATCGAAACCCTTATCTACGCAAGACCCGCAGGAATTGCCGGTGCCTACACCAGCCTCGCGCAAGGTTTAGATGCCATTGGCTACAATCCCGCCGGCCTCTCCAAAACCGACGCCATCCGATCGATATCCGGCACTTTCAGGTATCATTTTTTAGATGTCTCCTCCGGGAATGTGACCTATGGCTTTCCAGGCGAGAGCGGCCGCTCATACGCCTTTTCAGCTGCCTATATCAACAATGGCCGCATTCCCGAAGTCGATGAATTAGGCAACGCTACCCATCACGAAAACATTCCCAGCTCCTTCAACCCTTCCTTTTCCGTAGCGAGCAAAGCCAATGAAAAAATCCGCCTAGGTGCGACTCTAAAAATACTGTCCGAGTATTTAGCAGATATAGCAGAGTCTCAACTCGGTATCGGTTGGGGTTTGGACGCCGGGCTACTTTATCAGCCCAGCGCCCGTAATTTGGGATTCGGCTTGGCCCTCTTAAATCTGGGCCGCAAGGAACGTTCCCAACTGATAGGCGGAGCCACCGGCGGCCTATTGCCTCTGTCTGTAAAAGGCGGTATGTACTATTACCCCATGGAATTGCCCAAGGGCAAGCTGGTGGTGGATTTAGAAATTCCGTGGCACGATGTGCCAAAGTTGAGCGGGGGGATCGAATACGCGTATTCTCAGGGTTTGATAGTAAGGGCCGGTAGCCGAATCGATTGGAACGAGTTCAATTATTTACTGGACCAAGCCTCAGGGAATTCGCAAGGGGACTTGGTGGGTGGCAATGCGTTAAAGATGACGGCTGGGTTTACTTTTCAAGTTGAGGGTGTGGCGGTGGATTATGCTGCGCAGTATTGGATGAATTTGAGTTGGGTGCATGCGGTGACTTTGAGATATGGGTTGATGTGATGGATGAAGTTATGAATTGGTATAGCGTAATCTTCAATATTTTTCCCCATGCATTATCGATGGATCCTATTTCTAAATGGAAGGCAATAGCCTTTTCCCTTTTGTAGAAGGTTTATATTGGGGAGATCAGGGCTGCCTTTTTGAGGGCGTTAGAATCGGATATTGTACGAAAACATTTCATTAGGTAGGTTTTATAAATGGACTTTCAAATTTTTCCTGCTGGTTTAGCCTAGAATAAGTGAATCTAGTATGGCAAATGTGGTAGGAAATCCGAACCAAACGATGAAACGCTTGCTCTCCCTTGTGCGATTTGATAGTGCATTGAAAAAGCAGACGTGCATATATGCAACCGACACTATCGCAAGGAAAAAAGTTTCGAAAAGGAAATCAGGTTTCTGAATAATTAATGAATCAAAAGCTAAAAGTTCTTTTCCTGGATCACTTCAATCGACATGGGGGGGCGCAAGAATACATTTTGGACCTGGCCGGTGCTATGGAGGATCTAGGAGTTGATGCTTTCGTATGTGAATCTAATATCCCATCCCTTCAAGCCATGCGGGGGGGATTTAAAGGTACTGGGTTTCGGCTGCTTTCTCGTAGTTACCGCAATCCTGCATTTTATTTGAGGTTTCTGATCAATGTTTTCCAGATTCGGCGGCTGGTTAACCGTGAGGGGATTGACGTCATTCATTGCAACAGCATCCCTGTTCTGCTACTGGCTAGAATTGCTGGATCGCAGGCGAAGATAGTGGCGACGTGCCATGATTTTCTCTGGCATCCTGCCAAAGTCTGGATCTTGCGCCTTTGCCCTGATCGGATCATTGCCGTTTCGGAATCCGTGCGCGCGTTTTTAATATCAAAAGGAATCCCAGGTTCTCATTGCATCATCCATAATGGTTTTCGAGACGAATGTCCAAAATCACCCCTTTCCCGTGCGGAGGGACCTGTGCGCGTTGGTCTGGTAGCGAGACTCGTCCCCTGGAAGGGATGCGAGCTCATCCTGGACGCTGTTGAGATTCTTTGCCAGCAAGGAATAGTGGTAGAAGTCCGCTTAATCGGCGAATTCGAAAATCAAACCTATGAAAAAAAAATTCAGAATCGGCTATCAGGGCTGCCAGTAACTTGCTGGTCATTCATTGGATCCAAGCCCGCGATTTACCAAGCGCTGGACATCGTGGTGAATGCCTCAATTGAACCGGAACCCTTCGGTCGTACTTTGGTCGAGGCTGGAATGTTTTGGCTACCAGCGATTGGGCCTAGGGAAGGTGGGCCTGCAGAGATCATTCTGAATGGCACAACTGGACTAACATACACTAGTGGAAATGCTCGGGAACTCGCCTCGGCAATGGGCCGCTTGATTCAATCTGAAGTGATACGCAATTCCATGGGTCGAAATGCCAGGTTACGTTACCTAGAATCTTTTACTCTTGCAGGGATTGCCGCAAAAGTGGTCCATGAGGCATACCAATGAAAATTGCCTACCTAACTTATACTAGCCAAGCCAAGAACGTCCATCCCACTGGAGGCGAACTTTACAACGAAATGGTATTTGGTGTACTACAAAATAAACGAGGTCTGAGATGGAAGGAATATTGTCTGGATGAAATCCCAGCAATATTCCGTTCAAAATGGCTGAGTCAGATTTATTATGCCTTTCTTTTTCTTTTTGCTTCAATGGACCTCGTCATTGTCGATGCTGGATTCCTCGGGCGATGCGCTTTTTCACTCTGGTTACTTCGATTACGAGGGAAAACTATCGTTCTAGTTCTCCACCACCTTAATTTCCACCTCAAGGCCAATCGCGTTTCGCGCCTCTATGATGTTTATTGCTGCAAATCGGGCTTCCTCGCCTCACATCGTATGGTTTGTGCTAGTGAATTCTCGCTTGAGGAAATCCGTGGCAGCTTCGGATACAGTAAGCCTATTTTGTTGATTCATCCGTTCATATCCTTCTCCACGGCCGACCTAATGAGAACGCCACGAGTGAAATCTCAAAATACGATCCAGTGTCTTTGTGTAGGAAGCCTTGAGCCAAGGAAAAACCTTGCTTTATTGGTTGACCTCGCCAACAACGCACCTGCCCATCTCGACTTTAAAATCACAATTGTGGGGAAGCCAGATATTAACCCTAGTTATGCTGAAAAATTGCGACAGGCTGTTACCAGGCCTGATCGAATTACATTCCTCGGCTATTGTCCATCAAAGGAACTCAGAGAAATCTACGCGAAAGCCGAACTATTCCTTTTTCCGAGTCAATGGGAAGGATTCGGTATTGCAGTTTTGGAAGCCTTGGCATTCGGTATTCCCGTATTAGCATTCCGTTGCTCCTCAATGCCGTTTTTGATAGTATCGGAAGTGAATGGGCGGCTAATCGAGCCCTATAACGCTGAAGCATTTATCGCCGAAGCGTGTTCTTTGATCGCAGATACGGAAAAGCGCAATAGTTTGCAAATGAATTGTGCGCTTCCGGCCAAGTATGGTGAGGGCTGGGACGCTAAGGCGGAGAGGGCACGTCACTTCTTATTCCCAGCGGGGGAGCCTGAATATGGATAACATTTCGAAAATACGCTTCAACATTCGTGTCCACGACAAAGTTGCGGCTCGGTATGAGGTGACTCATGGGGAGATTTATAATCCAATTGAGCAGGCTCGACTCAATTCAAAATTGAGGCTGGCTATTTCAGAAATGAAGACTAATGGTAACCCCAAGCAGGCCCTGGATTTCGGTTGCGGTGCGGGCAACCTGACGAATCATTTACTCGATTTGGGGCTGACGGTTGTATCTTCCGATATATCGCCAGTTTTTCTGGAGCTTATCAAGTCGAGATTTGGATCTACAGGCAGATCCGAAACTAAATTACTCAACGGCGCAGATCTAGCTGATATGCCGAATGAGACATTTGATATGGCGGCTACTTTCTCGGTGCTCCACCACATCCCAGACTACCTGGAAGCAGTCAAAGAGATGGCCCGTATATTGAAGCCCGGTGGTATACTTTATCTGGATCATGAAGTAAACGAATCATATTGGAATAATACTCGGGACTACCTCGAATTTAAACGTCTGGTAGAGCCTTTACCAAATTGGAAACGGTTCCTCTCACCAGTTTATTTTTACAACAAGGTCCGGCTTAAGTTCAATCCAAGGTTCAGGGATGAAGGAGATATTCACGTCTTCCCTGATGATCACATTGAATGGGACAAGATTGAAAAGGTTCTCTTCGAAAACGGCTGTGAAACAGTAGTTAGCGAGGATTATCTCTTGTACCGGAGGCATTATCCGAAACCTGTGTTCGATGCGTACCGAAATCGTTGTAATGATATGCGGCTTTTAATTTCTCGGAAGCGTCCCGATTAGCGCGTAAACACCAATCCGAAATGAATAGACCATGGCGGAGGGTGGATCTCCTTACCGACCCGCTGAAAGTCAAGGACTCTACTTTGAACCTTTTGGAAGAAGTGAATTTAGAGTGAAGTGAGGAGTTCAAGGTGTGTGAGGAGTGAAAAGAGGCACGACTTTACGGAGAAGGGGTGCGGTGTGTCTGGGAAAGATAGGGCGAGCACTTTGGCTTGTACGTGTTGAAGCCTAGGCTGCAGAAGAAGAGAGTCTGCCAAGAATTCAGATGACTTTGCAGTCAAAAATTTGGTATTGCGCCGGATGTGATTTGGTACCTTCCCTGCAGTTCCGAGCCGTTCAAATTCGATTTAAATACATGCTAACCTTCTTGAATGCAAAGACCACGGCTTATCTAGGCGGAAACGATGAATGGGAAATTTAAGAAGAAAAATGACCGAGGCGGCCAATCCGTTCGTTGGCACGTTTGACGGGCTGCAAAGACTTCCAATTGAGGTCGCATTACCTGGCCTCCAGAAGCCCTTCAAGGTCACACCAGGACCCCGGTGTTACAGTTTTGCTACTTTAGTTTTGGCAATGGCGTTTGTTAAACATAAAGCTCAATCAATCCCGGGCGGTTTATTTTGATTTCAAATAATACAGACAAAGAGTGGGAAAAACTAGGGAAAGACCAGCCCTATTTCGGAGTCATCAGTGACACCTCCTACGCCCAGGAAAATCTCAATTCCGATGCGATCAGGAAATTCTTCGACACGGGCGAGGAATACATCAGCATGATTTTCCGTCATATCTCTGCCCATATCCATCCGGAATTCAAACCCCGGCATACCCTGGACTTCGGCTGCGGCTGCGGCCGACTCGTAATTCCCCTGGCTTCCCGCAGCGGCCAGGTAACCGGGATAGATGTGTCCGCGTCCATGCTCAAGGAGGCAGAAAAAAACTGCGAAGAAAGAAAGGTCCGAAACGCGGATTTCCACCCCTGCCTGGAATCCTTGGTTCCCGGCCGTACATTCGATTTCATCAATACCTTTATCGTGCTGCAGCATATCCCAACTTTCAAGGGAAGGGCCATTTTCAAAACCTTGGTGGAAAGGCTGGCTCCGGGAGGCTGTGGAGCTATCCACATGACCTATCATGACGGCTCATCCCGGTTTTCGGCCATTCTGGTCGTTTTGCGGAAGAAAGTCCAGTTGATAAATGTCCTGTTCAAGCTGATCAAAGGCCTACCTCTCACGGCTCCTTTCATGCAAATGAACGCATATGACATGAACTACATCCAGTGGGAACTGCAGAAGTCTGGATGCATGGAATTCCATTCACTCTTCACCAATCATGGCGGACACGGAGGCCAAATCCTGCTGTTCCGCAAGCCGTTAACTAGGCTTCCCTTGAAAGCCTGAACAGGGACCTGGGATTTGAAATTCACCCGGTCGGCGGGCTGGCTCCAAGTGTGGAATTTCTGAGCAATACCGTGTTGGTAGCCCATGAGTATCCATTCGTAGGACCCGTCCACATTTCGAGTCGAATTGGGTCCAACATCAGTTGAATGGCCAAATCTACGGCAGAACTCGGCTCGAAATTGTGAGCATTGCCGTTCATAACTGCCCGGAACACGGGAAAATTCGAACAGAAAATCGACAGAAAGTAAGTTGCCAGGACCAATGAGCGGCACTACTCTAATATCAGTAACTACTTTTAGCATCGAAACACGAACGCCGAAGCGGATGGGCTCAACTCAAAAATCCAACTCATCAAAGCGGGTCCAGAAAATTATAGAAAGGACAAAATATGTGGAAGTCGTTATTAGTAGCCATTATGGCCTTAATAGCCATGATTGCTTGCGAGGAGAGTGTTACCAAAAGTAACAGTTGGGGGCAGAGGGACACGGTTATTGTCATTACTCGGGACACAATTCTAAAAAGTTTTAGGGACACACTTTTTCTGATCCGAAAAGATACCTTGTTCGTTTTTCAGAAAGACACCATTGTGCAAGTAATAGATACCCTTTACCTTGGTAGTCGTGACACGGTATATATTTCACATACCGGGTCCCAAATTTATGGATTCAAGGGAAAAATAAGCGAACTTGTTTGGATTCCGGTTAAAAGAAGCATGGCATATTGCTGGCTGTTTGATGGTGATCCTATACTTAAACCTGAAACGCGTTGTTCCTTTGATGATTTAAGCTGGTGGAGTAATCATACGGCCATAGACTCCTTTTTTGTTGAGAATGGATACTTTTCTCTGCAATGGAACCAACCGCTGACTGATTCAACTTGGATAAAAACGGTAACCACGGATTGGGTTAATTTTGGAGTGGAGTTTCTCCAATCATCGGTCAGATTTCATGGCAAAATTGGATGGAACCCCGATATAAGACAACCAAATATTCCACTCACTTATGAATCAGCTAAAGTAAAGATTTCTGAAAATCTAAATTATCAAATTCAACTCATTAGCCCAGTGCTCAAATAGATTTTAGGCTCAGAAAGGATCCAATGTCATTCCGCTAGAATCGATTTATCCCTTTGCTGCCGCTGTCTGCGTTGCTTCTGGCAGGCTGTGTGAACGATCCAGCCTTAAGGCCACAATCCGAAACCTCTTGTCCTGATGGACTTGCACTTAATGTAAAACCCGTGGTATACGGCCAGGCGAAATGGTCGTGGGGAACCTGCAAGGATGTACCTACGCATTACATTCTTGAATCCGGACAGTCATCTGAATTTAATAGAAAAATGTGGTGGCACGATTCGACTCTTCGCTTTGATCAAGAAGGCACGATCGATTTCGACAATTCTAGTTGACATGGGATTACCTACCGGCCCGTCGAAAGTTGAGGTTTCTCCTATAAAGGTTAAGTAAGAAGTGAATTTGGAATGTTGTCAGTTACGCCAGGAATGGATGGAGTGAAAAGAGGGGAAACTTATAGGTTGGAAAATTGCTGCGATTTACCTCTGCCAATCTTTAAGCGGTTAGCGTTCTTCAAATCAGGCTTTGAACCTTGGTTAATTGCACACCGATTCCCTGGAAATGTCCTCAATCAAATGCACTGCTGTCTTATTGTGTAGGGCTGAATTTGGAATTATAATCAGGACATGGTCAAAGCCTATCCCGAAGTTTTCAATTTCACGGATTATAGGTTATTCCTTTCTGAGTATTTGAAGGAACGGGAGAAACACGAAAAAGCGTTCACTCAAGCGCATATTTGCAGGAGACTGGGCCTCCCGAATAGTCGTAGTTATTTCGGCGACGTTTTGCGCGGCCAGAGGCCCTTGACCCCTTCAAAAATCGTTCCTTAATCGAAATTCTTGAGTTTTCTGCGCAACAAGCCAGTTACTTCCGCACCCTAGTCCT
>JAYUHW010000161.1:0-2151 GCA_043766615.1 Fibrobacteria bacterium | reverse complement strand
TGGTCATCATCACCATATTGTTTGCCAAGATTGCGGCAAGGTGTCTCACTTGGACATGTGTGTGCCGTTGGCCTACATGGGAAAAGTGGAAAATGCGTCCGGGTATCGGATTACAGCGCATCAAATGGAATTTACGGGCCTTTGCGCAAAATGTCGCTGAAGCCATAAGCCGTCAGCCATCAGCCTCAATCGCTAAACCCTAAGTCCAACCCAGGTTTAAATTGCCTTTTTCTAGGTAGGGAACAAAGTCCGCGATCCCTTCCTCCAAGGTTCGAATCGGCGCAGAATAACCGGCCGCATGCAATTTGGCGATTTCTGCACGGGTATAGTATTGATATTTATCGCGAATATTTTCAGGCATGGGAACAAAATCAATCTTAGGCTCTTTGCCAAGGCTTTGATATAGGGCGCCGGCCATATCCAACCAGGACCTCGCGTGACCAGTACCCAGATTATAAATGCCACCAGGAGTTTTAGGGTCTAGAAAATGCAGAGCCATGTCCACGGCATCCTTGATATAGATGAAATCGCGCAGCTGCTGGCCATCTTGATAATCGGTGCGGTGGGATTTAAACAAGCGCACGCGGCCCGTATCCCGGATTTGCTCAAAAGCCTTGACCGCCATGCTGCGCATATCGGCTTTATGGTATTCATTGGGTCCATAGACATTAAAAAACTTTAGCCCAACCACTCGATCCAGATAGCCCTGCTTTTGCGCCCAGATATCGAACATGTGTTTGGAAAGGCCATAGGGGTTCAGGGGACGTAAGGAGGACAATAAAACATGGTCATCCCGATAGCCCAGCGTGCCATCGCCATAGGTCGCTGCCGAGGAAGCATAGATAAAGCGGATGGGCTTCGCACGTTCCAGGCACCAGGAAGCCAGGATTTTTGTGTATTCGAAATTATTCTTAGCAAGGAATGACATATCCATCTCGGTTGTGGAGGAACAGGCGCCCATATGGAACACGGCTTCAATGTCCCAGCTATCTAGCTTTCCTGCTTGAACGTCGTGCAAGAAATCAGCCTTTTCCGCATAGTCCTGATAGGATAGGGGAGTCAGGTTTTTCCATTTTGCATCTCCCCCCAATTCATCTACAAGGATTAGCCGCTCGTTTCCTCTTTGGTTAAGCCTCCAAGCTAGCGCGCTGCCGATAAAGCCAGCCGCTCCGGTAATTATCGTTATTGGACCTTTTGGCAGCATGGCGTCTCCTGATGGAATCCGGTTCCTTGCACAAGTATTGCTATTTTACCGCCCAAGGACAAGGGTACCATGACTAGGAAAGAAAAGGCCGTGTTGATTCAAAAGCATCTGGAACACTTGTATCCCAGTCCCGCCATTCCGCTTTTACATACCAGTCCATTTACCTTATGCATTGCTGTTTTGCTTTCGGCACAGGCGACGGATAAATCTGTTAATCTCGCAACTCCTGGACTTTTTAAATTGGCAGATACACCGTTGGCTATGTTCAAATTGACTCCTGAGAAAATCCAGACTTTTATCAAAACCATTGGACTTTCGAAAACCAAAAGTCGAAATATTTGGAATCTTTCCCGACTACTACTCGAAAAATATGACGGTGAACTTCCCTCCACTATGGCTGAGTTGGAGTCTCTTCCAGGAGTGGGGCATAAAACAGCCTCCGTAGTCCTATCACAAGCATTTGGGCAACAGGCATTTGCCGTGGACACACATATTCATCGGCTAGCTGGGCGTTGGGGTTTGTCGAAGGGTAAAACTGTTGAAGAAACCGAAAAGGATTTGAAGAAAATTTTTCCTGTTTCCATTTGGTCGAAATTGCATCTACAACTGATCTATTATGGGCGGGAATATTGCCCGGCGCGTGGACATGATCTGGGTCGCTGTGAATTATGCAAAAAATTTGCCACCGGTGGGGCGGGTAAATCAAGGTTGAGGAGTAACGAGTATGCAAGCTAATCATCCATGGACATTCTTCCGGGCCGGGGGCTCCTTTCAAGTCAAACTGGAATCCGGTGCAGATTTAATGAATTTAGATTCGCTTGATCAAAAGCTTTGGGTCGCGCTCGCTTGTCCAACCAGTGGCTTGGAAATAAGTGCCCGCACTCTTTCCCTGATTGACAGTGATAAAGACGGACGGGTTCGGGCCATAGAATTGATCGCAGCGGTAA
>JAYUHW010000160.1:0-4163 GCA_043766615.1 Fibrobacteria bacterium | reverse complement strand
GTTGTAGTTAAAATGTTGGAAAAACTTAATGTTTCCATTGAGGTTGCTCACAACGGAATTGAGGCGGTGGAACTTTGGGAAAAAGGTGATTTTGATTTGATTTTTATGGATTGCCAGATGCCGGGGATGGATGGTTATGTGGCTTCCCAAACCATTCGAGCCAAGGAGAGTGCTTCGAAAACCGGATTGCGGATTCCTATAGTTGCACTTACCGCACATGCTATGGAAGAGGATAGGATTCGTTGTCTGGCAGCCGGAATGGATGCCTATTTGACCAAACCCGTTAAGTTGTCATCATTAGGGGAGGCCTTAGCTGCTTGGGTACATGACAAATCAAGTCTAAGCTCCGCACTCAAAAAGGCTTTCAAAAAAATGGCTTAGTCAAACTTATTCAACGTTTTAATTTCCACAGTGGCAATGGCCGGATTTATAATGGGTCCAACTCATCACGCTACAGTCCCAGAATGTGGGTTCCGACTCTAGATGCAACCGTAGACTCCACGTTCCAGAAAACCAAGAGACTGAAGCGGCAACGCGTTCACGTGGAGAATTCTTTGCAGTAAAAATATTTGCAAACTTTACAAATGTTAACCGAAGGTTGGCTCTCAATCCTTAATGATATCCTGGATTTTTCTAAGATAGAATTCAGAAAACGGGTCACTGGAGATTCCCAACGACTTCGACAGATTTTAATTAACCTATTGGGAGACGCAATAAAATTTACTGACAATGGAGCGATTTACCTGAAAGCTACTTCAGTGCTGGAATACCTAGGTGGACGCTTTTTTTCAAGAAAACATGGCGGAATGTTGCGGAAGAAAGTGAAATTGGAAAAGGGTCGTATACCTAGCCACTAATGGGCAAGTTGCAGAGGTTCTATCTACTCGGGAGACGACATAAAGATGCATTCGCAAAGTCTGGACTTACGCGCTTGGTTTGGCGGTATCGATCTATACCTGTTTGATCAGCTGTTAAAGGGCCGCCTAGCCCCACCGATGCGTATTTTGGACGCCGGGTCCGGGACAGGGCGCAATCTCACCTATTTTTTCCGGGCCGGGTTTGACGTACACGCCGCCGACGAGGATGAGGATGCGCTCAACCATGTCAGGGAGATGGCCGCAGAACTTTTACCTTCACCTCCATCCGAAGTCCAGACGGACCCAGCCCTGGCGGACAAGTTCCGGGCGGACCCAGTCCGGGCGGACCCAGTCCGGGCGGAGAAATTCCGGGTTGAGAAAATTGAGACTTTGACCTACCCGGATGGGCACTTTGGCTTGGTGATTTGCAATGCCGTCTTGCATTTCGCCGAGGACGAGATGCACTTCCAAGCCATGCTGGACGGGCTGTGGCGGGTGACTGAGCCGGGTGGAATACTATTCATTCGCATGGCGTCTTCCATAGGGATAGAAGACCGGTTGCAGCGGCTGGAAAATGGGAAATATCGGATGCCAACGGGTGGGGAATGGTTCCTGGCCACTGAGGCGAAATTGCTGTTGGCCACGCAAAGGCTGGGTGGCGAGATGGTGGAGCCCTTAAGGTCCGTGAATGTCCAAAATCTCAGGTGCATGACCACTTGGATTTTAAGGAAGCGCAAGGCCAAGATCTAATGTTATAATCGGCCTAGGGATGCGGGGTTCACAACCCGTCGTCCTTCATTTATATTTGCGTTTAGGCTTTTGCCGATGCTCGGCAAAATGAATTCTTCAAAACCAGATTAAAATTAAGATTGCATGGATCATCAGATGTTTGAAACCCAACTGTTAAAAATAAAGATTCGTCCGGGAAAAACGGAACAGGTGGTGGAATTTGTTCGCTCTTTAAGGCTGCGTGAGGAAAAAAGTCTGGATGCGATGCGCCGCGAAGGCATTGTCGCGGAAAGCATTTTTCTGGAACGACAATCCACGGGCGATTATCTGTATTATTATGTGAAGGCAAAAAGCCTGTTGCATGCCAATGAAATCAATATGCAGGCAACCGATGCGTTGACCTTGGAAATCCGCCGCTTTGTCAATGAGACCTGGGGTCATATCGTATCCCCTGAACCGTTGCTCGACTTGGATCTGATTCAAGAAATGGGCGAAGGCCGTTCCAAAATCGAAAGTGAGTCGGGTAATACTGGGCGCTTACGCCGAAAGGTCAAGGCTGTTCCGGCGTCCTCTCCGGCGCCTCATGCCCTTGCGGGATAATAATTTTCCAAATACATTGGATTCTATTCAAGAAGCGCTGGAATGGAATAGTGGTTTCCAAGACGTGCAGGCGTGCATTCAGGAAGGCCGGCGCTGTGTATTTGTAACCGGCAAAGCTGGTACGGGTAAATCCACGTTGCTGCAACATTTAAAACAACGAGTCCTTTCCAAGGCCGTTGTTTTAGCGCCGACTGGCGTGGCTGCCGTGCATGTGGGCGGACAAACCATCCATTCCTTTTTTCGCTTTCCACCCCAGGTGTTGTTTCCAGAAGCGGTGGCAAAACAAGGCGGCGGCGCCATGTATCGGAAATTAAGCACGCTTATAATTGATGAAGTGTCCATGGTGCGGGCGGATATTATCGATGCCATGGATATTTTTCTACGCAGCCATGGACCAGAACCAGGCCTGCCTTTTGGGGGCGTCCAAATGGTTTTCTTCGGAGATTTGCATCAGCTTCCCCCGGTTGTTTCCCCGCATGAAGTTGAAGCCTTTCACTCCTTGTACGAAAGCCCTTGGTTTTTCAAAGCCCAGGTATTCTCCCAGTTACCCTTCGACAGGGTAGAATTGAAAAAGGTTTATCGGCAGAAGGAGAAAAGCTTCCTGTCGCTTCTCAATGCGGTACGCGGTGGTGAAGCGGAAGCCGAAGATCTCGAAGCCCTAAACGTCCGTCTGGATAGCGCCTTCCAGCCGGATAGAGCGGATCCTTGTATCACCTTAACTGCCACCAATCTCACTGCCGATCGCGTAAACGCACAACGGTTGGCCACCTTGACGTCGCCTCTGGCAATTTATCAGGCCCAGGTGGAAGGCGAGTTTGACAACCGCGCTTTTCCTACCGATGCGCAGCTAAGTCTTAAAGCGGGCGCACAAGTGATGTTCTTGAAAAACCATGCCCAAGGCCATTGGGTCAATGGAACACTCGGAGTGGTGGTGGCGATGGAATCCGAATCGATTTGGGTGGATATCCCCGGCCGTTTATCTGTACCTGGTGCTTTGGGCTCGGTTCGTGTAGAAAAGGTGAGTTGGGAAAGCGTGCGCTATGGTCTTGACCCGGTAACCGGTCGGCCGACACCTAAAACAGTGGGATGGTTTAAACAATTTCCACTAAAGCTTGCCTGGGCCATGACTATACACAAAAGCCAAGGAAAGACGTTTGATCGGGTGATCATTGACCTGGGTTCAGGTGCTTTTGCGCACGGCCAATCCTATGTGGCTTTAAGCCGCTGCACCACGTTGGAAGGAATTACATTGCGGAAACCCTTACGCGAAAGGGATTTGTGGTTGGATCCGGAAGTGCGCGAGTTTTTGGCGTGACAGTATGTTGGGATTAAAACTCAGAACCGATCCGAGTTGGGCTGTCTTGGTGGAAGGCAGCATTGTGGAAGTTCTCGTCGATCATGCTTGGTGCGAATTAAAAGCGGCGACCAATGCCATCAGCATTATTACCCAAAATCCCGAACGCACCGAATTGGTGGCGGAGCTTTCCGTCATTGCTCAAGAAGAGATGTCCCATTTCCAATTGGTGCATGACATGCTTAATGCGAGAGGTGTAAAACTCGGTCGTGAACGGAAAGATGAATATGTGAACGCTCTCCTTAAATTTATGAAAAAGGACGGAAGTCGCTTATCGGCCCTGGTAGATCGCTTGCTGTTTGCCGCAATGATCGAAGCCAGAAGCTGCGAACGATTCCGGGTTTTGTCGGAACATTTGAAAGATCCGGAACTGGTGAAATTTTATCGGGAATTAATGATTTCCGAAGCCAACCATTTCACCGTTTTCCTTGGTCATGCCAGAAAATTCGAATCCACCATGGGAGTGGAAAACCGCTGGAGAGAATGGATCGAATTTGAGGACAGCATCATTCCAAATTTTGGTATCAACAGCACGGTACACGGCTAGTTTTTTTTCCAGCCGAATCCAACGTCTCCCCACGCTACCCACTTATGCACCGGGTCCAGGGCCATGCTGTATACCT
>JAYUHW010000159.1:0-12524 GCA_043766615.1 Fibrobacteria bacterium | reverse complement strand
GAGATATGCAACCTAAGTAGGTTGAGAGCGGAATAACATGACCGCGATCGCACTGTTCGACGATCACCCCGAAATTGGAACCTGTGCGCAATAACTCCCTTTTGAGAGGCGATTGCAATCCAAACTGTGCCCACAGGCTTTTCATTTGACCCACCATCCGGGCCGGCAATGCCAGTAATAGCACAAGCATATTCTGCACCAGAACGGATTAGGCAGCCCTTCACCATTGCCAAAGCGCATGGCTCAGAAACCGCGCCATGGGTATTCAGTATTTCCGGATCGACACCCAGCATTTCGCATTTGGCGGCATTGGAATAGGTCAGGAAGCCCTTTTGGAATATCGCGGAACTTCCGGGAAGGTCCGTCAGCAATGCGGCTAATCCGCCACCTGTACAGGATTCTGCTACAGCGACCTGGGCCCGCTCTGTGAGGAGCTGCTTTTGAACGGTCTCGACAAGATCCGCACCGTGTAAATCCACAACAGCCTCCTTAGGTATTGCCGCAACCAGCCTCTTCCACATGTCATCCAGTTCAGCCTGTCGCTGCTCCCGCTCCTCCGTTGTACTCAAACAGCTTAGGGAAAGTTGAACCCCTTTCTTATTGGGGAGACTCGAAAACTGAAATGGAGGATGGATATTTACGGATCCAAAGGCTTGCCGTTGACTGCCTTCCGACCACCCGAACACCCAGAGCGAACGCTCCAGCAACTGCCGCTTAGACGGAATAGTTGGCAACAGGTGCATAGTGGCCATAGCCTTGAGCTCGGACGGAACTCCTGGAAACGCAAAGAGGGTCATTCCGCGATAGATGGTTTTAAAACCACAGGCAGTGCCCGTGGGATTGCGCAGCGCTATCGTGGACTCAGGAATAGTCGCTTGGATTCTTTGTCCAAGCGGAATTTCATCGATTGTTTTCCCGAGAAACGCACCCAGCCAATCGAGCGCCTCCGGGTTCTCAATAACTTTCTTATTTAAAAATGCTGCCACGGCCTCTCGCGTCAAATCATCCCGTGTGGGTCCTAATCCTCCGGTCAACACCAAAACCTCAACACGCGCCTCCTCTGAATGGTCCTGAATACCTGCGGCAATCCATTCCAATGTCCCGGTTAAGTTTTTGACATTGTCACCAACTACAATTGCGAACACGACCTCATGTCCCAAAGGAGTAAGCAAGCGAGAAAGCTCCAACTGATTGGTATTCAGGATTTTTCCGGAAAGCAGCTCATCACCGATATTCACTATGCCGATTCTCATATTTGAAATATACCACCTGCATGAGGACAGTAATTGTCACCTTTAGAAAACGGTTCAGATCCTGTTGCGAGCACTTCTTGTTACTTTTACGTACGGTATCCATCCATGGCAAAAACCTTTCACTTTACCCTATTCGCCTGGATTGCGCTTCTGCTTTGCCCAGTGTGCTCTTACAGTCAAGGCCATAGCGGAATCCCAGAAATCGACAGCCTTCCCCTTTATGATTGGAGCGTCGGGACCCGGCAACTGTCCTATACCAAGGCCTTGACTCTTTCAGCTTTATTGCCTGGCGGTGGACAGATATATGGCCAACATCCCGTACGGGGCGGCTTTCTTATCGGCCTGGAAACAATGTTGGTAGGTCTCGCCGCTTATTCGAATCTAGTAGACATCCCGGCCTGGCGGGACCAAGCCCGCACTGCCTTGGACTCAGCCGATGTGCTTTTTGGGATGGAAGGCCGCCTACCCACCGATAGTGTGGCTCCACTGGAAAAGCGGCGATTGGATAAAGTGGCGTTCGCTCGGCAGCGCAGCCAATTGGCATCACAGCAACAAGATTTAACCCGCTCCCAATTCGCCTGGGCGGCAGGATTGCATGTATATGGTATGCTCGATGCCGTTGAAATCACCTACTTGAGCAAACATCGGGATAATAAAACCCGATCCATTTCTTCCGCACTCTTTCGGGGTATGCTGTTTCCCGGCGGCGGGCAATTGTACAATCGGCGCTATGGTAAATTTGGATTGTTGTGGATGACGCTAGGTGCCAGTGCGGTTTCAGCCTATTCGCGACAAGAAATGGTTTCACTTTTAAACCATCGATTGAGTACCGCGCGTCTCGAAAGCGGAGCGGGACAATCCATGCGGGTGACGGAATTGGAAAAAGACAGAACCCTATACCGGAAGCGTCGCAATCAATATTTCTGGGGAATGTCTTTATTTTATGTGTATGCCATTTTGGACGGAATGGTGGATGCAGCGCTGTCGGACTTTGATGCCCCGCAGCATTTTGCCCTTAGCGTGACACCCTCAGGCGCATTCGCCGGTCAATTGTCCCTGCCTTTCTAACCACATAACCAAAACCAGATTGTCATGAATGATGGTCGAGAAATGCCTGCCATTGCTGGTTGAGATAAGCCAAGGCTTGCGATTCCGATTCTGAATTTTCCAAATACTCTTCCAGACATTCCATCACTGTAGGCGGTTCGATATGTTTGATCCACATGTTCAATCGGAAGTCAAAATATATGGACCGATGATCAAAAGGGAACTCTCCTGGTACCTGTTCCACCAATTTGATCATCTGTGCGGCCGAGAGACCAAATTCAGCTAAGGGAAGTAAAAATAATGGGAGATTGCTTTTGTCATCCGTCACTCTATTCGCGGTCGTGACGGAACCGGAGAATTTGGACAGTGCGGATTCCAGAGCCTGGACCTGAGCAGGTGCCAAACGGCCCAGCCTGGCTTCCAGATCATGATCCTTAAGCCTAAAAATACTTTGACCCATTTAAATCCTCCAGCAATTCCAGAATATCATTTCTTACGAGACTGAAGCCAGAATAGGACGAGGGGTTGTGATTTTATAGGCGCGGGCATGATATAGGCTCCGCCATAAAAATTCTGGCGAAAAAAAAGCCCTGGGCTGTGACAACCCAGGGCAGAAAATGCGAATAAAATTCGCTTACAAACCTGCGACAGGCCCCTTTTCAATTACAACGATATCATTATTGGGCGTTAGCATCGGTAAGGTGGGATCCATCTTATCGCCCAAGAAAACATACGTCTTGGTTGGAACAGCGGCATCCCTGACAGTTGAAATAATCCCATCGGACATGACAGTCGATGCATCTACTTTGGCGTCCACCAAACCACCCGGAGTCATGACCTTAACCATATTGGCTTTGAAAGCCAAAGCGGGGGCAATTTTATCGATAGGACCTTTATAAGGCTGAGGCTTGGTGCTGTCCGGAGGGACAGGACCACAAACTGCCTTGGTCGGGTCACAGACTGGCGCAGGGCCACAGGGACCCTTGGTTGGGTCACACACTGGGGCCGGACCACAAGGACCTTTAGTGGGGTCACAAACGGGTGCTGGGCAGGATTGCACCAACGGATCGCACACGGGTGCAGGACCGCAAGGGCCCTTAGTCGGGTCGCACACAGGGGCAGGGCAAGTCGTCTTGGTTGGGTCACATACCGGAGCCGGTCCGCATGGGCCTTTAGTCGGATCACAAACGGGAAGCGGTCCAATATTGGTTGGGCAGGACATGGAGGTGAAATACTCCGCACTCATCAGGCGCATCTCCACCACGAAAACACTATAGCGAATTTCGCCGTAGGAATCACGTGCTTTGTCGATGCGCTGAGGCATGCCAGGAGCAAACTGATCTTCCATGAGTACGAAAATGGTACCCTTAACCGCAGGCAAAGACATCGAGTCCGATTGATGAATGCCTTTGCTGGAATCGGATGCATCTTTTAGGGCCAATGCTTCCGGCGTCAAAACCACTTGTCCACACAATCCCATTTTGGCGTTTTGAACATTAAGTGAGTCGTACTTCACCCTATAGATGCGACCGGCAAGCGAGACATAGAAGTAATCGTCCGCCTTGACCATTGCCTTTTCCAGGTAAACCTTAAAGGAAGTTGTTCCTCCCATGAAAGGTTTAGAGAAAGAAGTGCCTGGGTTGGGGTTTGGATTCGTAACGCATCCTTTAGCCGGATCGCAAACTGGTGCGGGTCCACAGGGCCCCTTGGCAGGATCGCAAACTGGTGTAGGATTGCAAGGTCCTTTCAAGGGATCGCAAGGTGTTGGATTGGTACCGGGTTGCATGACGAAACCAGCTCCGGTCTTGTCCTGTGCAATCCATCCCTTCATGACACCCATGATTCCATCAGGGCTTGGCGTCATCTCAGGCTTTAGGGCCTTGGCATTGATTTGTCCCGGATAGCTCTTATGGATGCCAGCGGAATCGGATTCCTGGAAGAAGTGGCCGTCTACGATCCAGCTGTCTTTCCCGTCATAGAGAATCTTACCGCCAACTTCCGATCGCTTGAAGCTGGTACCCACGGTAACTCGTTTTTCACCTTGGAATTCAAAGCTGCCGTCCGGTTGGCTGCGGAACATGAGATTATCAACTACAGCCAAGGTATCGCCGAAATCATCTACCAAGGTCACGGAGCCTTTCGTAAAGGTGATTAAAGAACCTTCTTTGACTCCAGGAGGGGGCAGACGATAACTGATCGTCATTGGTTGAGGATTGTTGATAGGATTGACAATCCCTCCGGTTACAGGTCCACCGCCAGATCCGGGAAGGAACCGGGTCACATCTTCACCACGACCGCTGGCCGCAAATTGTCCGACATACGGCCCACTACCAAAATTGGTGGAAGTTTTGGCAACTGCAGCAATCATATCCACGGGTCCCATCATGAGGGATTGATTGGGGTCAAAGTGACCACGCAATAGCAACGCGCGGCCGGCATCGGGACCAGTTTTGGATAGGGTGATAGGCACGCGTACTTCCCCGGACATATCATCAAAGAGCGTTCGGACGGTGTCGGCGAGTGTATCTTTGCCAATAACTGCGGAATAGGTCACCCACATGAGTTTGAGTGTATCCGTGTACAACTTGAAGGAAATACTATTCAGGTTTGCTCCCATTTGGAACTTACCGGCAAACACTCCCACCGGGGCGCTAGCGCGGGCTCTGGTACCGGGATTGCTCTTGGCATCCATCGGATTGAATCCTGACATCATTTCGATATCATCGGGAAATCCATCGGAATCAGAATCCACCCAAATGATTCCCAGCCCAACCAGCTTAGTGATTTCTGCCTTTACACCAACTGCATCGGCCTTCTTGAAGATCAGGCTATCCGTGCCTTTAGGATCCAACATGGCTTCCAGGAAATCGGCCAAAGCGTCGCCATCCGTGTCCACGCGGAAGTCAGGAACGGAATTTCTGTCATTTGGGAGAGTTTTGTATTTGATTTCCATCTGATCGGGAACACCGTCCTGATCCATATCGCCAAAGCTGCTACCCGTATTCATAGGCGGCTGAGCGTTTACGAATTGCTGCTGATTGTTTTGTAATTGGTTAAAGGCTACATCACCTTGTGGGAAGGTCTTACAGGCAAAGTAACCTCGTACAGTGCCGAAGTCCGACTCGCCATAGAAGCGACTGGGATTAAAACCATTGGCTAAGAATTGAACGGCGCTAGTATCCTTGATGGCGATGACCTTCCAATTATAGACGCCACCAAAACCAGTGGCCACATCCACCACCTTGGTAATGGCATTCTCGTACATGGTACGTTCCCAACCTGGCAGTTTGAGGTCCTGGGCGCGACGTAGAATCATGGAGGCATTGGTACCCTCCACACCACCTGCAGAATTGAGCACAAAGCTCTCTGGCAGACCGGTTTTATTGGATGCCTTGACAAAGATCAATGCGCCATACGGAGGACGGCCAAAGCAGAACTTGGGGTCTTCAGCCAAACCAACAACGTAGCCACCCACACTGTCGTGTTTAACACCGTTGAATTTAAAGGTGATTTTTCCAACAGCATCCATGGCATTGTCTTTGAGAGGCGCAAGCAAGTTGATGGGCTGGGCTTGAACGATTCCGAAATCCTTTGTGTCCACAGCCTTGTCATAATCCGCACGATTGGTTTGTTTGGAGGGCGAAATAATGGAAGTGACCAGCCATTTTGCTCCGTCAAAAACCAAGGTGAACTTCAAGATTTGGAAACTGGTATCGATCAATGAACCCGAACAAGCCTGATGCATGTCACCAAAATTGAGGCGGTTGAATTTCCGATAATCAATCATTTTGACAGCCAGTTTAGCTGTGTCTTTGACAATGCTTACACCCGGGTCAACGTGGAATTCGGATTTATTGTCAAGCTTAACGGCTTCAAGAACTACAGTGGAAGTTTGGCGCAACATGTCACCCATGAAGCGCATATCACCACGCGCGGCGTCCATGTTGACTGGACCAAAGAACTTGGTCATGTCAGGTCCAAACCCATATTTCTTGCCTTTGTAGGTGAATCGAGGTCCGGTAGGATCCCAGGTCAAATCTGTGGCTTTGATATCAACTTTATCAAGTGTATAAGCCCGGGGTGTTTGGCCTGGGGAAACAAAAGCATCCACCCAAATCTGGTCGGCAGCAACACCGCCCTCTGCACCCACCTTCCAACGATTGATATTGGCGCCATCTTTACAGGCTTCCGTTGCATTGTCGAAAACTGGGCCCGGGAAGCCGGCGGACATGGCTTGGCTTTCACCCACGTCCTTGCGTATCATATCCAGAAATTCAGTTTTGGATTTCATGGTTCCGTCATCCGAGTACATACGGAAATTGGCATGGAACGCGGCGCCAAAGCGGCCCACGTCACCGGCTAGGTAGGCATCAAATGCGCCTTCCACTGCCAGTGCCACCTGCTTGGCCCTTCCAGTATCTGCCGATGCTGCGCCTTCAAAATCCTTGACCGTAAACGAAAAAGCTTCTTCCTTGGCTAAAGCTGAACCGGCCAAATCCATGACCGTAACCGGCAAGGTAATGGTATACGTTTTGCCGACCGTCAGGGGAAGTTTATGGATGAATACTGCTCTGGCGCCTGATACTTCAAAATAACCGGTTACGGCTGGTTCAATTTTCGCATTTTTCAAAATGGAAAAAGCTTCCACAGGCCGGCTGAAACTCACACCAGGATTCTGGATGGGCTTGATGCTACCGGATTTTTCTGGAAACGTGGATGTTACCGCAAAAGGTACTGCCGCTAACGATGCACCGGCTACGGTAACAAAGGTTGCTTTGTATTCCTTATCCAAAGGATTTTTAGCCAAGTCTTTCATATTGACCGGTATTATCAATCCGTATTGAACGCCGGTTTCCAAGGTTGGGAGAGTCAAGGTCAATTCTTTGCTATCACCACTCCAGCTCATGCCAACTCCTTTGACGGCGTCGGCCAAGACCATGGAAGTCGATGTATTGCTGGTATCGATTTTACCTATGATGACACGTTTGGAGCTGGTAGTGTCTCGGCTCATGGGCTCTGAGAAGGTAATGTTGAGTTTGGCACCTTTATCGGCAACAGAGCCAACCAGGAAGATGCCATCGGCATTGGCCGTAGTCGCATCATACACTCCGGATACCGAAGGCGCAGTCACGTCTTCAATGGCAATGGCCGTATCCATTTTAAGGGCCGTGTCCGCCATGGGATTCATATTTGGAATGGAGGTTGTTACCAATTGAAAGGTTTCCAAATCCAAATACACGGCAAAGCCGAAATACTTTCCCGCTGGGAGGACTGCCACGTAGGAACCGGTCGAGTCCGTAGTGAGTTTGGCATCCGGGAGGGTAGTTGGTTTCAAGGAATTGAAGACTAGGATGGTTGCACCCGTAAGTGGGATTTCCGTTTTAGTCAACAACCGGCGCTCACCGGCAGCATTGCTGGCCTGCTTGAGCAAACCAGAAGCAATGGACTTGCTTTCACCGGTCAGAAAACCGGTGACCACGCCCAGACCCTTTCCTTTATTGGCCTTGACGAGCGAATCGAGAGCAGAAGCCACAGCCTTGACTTCTGGTTTGTTGGGATCCGTGGGCACCACGACCTTAGGCTTTCCACCCTTGGCCGAACAGCCAAAGAAAGCCATGGACAAAGCGCACAGCGCCATGACCAGGGTAATTTTGTTAAACCGGAATCCATTGAAATCGATTCCGGCCCTGATAAACATTGCCTTTAAGTGATTTGATTCGAGCATTTTCGAGTTCTCCATTTAGTTGTTCCTTGACCTAGGAATCCCTAATAGCCAAGTCGATTTTAGGGGGTGGTAAAAGAATCGGCAAGAATATTTCTGATTCCTTGAGGTTTCACAGGACTTTTATCAACTCCGAGTAGGCTTAAACGCCGTCCGATCATTATTGCTAATTTCGATCTTGCACTTTTTTGAGATTGCCTCAGGAAAACTGCACATGTTTATAAGTACACGGGGAAGTGGGAAAATTAGATGACAGTTCAAAGCATGACCGGATTTGGCAAAGCCGAAATCGTGGGAGAGGGCTACACGGCTACTGTAGAACTGAAATCCGTCAACAACCGTTTTTTGGAATTCCAGGTCCGCACGTCCAAGAATATTCTTGCGCTCGAATCCAAATTGAAACAGGATTTAGGTAAGCACATCTCACGGGGAAGCATTTCCTGTCATATCCAATATGACAGCGTCGGTCCAGGTAGCGCGGGAGTTACGCTAAATGAATCGGTGTTCAGTGCCTATGCCCTGCTGATTAAAGACGCCCAGAGCAGATTGGGCCCAACGGCTGTAGTTAACATTTCCGATTTGTTGAAACTGCCTGACATCATCAGCGCTTCAGAAACTGCGGAGCCATTAGCCTTGATCTCTGAACGTATTCTTCCCGTGTTTAAAAAAGCCTGTTTGGATTTAGTCGCCATGCGCGAAAAGGAAGGCCAAGTGCTTGCGGAGGATATGCGGACACGCATCAATGCCTTTTTCCCCGGCCTTGAAACTGTGAAAAGCCTGGTCCCGCAACGCCAAAAAGAACATGTAGCCAAACTCCGCGCTCGCGTACAAGACCTGATTGGCGGCGCTACCCTTTCCGAGGATAGGATGATTACTGAAATAGGACTGATGGCGGAACGTCTAGACGTTACGGAAGAAATCGTCCGATTGGAAGCCCATTTGCATCATTTTTTGGACACATTAACTAGCCATAAAGGGCCCGGCAAACGATTGGGCTTTTTGTTGCAAGAAATGTTACGCGAAGTGAATACGCTGGGAACCAAAAGTCAATTCTCGGATATGCAGCACCTGTGCGTTTCCTGGAAAGAAGAATTGGAAATCATTCGAGAGCAGATTCAGAATATCGAATAATCCGTACCGCGGTGCGTGGACCAGTAAGCGGGCCATCACGGGCAGCTGCAAATCTCGGGTTTAATTTAGACGCTGGGAACGATGCTGGTTTTGATTTCCAGAGTCGTGCCGTATTCTGATTTGAGTTGCCGATGCACTTCTTCCAAAGAAAGTGGAGTGGTAATCAAATCTATTTCCAATTCTTCGGCGCGTTTAATTTCCTTGGGTTTGGGCAGATGGCCGTTAGAAAAAACGATGGCGGTGATATCCACTTCCTCCGCAACTTCCATCAAACGGATATGTACCAAGTTTGTGACGAGCATTATATTGGTCAGATCATCGGTAAGCTCATTCAGTGCTGAACCCACATAAACCAAATCCACGGAATCGTGAATCAATTCTGCATTTACCAAGGTTCCCTTTATTGTATCGATCATGGACCGCAAATCCGCTTGCATATCGTTAAGCCTCTACCTTTTCCTAAAAATTAATTCTCAACCCCAAAAACTAATTACACACTGTGCCTTCCGCATTCCTTTGTTGCAGGAAAATCTTAAGTTTCCAGAAAAATTAGCGGATTAACTAGGATTTGCCCCCCTTCCCAAATTCGGTTACATTTCCCATTCCATCCTTATAAACCAGCCCCTGGCTTAGGATTAGAGGATATCACGATAAATGGAATCGGGGTGCTATAGTTGTTCTCCATCAATCTTCCTGCCACAGACGCTGAAAAAATTGAACTCGCCGGGGAAGGCGAGAAAAATTTCATCCATCTTGAACGCACCTACCAAGTCAAACTTTTGACCCGAAATCCTGGAATTACCATCCAGGCCGAGACGGAAACGGCTGTCAGCAATGCACGTGAAGGCTTGGAAAGGCTACGCAATGCCCTGCGCACCGGTCATCAGTTAACGGACTTCTATGTTCAAGAAATGCTGGGCGGGAGCGCCACCGTAGAGGGCAAAAAAGGTGATTTTACCCCGCATTTAGAAAAGCCAATATTAATCGACCGGTTTGGAAATCCAGTACAGCCTAAAACCCGGGGACAAGCCAGATTCATCAATGTCATCAAGAAAAACGATATCGTATTGGCAGGCGGGCCTGCAGGCACTGGCAAGACGTTTTTGGCGGTAGCCATGGCTGTACAAGCCTTGGAAAAGAAACTGGTTGAGCGCATTATTCTGGTGCGCCCAGCCGTTGAATCGGGCGAAAGCCTTGGGTTTCTTCCCGGAATGGTCAACGATAAGATTGGTCCGTATATGCGCCCCCTGTATGATTCCCTAAGCGTCATGCTCTCACCAGAGCGGCTGAAGGAATACTGGGACGGCAACTCCATTGAAATTGCGCCTTTGGCCTATATGCGGGGACGAACTTTGGGTAAAAGCTTTATCATTCTCGATGAAGCACAAAACACCTCCATTTCTCAGATGAAAATGTTTTTGACTCGAATTGGATTGGGCAGCAAAGCGGTTCTCACCGGGGATGAGACCCAGGTTGATCTCGGCCAGTACGAGAAATCCGGTTTTGCGCATGCTCGCAAGATTTTGACCGGCATCGAAGGGATCGGCCAAATCGAGCTGACTGTGGAAGATGTGGTTCGGCACCGTCTGGTCCGGGATATCATAAAAGCCTATGAGAAATCCGGCTTTCCCGCCTAGTGAAAACTTTTCAGGTGAAATTGTCAGCCTAACCTTGAATTGGTCGCGTTTCTAACCTATTTTACCTGCTCCCTAGAAGGAAATGGACCCGGAAAAGCGTCAATGAAAGACTTTTTTAGCAATAAAAACCGAATCATCATCCTGTCTGGGGCTTTGTTGCTGATCCTTGGTTTTTACCTTTTGGGAAGAGGCCCTGCAGATAACAAAGTCGCGTTAAATATTGCGCCTTTTGTTCTTATGGTCGCTTATGCCCTAGTCCTGCCCATCGGCATACTGATGAACAGAGACAAGGATGGGACGAAGTAGGGTTTAGGTTTAGGGCGTTTAGCTCAGTTGGTTTAGAGCATCTGCTTTACACGCAGAGGGTCGGGGGTTCAAATCCCTCAACGCCCACCAGCTGGCCCGGAGTGGTAGCTCAATTGGTTAGAGTACTAGCCTGTCACGCTAGGGGTTGCGGGTTCAAGTCCCGTCCATTCCGCCATCTTAACCAACCTGGGGTGGGTCTTCTCTGAAAAGGGAAGACCCACTGCCACGGTTGGGAATTTTTCTGGAAAATTCGTCCAAAATGAGGTAGGGTGATCCTGTGCCCCTAAAATGCCTGCTATCTCCTTACGAATTATCGCTACTTGAAAATTGTGCCAGCTTCGATCCCTTTCTGAATCTTGGCTATCATCACGTAGTCCACAACAAGCAAACCATCGGAATCATCAGGGTTTTCAATCCACAATTCAAAAAGGTGGAGATCCTTTGGGATGAAGGCACTGCCGAATGCGGGCTGGTTTCAGGAACGGGTTGCTTCGAATGCCTATTCCCCTCCAAGCTGGAATTCTTTCCCTATCGTATCCGAGCCACTTTTCACTCTGGCCAGGTATACGAGTATGAGGATCCCTACTCCATCCTCCCGGTTCTGTCCGACTATGACGGCTATCTATTTGCGAAAGGAACCCATTACCAAATCTGGAAGAAAATGGGAGCCAACCCGATAACCCATCAGGGGCAGGCTGGAGTGCACTTTGCCGTTTGGGCGCCCAATGCCAAAGGTGTAGCCGTTATTGGGGATTTCAATGGTTGGAATGGCCGCAGCCATATGCTACGGAAACTTTCCTCGGCCGGTATTTGGGAAATATTCATTCCTGCCTTAACTCCCGGCCCCAAATACAAATTTCTGATTCACACTCTTGGTGGTGTCTTGGTGGAAAAGATGGATCCCTACGCCAAGGAAGCGGAGCTTCGACCAAAAACCGCCGCAATAATCACGGACCCTAGCCCATATCTATGGCATGATGAAGCCTGGACTGCGGAGAGGCCAAACCTACAAAGGGACAACCAGCCCATTTCCGTTTACGAAGTGCATTTGGGATCCTGGCAGAAATCACCCGGTAGGGAATCCGGTTTTCTCGAATACCAGGAATTGGCCGAAAGGCTTATTCCCTATGCCAAAGGTATGGGATATACGCATCTAGAGTTGATGCCCATTCAGGAACACCCACTGGATGAAAGTTGGGGCTACCAGGTGCTGGGTTACTACTCCCCCACTAAACGGTTTGGCACACCCAATGGCTTCAGAGATTTTGTGGACCGCTGCCATCAAGCAGGCTTAGGAGTTTTACTGGATTGGGTACCGGCCCATTTCCCTTCCGACGAGCACGGGCTGGATTTCTTTGACGGCACGCAATTGTATGCGCATGAAGACCCGCGCAAAGGAAGCCATCCTCAATGGGGCACGCGCATTTT
>JAYUHW010000158.1:0-17384 GCA_043766615.1 Fibrobacteria bacterium | reverse complement strand
TATTGGAAGATCTCTGGGCCCGCGGCGAAGCTCCGTGGAAAACTTGGTGAACGCTGCTTTTTGGCGTGGGCGTCGCGTCTTGCTCACCGGCCATACCGGTTTTAAAGGGTCTTGGCTTACCCTGTGGCTTCGCTCGCTTGGCGCTGAGGTGACCGGCTACTCTTCCGTTGAACTATCTACCGAGCCCAACCTTTTCACCCTAGCTGGCATTGCAGCGGATTGCCTGGATAGGCGCGGCGACATCGCTGATTCCGAACGGATTCAAAGGACAATAAAAGAGTCTCGTCCCGAAATTGTTTTTCACCTAGCAGCCCAGCCACTAGTACGTGAGGCGTACCGGAATCCAAAGGAAACGTGGCGGGTCAATGTCATGGGCACGTTGGAACTCCTCCAAGCATGCCAGGATTGTGATTCTGTGCGCAGCATTGTAATCATAACTACTGACAAGGTTTATGAAAATGTTGAACGAGGCCTTCCCTTTAGAGAACAGGAAGCGCTGGGTGGTTATGATCCATATTCGAGTAGCAAAGCGGCTTGCGAAATATTATGCGCCTCGTGGCGGCGTAGTTTTCTGAGTGGTGAGGCCGGATTTCAAAAAGGACTTGCGACGGCCCGGGCTGGAAATGTGATTGGCGGAGGAGATTTTGCCATGGATCGTTTGGTACCGGACCTGGTACGCGCTCAAGCCACAAAAAAGCAAGCAAAGCTGCGATATCCTCAAGCGGTGCGCCCGTGGCAGCATGTTCTGGAGCCACTGGGAGGGTATTTGTTGCTGGCCGAACGGCTTTACGGAAATGCAGGTGATTTGTCTCGCGCCTTTAATTTCGGTCCGCTGGAAAGCGATGTGCGTCCGGTGAGTGAAGTTGCTGACGCCGTTTGTCAGGCCCTTGGTACTGTTTGGGAAATGGAAAATGTTCCTCAGCCACACGAAGCAGGCGTTTTGCGGCTTGACAGTGGATTGGCGAATACGGTCTTGTCGTGGAGTCCTCGGCTGCGCTTTGAAGAAATGCTGCGATGGACATGCGAATGGTATCAGGGATGGCGAAGCGGAGCGGATCTTCGTTCTCTGACACTGGAACACATCACGCATTATCAAACACTTTTATCCGCTGGGAATCTGAAATAGGATTTTATGAATCAATTGCCCATCTGCCGTTTCTGTACTGCTCCACTGAACCAATCTTTTGCCGATCTCGGTTCCACTCCGTTCTCAAACTCCTATCTTCGCGCCGAGGATTTGGAAAAAATGGAGCCCACTTATCCGCTGCACGCACGCGTTTGTGGAAAATGTTTTCTGGTGCAATTGGAGTCCTTCGAAAGTCCGCAAAAAATCTTCAGTGAGTATGCGTACTTCTCGTCCTATTCCGATAGCTGGCTGAAGCATGCACAGAATTATGCGGCACACGTCACAGGTAGATTCGGGCTCCATCCTGGTAGCCGAGTGGTGGAAGTCGCCAGCAATGACGGATATCTTTTGCGCTGGTTCAAGGATCTGGGCATCAAAGTGTTGGGCATCGAACCGGCGGCCAATGTGGCGCGCGTGGCGGAAGAAAATGGAATTCCTTCCAAGGTTCTTTTCTTTGGTAAAGAGACCGCAACCCTGCTGGTTGCTGCCGGGGAAACGGCCGATCTCACCGTGGCAAATAACGTACTGGCGCATGTGCCTGATGTAAATGATTTCGTCGCCGGTTTTTCCATCGTGCTTAAACCGGAAGGTGTTTCAACCTTTGAATTCCCTCATCTGCAGCGCCTCATTGAGAACCGCCAGTTTGACACCATCTATCACGAACACTTTTCCTATTTATCCTTGACAACGGTTGCGCAGATTTTTGAATCTCATGGGCTGCGTATTTTTGATGTGGAGGAACTTTCCACGCATGGAGGTTCTCTGCGGGTGTACGCCTGCCATCGCGGTGCGGCCCACCTTGAAACGCCTGCGGTGTCTAGTCTACTAAAACGAGAACGCACTTTTGGACTGCGTGATCTTGCGCGTTACGCTACTTTTTCAGAGGAAGTAAAGGCCGTCAAACGCGATTTGTTATCCTTTCTAATCGAAGCAAAACGCGCCGGAAAAAATGTGGCCGGTTATGGCGCACCTGCCAAGGGCAACACGTTGTTGAATTATTGCGGGATTCGCTGCGACTTCATAGACTTTACTGTCGATCGCAGTCCGCACAAGCAGGGCACGTATTTGCCGGGCACGCGCATACCTGTTCGAGAACCGGAACACATCCGCGTCGCCAAACCGGATTATGTATTGATCCTTCCGTGGAATTTGAAGGATGAAGTGATGGATCAGATGGCATTCATTCGTGAATGGGGCGGTCAATTTGTAGTGCCAATCCCTACAGTGCAAGTGCTTTGAAGCGGAAATAACTATGATTTTTGAAGCCCTGTCTCTGCCCGGCGCGTTTCGAATAACAATTGAAAAGAAGGCAGATGCTCGCGGCCACTTTTCCCGTACTTTTTGCGCCAAGGAATTTGCCAACGTTGGCCTTTATCCTTCCTGGATCCAAAGCAATGCATCCTTCAACAGTTCGCGCGGCACATTGCGTGGCCTACACTGGCAGGCAGCCCCTCATGCCGAAGCCAAGCTAGTTCGTGTTACCCGTGGATCATTATGGGATGTAATTGTTGATGTGCGTCCGGACTCTGCCACATTTCTGAAGTGGCATGGAGAAACACTGGATGAGGACAACGGCGTGATGCTTTATATTCCAGAAGGGTTTGCCCATGGATTTGTCACCCTAAAGGACAATACGGAAATTTTTTATCAAATGTCCACGCTCTATGAGCCAGCTTCCGTGCGCGGTGCACGTTACGATGATCCCGCTTTCAAAATCCAATGGCCTTTCTTAAACGAACCTATCGTTTCGGATCGCGATTTGGCTTTTCCTGCATTCAACGCCATGTCTCCGCAGTAGAATATGACAACTGGAAACCGAATCCTAGTAACTGGCGCGAGCGGATTCTTGGGCCGGCATGCCCTAGCACCTTTGCAAAGGCTTGGGTTTGAAGTCCATGCTGCGTCAAGCAAAGCGGCTGTGGATGTCGCGTTGAAGGATGTGGTTTGGCATAAGGTTGATCTTTTCGAGACGGAACAAACGAAAGCTTTATTGCAATCCATTCGTCCAACACATTTGTTGCACCTTGCATGGTACACGGAGCACGGTCTGTTTTGGAAAAGTCCGCTTAATTTGGAATGGCTGTCCGCTACACTAGCGCTTTTAAAATCATTTGTGGCGGTGGGCGGAAAACGTTTTGTGGGCGCAGGCAGTTGTGCCGAATATGATTGGACGGAAGGAGATTTTCACTCTGAAACGGACCCGCTGAGGCCAGGCCTGCTTTATGGTGCGGCCAAGGCATCCACCTATTTAACTGGCTCGGCCTTTGCCCAAACAGCGGAAATTGAATTCGCATGGGGTCGAATATTTCTTCTCTTTGGCCCCCGAGAAGCGCCCGTGCGCATAGTACCTGCATTGATTCGAGCCCACTTGTGGCAAGATCGACTCGATTGCAGTCAGGGGACGCAGCTACGGGATTTTCTACCGGTATCCGCTGTCGCCGACGCCTTCGCGCATCTTTGCAAAAGCGGTGTTCAGGGCGCGGTAAACATTGGATCCGGTGAAGCGGTCAGTTTAAAAATGCTCTCAGAAAAAATCGCCAATGAAATTGGCCGCAAGGCCGATATTCGATTTGGCGCCTTTCAAGATTCGGGGCCTGCGAAACTTTTACCCTTGCTGGACAGGTTGACGCACGAGGTCGGTTGGCTGCCGCCCATTTCAGTTGCCCAAGGCTTGTCAGAGGCTATTGAATGGTGGAAGGCGCAAGGCAACACTTCGCTCTAACTGAAATGCCATTCGGAAACCGTGCCTAGCATGGACGCATCAATTACAATTTGGAAAGACTTGGTAACTATCACGCGCCTTCTGGAAGCGCGTGGAGAATGCGATTAAAGCGCCGGTACCAGGTTTTCTGAACCAGGAATCCTAAGCCCAGGCAAGAGAAATAGAGTCCTGCTTTGGTGACGAGACCCAAGTGGAAATGGAGGGCTACCGTGGCAGGCAAGATAAACATCAGAGCTCCAATGCCAATCGAAAGACAGTATTCGCGCATTAGTGGAGAGCGTTTAAAATAGAAGGTGAGGTAAGCCAGATACAACAAACCGGCAAGCATATTTGCCAAGCCCAAGGCCAGGGCTGCGCCCAAGGCGTCCCAACGCGGTATTAGAAGTCGGTTTAGTCCAACATTGGCGCAAAGGAAAACAACTTGCAAGGTTGGAACCATGGCGGTGCGGCCCAACCCCAATGCCAATATCGTAGAGAAATCGCTCACAGTATTGAAATAAATTAGGAAGGCCGTCACAACCAACACCCAGTATCCAGCCGCGTACTGCGCGGAGACCAGCCCCAAGGATTCTGCGCCGAAGAAAATTGCAAATGCCAGGAAAATGCTTTGAACGTTCATAACCAGCCAGATGGAATAATTGTAATAATGTTTCAATTTCAAGGTGAGCCCCGTCTTGCCCCAGGAAGAGAATGTGGAGAGCAAAATATTTTCAAAGGACTGCCGGATGGAAGTCAAAGACTTTCCAATCATACAGACAACGGTGTAAAGTTCCAGGCTATTTACGCCGGATAAACTCGCCAGCATGAATATGTCTACGCGCACGGCCAAAGCGGAGAAAATATTGGCGCTGGCAAGAGGAAAGGAGTAACGCATCAGTTTCCATGGCGGCACGGGTAATAGCGAGACATCACTCCAAGCCGGTCGGTGGGTGCGCAGGAATCCCCAGATGGCCACAAGTGCTCCCATTCCATTTCCGGCCAATAGGCAGAAGGGTAGGCCAATGCCGCCAGTAACCAGGTACTTACCACTAATGGCTAGCCCAAAAGTGACCAGCGGCACAGTGATACCGGGAACCAGAATCCGGTATTTCAAATTACGCTTGTTCACATTGGCCTGCAGGCACAGTTCCGAGACCAACATCAGTGGCACCACCAACAAGTAGGCAAGCAGGCCCTGTCCGGAAATGTGGAAGACCCCGGAGTTTTTACCGAGCACCCAATCGGAAAAAGGAATCCAACCATGATAACTGCCAAAGGTAAGCAGGCCCATGAGTCCGAAGGCGGTAAAGCACCAGCTTAGGCTGCGGAAAAGCGTTTTGAGGTAGACCTTTTCATCGACCTGGGAATAATACCAGATGACCCCTTTGTCCATGCCCATCAGACTGATACGAAATACGAGGTAGACGAAGGATTCGTAGAACTTGTAACGGCCCCAGGCGCCTCCTACGAACAGTCCCGCGCACACCAGTTCCAGCAATGGGGAAACCGGTTTGAACAAGTTTTCCAGGAACGTAAAACTCAAAGCCCGATTGATAAGCTTGTGATGGGACTCGTCCCCTTCGGTTCCGGGCTGCTGCATTGCAGGGGAAATTACTAATAAAACCGGTTAATGTTATTGCGGTTTTGTGGAATCCATGAGGGTATGCACGATAAGAGGAACGCTGCCTCGAAAATGGTGTCCGCCAGGAAGGGCAATACTTCTGGCCAGAGTTGTGTCTAATCCGTCGCTCAGGCTTACGGCTTCTTCAACCCCGTAAAAGCACAATATCTTTTTTCCGCGCAGTTTTTCGAGATCTGGAAGAATGGGATAAGGAAAGTCTTGATTGATTCGAATCCATTCTAATAGATGAAATTCTAAATCATAGGTTTTAGCCGGTCCCATAAGTCCAATGAGCACTACTTGATCAATCAGTTCACGGGGCAGGTGAGAGGTTATTGCAGGGAGTACATCCGCGCCTAGAGAATAGCCCATTAACAAGATCTGGCTTTTGCCCCATTTCGCAAAGTATTTTCTGATTATTTTCGTCAAATCCCCCGCGGCTTCCGCTTGGGTTCGCCGTTTCCAGAAATAGCGGAGGCTGCTGATGCCAACAGTTGGAATACCCAGTCGGGATAATTCCAAAGCAATATCCTGGTCAATACCCGCCCACCCTCCATCACCAGAATAGAGAATGGCCATACGTGCATCACCCGGCCCCAGAGCGGGAACTTCAATCAAAGGTAGACTATCCAAGGTGGCCTGGATCCCGAGCGAATCTATTTTATGATCCTGCTTAAGCGAGTCCCGGTCAGCCAGTGCTGCGTGTATGCAAATCAGAAAAATGCCAGCGTGTAATTTAGAGAGTGGGAATCGCCGTCTCATTTAGAGACAATACCCTTTATACCTCCGGAAATCAAGGCAGCCAGATTGGTCAATATCCTGGGTAGCGCAAAACCGCCCGGTGCAGCCAGGTAACGGGGTTGCCACTCGGGATGAAATTTATCCTTGAAAAAGCGCAATCCCTTGAAATTGTAAAAGTGTTCCCCATTGCGGAAAATGAGGCCAGCCAACTTATACCACGTGGGATTGAGGCTGCGTTTTTCGAATCCGGCTAAGGGTGCCATGCCCAGATTAAAAAATCGGTAGCCGTCCGCGGACCCTTTAATCATCAAGCTGACTATGAGAAATTCCATGATCAAATCCGGTGCAGAGCTTCTATGACGCATCAGGTCGATGGACAATTCCTCCTTTCCCGATCCTTCCCATACATTCGCGAAGGCAACTATTTCCTGGCCCCGACGAATCAAGGCTACTGGTGTGCGGGATAAATATTCTGCATCAAACCGGCCTAATGAAAAGCCTTTTTCGCGCGTATTCTTTAAAGCCAGCCATTCATCGGAAATGGCTTTAAGAATAGGTAACATGGCCGGTACTTGGTGGGGCGGAAGAATTTCCAGGCTGCAACCGTCCTTTACACCGTGATTATAGGCATAGCGCAAGCCTTTACGACTTTTACCCTCCAGCGTGAAATCGGTGAGTGGAACACTGGCATCTTCGCCCAGTTTGAGCAGGGAAAGGCCCAGGTCAAGATATAATGGAATATTTTCAGGGCCGATTTGATAAAATACCGGCCATGCTGCACTTCGGTCACAGGCTTCTTTAAATTCCCAAGCCAATTCAACCCAAGAATCCTTATCTCCGATCGGGTCACCCATGGCAATCCAAGAACGGCCTTCCACGCCATACATAATGAACGCCTTACGATTGGAGCTGAACAAGAGATGCTTGTCACGCAGTAATGCTAAAAATGCATACGTCTTGGTTTGATTTTTGATGATAGCGAGCGCTTCTTCGATTTCTTCTGCAGTTGGTAGTCTAGGTGGGTTTTTAGCCGGACTCAATACCATTCTGATGGAAATGAAAAGCACCAGTCCCAATGCTCCAACATAGGCGCGTAGGAATCGTGAGGCGTTGCCATGCAAGCTGAAATGCCACCATAAGTCTTGTGAATATTCAACGTGCTTGTAGGAGAAGATGCCAAGCCATAACGTACTACCCAAAATGGTCAAGATGGCCAGGATCCAAGACCAGGAAAATGTTTGAGAAGATAATGGCGTCTTGCGGTAGAAATAAGGTCGACATGCAAGCAGGGCCAGTAGCATGCCTCCAAGCACGCTGGCTTCCTCATAATCGCCCCCTTTAACAAGGGAGAGAATCACACCAACAAATAGCATAACTGAAGTCAACATCCAGGCCGCATCGAGGCGCTGTTGCAAGCCACGGGCCAGGAGCAAAAGGGCCACTCCCACCAAGCTGCCGAAAAAGTGGGAAAGCTCCACCATGGGAAGCGGGAATATTTCATGCAACCATCTCAGTCGTACCGGAACCCCAGGTGTGGCGCCGGAAAACAACAAGATGGCGCCAGCCAGAAAGACCGATAAGGAGAAAGCCCAAGGCGCTGCTGGCCCAGTCCAGCGACCCACTATCTTCACACCTTTCTTAACATACTCGCCACGACGGTATACTTCTTGTCCCGCAAACATCAAGGAGGCCAGCCCAAGCGGTAGCAAGTAATACAGACCGCGGAATACCATGAGTGCGCCAAGTGCCTCCGTAGTAGGAATATATGGTTTGAGCATCAGCATCGAAGCCGTTTCAAATACCCCCAAACCTCCTGGAACTTGACTGACCATTCCTAGAACTTGCGCAAGAATAAAGATCCCCATCAAATGAGGCAAGCTCAGTGTGCCCGCAGGTAAAAGCACGAATAAAACTGCTGAAGCGGCCATCCAATCCAGTGTTCCCAACAGAAGCTGCCCAAGGGCAAGTCGATAGGTTGGCAATTCGAGGCTCCACTCCCGCCATAGAATGGGTTTTCTGACGAAAACACAAGCTGTTAAATAGGCTCCAGAAATGGTTAAGAAAAGCAGCCCAATAGGAAACGTCGTTTGGAAAGGAGCATGAAAGACTTCGGGTATGGGCAACGGGTCCAGTAGAAAAACTGTGCCTCCCAAGGAAAAAAGGCCCACCCAAAAGGTGAGTGCGCAGAATACGACTACTTTGCCAATGCTAAAAGCGTAAATACCAAAGGAAGAATAGATGCGGTAGCGCACCAGTCCACCGGTAATAGCGCTGAATCCAAGATTGTTGCTGAAAACATAACTGATGAAGGATGCGGGAGCCGAAACCTTAAACGGCAGAGGCTTTCCAGCATAGCGTAAACCCAATGCGTCGTACCCGGTCAAGATGAAATAGCTGAGAAAGGTGAGTCCTAATGCGAGAAGAATTTGGTGGGACGGGTACCCGCGAAGCTGTGCCGAAATCTGGTGATAATGAAAGGCTTTCAGTTCATGATGCAGGGACCACAACGCCACGGAAAAGAGAGAAAGACTGAGGAGTGTACCCACCCATTGGAAATGACGTTTCATCGTGCCATAGAGATCTATTTTTTTAGGTGCGATGGCAATGTTTGGCCAAAGAGAACATTAAGTTTGGGTCCGCATCCCTTAAAAACAGGTTAAAAGACCGCAAATTATCTATACTGATTCAAAATTTTTTAGGGCCGACAACGGGAAAATATTTAGTCTAATTGCATGATGGATAAGGCGCAAACATCCGAATTCGGTTATCGGCGAAGAGTGGTGGAATCCTATATTCGTTTTTCAAAACGATATCGGTATGCCATTGTATTTTTATCTCTGGCCTTGACCCTTTTTAGTGGTATTTATTCGTCCCATTTGAAAATTGACGCGAACCTCGATGCGTTGCTTCCACGGAATACGGAAACCATTCTTGCCATGCAGGAAGCCAAGTCACGACTGGGGAGCTCGGATCTTTATACCATTGCCATTTCACTGGATGATCCTGCTGAACTGTCCCGCTTACAGGATAGGCTGGCGGATGCATTGCGCAAATGGCCAGACGTTGTTTATGCTCAAGTGGAAAGAGACAATTCCTTTTTCCGCAAGCATGCACTCTTGTACCTTCCAACCGAGCAGCTGCAAAAAATTGCTGATAAAATCGAAAACGTGCGTCTTGCCCTTGGACAGCGCGGCCCTTTAACCATTGATTTGTTGGACGATGACACCGCGGCCCAAGGATCGCCTGGTGCGCAACAATGGTTTGATGCAGACCTGCCGCAACAACTTGGATTGCCTGATGAAGCCGCTGAGTCTTTTAGTCGGTTTTTGAAGAAAGACAGTAAGACATCTAGTGACTTCGATTCCAAACAGGGAATTCCCGATTCGCTCCGTTCTCGCTTAATGGGACGGACACGCGAGGGGAGACTAGTGGCACTGGTCCAAGCGTCACTGACCAAACCCAGTTCGGATTTTGACTATGTCAAAACTGTTGTGGCCCGGAGCGAAAACCTATTGAATCCTATTCGCGCCCAATATGGTGAGCGCTTGGAAGTTGGGGTGGAGGGACCGTACAAAGAATTAGCCGAAGTAAATGCTTTGTCTAGCAATGGACTTTTGGCAACGGCGATTTCAATCGGTTTAAACATTCTACTCATTGTGGTTTTCTTTCGAGGATTGGGTCCCGTTCTCGTTATTTTTCTGCAAGCCGTCATTGCCTGCGCCCTAACTTTAGCCTTCACTATGCGCGTATACGGCCATTTGAATCTTTACACAGCCTTTGTTGTATCCATTCTTTTCGGAATGGGCATTGATTTTTCAATTTACGTCGTTGGGTATGCACAGAAACTGGTGCGGGAAGGATGTACTTGGGATACTGCCCTGAGCCGAACGCTGGACGAGATGTTTTTCTCCTTGCTCGTAGCAGCGTCTACGACAGTAGCGGGCCTGTTAACTTTGTTGGCGTCCAAGTTCGTCGGTTTTTATGAATTTGGAGTGCAGGCCTCAGCTGGTATCGTCATCAGTTTATTAGGGACATACTTGCTCATGCCCGCTTTTATTTTTGCTTCGGAAAGCGCCGGAACCTACACCTGGTTACACTGGCTCCACTTTCGCCCCGGTCGCCTTTTCCGGTTACCGTTTAACTGGAGACCAGATTGGCCCCTGCTTGCAAAAGGAACCGCACTTTTTGCAGGTTTAGGAGCCGTGGTCCTGGCCTTTTTTATTCCCCGCCTAGCCTTCGAATACGATTTCGATAAACTGAGGGAAATGCGCCATGAAAATAAAGGATTGCCAGTAAGTATCGCTTTGGGAAGCAATCGTACCAGCAGTCAGCCCGTTGTGGTCATGGGCAAGGATTCGGCTACACTTGTCGCGCTTCAAGATACCTTGCTGCATAGGTTAACTGTGGATCGGGATCCCTATTTAAGAAGTTTTCTTACTTTGTCGACCTTTGTGCCTCCCGCCGAAAAACAGCAGGAAAGACTCGTCCTCATCGATCAAATTCGCGAGTTGATTTCTGCACGGGTATTCAATCGCGCTACGGGCGATGATTCCGCCATGATTGTGAATCTGCGTGATTTAGTGCAGACACAAAAGTTTGGTCCCGCGGATATTCCGCCCTGGGCTCTGAATTTGCTTCGGGAACGCGATGGCAGCTACGGAAAATTAGGGTTTATCTATGGCCGTTATAATTCATCCAACGCTCTGGATGCGGCCGCTTTCCAGTCTCGGTTCGGCCATCTTTCGGCTGGAGGGAAATCGCTATCCAGTTATTGTTCAAGCTTTGTTTTCAGTGACATCATCCGCATTGTCAAGTCTGATAGTGTGCACATTTCTTTTTGGATGGTCGCTGTGTTGGTTATGTTGTTGGCTTTGATTTTTCGCGATTGGAGGCTGCTGACTGCATGCGTCATCCAAATGACCGTGGGCATGGTATGGATCTTGGGCTTGATGGGATTATTTGGCTTGAAGCTGGGGCCCTTCAATTTGATAGTCATCACTACCCTGCAGGGCTATGCGGTAGATGTTGCTTCATACATGCTGCTCGGCTATTTACGGCTCGGCCGTGGACGCATCGGTGAGTTGTACCGGGGCATAGGTGTACTTGTAGGTGTTTCGACTTTGACCACCACGGCAGGCTATGCGGGAATGCTATTCACCACTCACCTCGGTATTATCAGCATCGGTAGTTTTGCGGTTTTGGGAATGCTGGTATTGTTGGGTACTTCAATGTGCCTGACGCCATGGTTGGGAATGGTTTTGTTGAAGGACCCGAAGTAAAAATTCTTTACTGCGCGCGGGCGAGAATTTGCGCTTTCAACGCGCCTCGATCCATCTTTCCATTGGGATTTAATGGGATGTTATCGATGAAAAAAATATGCCGTGGGATCATGTACGAGGGAAGCGCCTTCTTTAAGGCTGTCCCGATTTCCTTTTTCCGCGAGGCCAAGGATTCTGGTAGCACACAGTAGATTTCATCCATGTTGCCCCTGAGGACTGCGACATCAGCCAACGCATAGGCTGCACCTGAACACCGCATCACGGCATGTTCGATTTCCCCAAGCTCAATACGGTACCCCATAACCTTTACCTGAAAATCCTCACGACCCTGATATTGAATGATCCCATCAGATTCCATGAAAACGATGTCCCCGGTCCGGTACCAAATAATGCTGTCCCGTTGAATAAACCGTTCCCGGGTTTTATCCGGCTCGTCGAGATAACCCTGGGCAACCTGATCGCCGGCTAGCCATAGCCCGCCCAACTCGCCTGACGCGCACAGGCTTCCATCCTCACGGCGGACTTCAGCCATCTGACTGAGCCAGACCCTACCTATTGGTATGCCTCCTTGAAAGGCGCGGACTTCGGGGAAATCTTTTGGTATTTCAAAGTGCGTCACAGCAACGGTGGCTTCAGTTGGGCCGTAAAGATTAACTATCCGACTATTGGGAGCGACTACTTTCCAGATTTCACAGGTCTTCCAGGTTAATTTTTCACCTGCAAACAGACTGAGTCGCAAACCGGACAGCAGAGAAGGAACAACTTGGCGGCTGCTTTCAAGAAAAGCCGCGCGGGAAGGCACAGAAAACCATACTGAAACCTTATTTTCCGCCGCAAAAGCTAAAGGAGAAAAAAGCGATTTGTCTGGAAATACAACCAAGGTGGCGCCAACGCTCCAAGTGATGAATTGATCGTGTACGCTAACATCAAAAGTGAGATCGAAAGTTTGGGAAACGCGGTCCGTGGGATGGATAAGGTAGGTGGCGAGAAAGGATTTCAAATAGGAATGGACATTGTCGTGGCTAACGCGCACACCCTTGGGTTCACCTGTGCTTCCAGAAGTAAATAGCACATACGCACTGTCCAGAATGGAAACGGATACCACGGAAGTAATTGGATGATTTGGGGTAACGGACAATTCTATAAGTGTGATGTAATCCCTATTTATGTGACAAATTTCACGAATTCTAGGCGCCTCTCCGACAGAAACGATGCTTAATGTCTCTTTCCGTTCAACAAGTAGTGCCGCCAAGGCATCGGCGCATTCTTCACCCACTATTAAGGTGTGGAGTCCGGCTTTGTTGAGAATAAAGGCATTGCGGGTCGAAGGAAATATCGGATTGAGAGGAATGTAGGCTTTGCCTTCCGAGAGAATGGCTTGCACTCCGGCATAGGCGAGAGGGGTTCGATAAGCGAGAATGCCAATGCTGTTGCCAGGGTCGGCGGCCAAGGCCGGGCGTAAGGTTTCAATTAAATCTCTGAGTTGAAAATACTTGAGAGAACCGCCATCCCAGACCAAAGCCTCATGATCGGGAAAAAGCTGGGCAGAGCGATAGAAAAGTCCCGAGAGATTTCGAATGATTATTCCCAGCTATCATTTGCGGAAATAAGACTGGAAAAGGTATCACTCCTTTTCAAAGAAGACACAATTTTTTCGGAAATATAAATGAATGCGGAGGGGCTTTTTAAATGTGCCAGGTCATCCCAGACGGAATCTGGAAAATGGGTCATTTCTTCTGGTCCGTTCAAGTCAACATATTCTTCGGAAAGTCCGTCTAGCCAATGGCGCATGCGCATGTCGAGGGTGTCGTGTTTAGCCTGGACCCTGAACGAACAGGTGTTTTTGATGAGCTTTGGGTTCCCAAATGGAAGCAGTACCACTCTCGATTCAATGTTGCGGTCGCGCAAGGACTTAAGCAATAGCTCCGCATCCTTGGCCCTAGGCAATTGTGAAAAACTAATTTGGTCCGCAATTTTTAGTCGCTCTTCAAAATGACCTATTTCCCGAGATTTTTTTTCAATCCGAACGCGACGATCTGAGTTTGACGACCGCATTTTAGAACGTTCCCACGGCCATTGAACATAGCGTATCCAAAGAAAACGTCCCACATCGGCAATGGCATAAAAAGGCACTCCCGCTTGTTGAACCAATGCCACCTTTCGATCTTTTGTTGAAAGACTTTTAAAAATATTCCAGCCATTCACGGTCCAAGGAATCCAGCGAAGGTTCACGCCATTGTCATCGAGCCGGTGATTTTCGGCACCATCCAGAAAATTGTCCGGTGAAAGGGCGATGACTACGGTTTGGGGCTGACCTGAAACCAAAGCGCCTTTTGAGTACTGAAGCATAAAATCGAGCGGAGCGGCACCCGGTTCGGCAAAGTTTCCCACCCAAGTTCCAGGGGCATCCTTTTCCAAAAAGTCCTGTAATCTTTGGCCCGGATCCAGTCGGTAATTTCCGATTCCGGAGTCGCCAAGGAGGAAAATTTTTGAGTGATGCCGAAACGATTCGATGCGGATTCCAATCAGGAGTACAATACTGATGGAAGTAGCCAGCATTAGGGCGCGCGAAGCAGCTGGAAAATTTTTAAACCCAGTTTGAAAAAATTTCAAGTTGATCTCATCCTACTTAAAACTGGAAATAAATGAAACTATCCGAAGGTGCGTAAAACCGAAGCAATACGAAGCCTAAAAGTAAGTAAAAAGCTACGCGCAGCCAAATTCCACGGTCAAATATCCAGAAAACTGTTTGACTCCGCCATTCCTGCCACTGCAGCCCAAACACCGCAAAAGCCGAAAGAATAAGCATGGTCCAGTCCAACGATAAGGCAGTTGGATTCCAAAAAGGTTCAAAAATAGCCGCAACTTGTTTCATAGCCGTGAGTACGTTTGGAGCCCGGAAAAAAAGATATGCGATACAAACGTAATTGAAGGTAAAAATCGCGGCGCCGCTATCAAGCCAAGCCTGGTTTTTGAAACGAGAGCGGATTTGCTTGCGAAAATTCTTTGTAAGAATAAATACGGTCAAACCCATTGCATGCAAACAACCATAGACAAAAAAAGTCAGTCCCGTTCCATGCCAAAGACCGCTCATTATAAAAGTCACCCAGATTGCAATAAGGATGCTCCATGTTTTCCAACGACGAAGGCGCATGGAGATGGGCATAAAAATGAATTCGTTCAGCCAACCCGATAAGGAGGCGTGCCAGCGTTTCCAAAAGTCGGATAGATTCCGGCTCAAATAAGGAGCCATGAAGTTTTGCGTCACATTGATGCCTAGGACGCGCGCGCATCCTCTAGCCATATACGAATAGCCAGCAAAATCACCATAGATTTGGATGCCGTAGGCCCACATTCCAAGCAGAATGGCAACGCCCTTTTGGCCCGGAGCCAGCAGCGTGTCGACGCATTGGGCAACATTGTCGGCAACCACCGCCTTTAGGAAAGCACCTATTGAAAATAGCCAAATACCTTCGGAAAAAAGACGGGTATTCCAGGTGCGGACAGTCTCGAATTGCGGGATCAGATTTCGCGAAGACTCAATAGGACCGGAAGGTAAAGTTGGAAAGAAGCTTGTGAAAAGCAGGCACTGGATCAAGCTTTTTTCCGGCTGGCGCCTTCTATAGAATACATCCAAGGTCAATGTCATTTTTTGCAACGTCCAGAAAGAAATTCCAATTGGCATCAAAATGTGCAAAGTACCGGTTTTGAATCCGACCATTGAAAAGAGTCGTGAGACTTCGGGAAGGAAGAATTGAGAATACTTGAAAAATGCGAGCTGTGAAAAGTTGAGGAGAATGGAAACCCACAGTAAAATAAATCGGCCCTTTTGGGAATTGGTTGCGCCTAATTTTCTTGCGATACTCCATTCCAACGCCGTAGAAACAATAAGAACCAAAAAGGCTGGAATACTGAGATAGTAGAGCAATCCTAAAGAAGCCCCAAGTAGTAAAAAGTTCTGCCAATTTCTTTTGGGAACAATCCAATAGAGTGTGAAAAGAACGGCCAGAGAGGCGAAGAATTCGGGAGACAAAAACTGCATTGAGTTTCGAAAAGCCGGCTTAAATCCCCTTCAATTCCGCGATGATATCCAAGAGGTCTTGAATTTTTATGATAGCCTGTAGCTTTGTCATATCATTAAACCGGATTTTGAAGGTGTCTTCCATCCCCACAATCATATGGACGTGATTGAGCGAATCCCATTCTGGTATAGTATTGAAGGGCGTTTCCCCTGAAAAGATTAGGTCCTCTTCGCCTGTCACGTTGCGGGCGATGTTGAGCAAGGCAGGAAGGATTTCGGCTTTGGTCACGGAGTTTTTCCCTATTTTTCATTGGAGCCTCGTTGGCTCCGCATTAGGCGTTAAAACATAATAAAAATGAAGTTTAGCCTACTATTCCTGAGAATGCAGCGCATTCCATATTTATAATCGAAAGCGGTTTAATCGAATATACAAAGTTCACCGGAACCTAACTGTCTTCCTTTCTGTTCAAAAAGCCTTTCCATTCCGATATTCTTCTTGCTAAAATTTCCATTACTCTTTATAGATTGGAATTCGATGACGGAAAATACAGGGTCGAGAGACATGGGCGACTTTATTGGAATAACAGTCGCTTTGCTATCCGCTTTCATGGCAGTGACCAAGGTTAAGGATGACAACCTGGTCCAGGCCATGATGCAGGCCAAATCCGATGCAGTGGATACTTGGTCTGAATACCAGTCTAAAAAAATCAAGCATCACATGATGGAAATGGGCCGAAACGAGGCTCGTGATATGTCATTGCTAGCCCCGGGAGTCGCTATTGATTCCATCCAGAGCCAAATCAAAAACTATTCGGAAGAAATCAACAAATACGATCAGGAGGAAAAGAGCCTACTAATCCGCGCCAAAGATTTTGAGAGCCGATATGATATTTTGAATAATCGAGATGATCAATTCGATATTTCCGATGCCGCGCTTTCCATTTCATTGGGTGTATTAGGCATCGCCGCTTTGACGCGGAAAAGATGGTTGCTGGGACTCTCCTGGTTTTTTGGTGGGTTTGGGCTAATTATGGGCCTTGCCGGCCTTTTAGGTTGGGCTATACATCCGGATTGGCTTGTTAAGTTGCTATCCTAGAATGCATACGATATATGCGTATTATTTTTCGATTTTGTACGTTAATAGACGTCATAGGTTTGAAAAAAATTAACAGAATGACGTTTTCAGTATGAATCTTTTTCAAGGGAAGCAGCCCTTAATACTTCTTCGGTCAATTTGCTTGAACTTGATCGTTGGACTTTTAGCCTCTGTGATCTTCCAATCTTCAAATTCTCCCTCTGTAGCATCACAGCCCGACCCATTAAGATCAAATTCGAAGTCCCATTTTATCCTTGTCCACGCCTATGGGGCTGAAGACGATTTCAGTGGGTGGATCGAGGATGAAGAGGACGCTTGTCATTCCTCGCCTGATGAAAAAAATAATCGTGATACGTATTCATTCTCCCAGATTGAATCTGAATCCACTTGCAAACAAAACACTGTATCCCTATGGAATGCCACTGTGTTCTATTTGCTACAAGCACATTTTTCACTGAACCGTTCCTTGTTGATTTCCGGACTTCCAAATTACTACACCAGCCCTTCGACGCCATTTCCAGGTTCTTATCCTTCCTTTCTAATTTCAAGCCTGCCGCCTCCTCTATCCGCATAGGCCCCCCGCTATAGGCGAGGCGATCCGATATGCCCTGTTGAGGGCAATTGGTAAGTGGCTTGATCCTTTCCCCCGATTCTAAAAAATTTTGACTGGAAGAAATGGAGCTCGTGCGTATGAACGATTTGTCAACTGAAGCCAGTTTGCGCAGATACCTGGAGGATATCCGTAAAAACCAGGTCATGAGTAAGGACGAAGAACGCATACTCTTCGAAAAATATCGAA
>JAYUHW010000157.1:0-2475 GCA_043766615.1 Fibrobacteria bacterium | reverse complement strand
CATTGTCTTGGAGTTGAAAACCCGCACTGACGCGGTACCCCAGATGTTTCCAATGGCCCAGTTGATCCGGACACTTCGGGATTTTAATGGCACCATTCTTTGCTTCAACAGTTTTCTGGCGCATCTTTGTCAGTTTTTGAACCTCCCCGCTATCGTCATTCACCGAGAGGCCGTGCCATTTGGATACGATTGCGGCCCCTTACATCGGCAAGTGGTGTTAAGGGCCGAAAACGGGTATGATCTCGCTGAAATTTGGGATGCATTGGGCCAAATTAGCCCCAATGAGCGATAATTTCAGTCCTGAATTTTAGGCAGGATTTTCCCACCTAGGGTCGCAGCGCGGAAAAAAATGCCCAAACAATCGATATCGGCAAAATCCTGTACAAACCTTAAATCTTTTTTTTCGGCATATTCTGCCATGTGGATAGGAATTTCGTGTCTAAACCGTAATTAAGGCATTGCTGCTTCCACGCATTATCGGAGATTTTGGCCGTCTGTTGCGGTTTCAGATAATGGCATAGGCCTTGCTCAAAGTATCCAATCTAGAAGGACACTCCCAAGATGTTGCTGAAAGAAGCTCTATACGCAAATACCTCCATTGCCTTGGTGGCCAAAAGCCTGGATGCCTGTATGCTGCGTAGCCGGGCCATCGCCAATAATCTGGCCAATGTAAATACACCTGGGTATCAGCGTATAGAAGTCGAATTTGAATCCAAGCTTCGTGTCGCCCTTGATGAGAAAAAGCTTACCGGAAGTGTCGACCAAAGTGGGCATATGCGATTGGGGAAAGGGGAACTGGACAGTCTCGAACCCATTGCCTATCGGTCAAAAGATCCAACATTGCCAGGGGAAATCAATAATGTGGATGTGGATCTGGAAGCAGCCAAGCTGGCCGAAAACCAGTTGCTATACAATTTCGGTATCAAGTTTATTCAGCTGCGTAAAGGGGATATCGAAAATGCCATTACCGGACAGCCAGGTTAAAAGTGGAGAAGGGTAGGATACATTTATGAGCATGATAGGCATGTTTTCCGGTTTAGCGATCAGTGCCAGCGGACTGAGGGCCCAGCGCATCCGGCAGAATATAATTTCCAGTAATTTGGCCAATGCCGAAACAACGCGAACTAAAGAAGGCGGACCGTACAAACGGCAAATTGCCGTCCTCAAGGAGAACATTTTAGATCCGGAAAAACGTTTTGTTTTCGGTCCCGAAAAAATGCAAGGGTTTACCACTCATGACAACCACATTGCCATACCCAGTCCAGGGCTGCCTTTGGGAAAGGACCAAGTGGGAAGTGGAGTGGAAGTGGTTTCCATCGAACAGGATTCATCTCCACCTAAACTGATTTATGATCCAAGTCATCCTGATGCGGATCCGCAAGGTTACGTGGCCATGCCCAATATCAATGTGGTGCAGGAAATGACGGATATGATTACAGCGACACGCTCCTATGAAGCCAGCGTAACGGCCATGAATTCAGCCAAGTCCATGCTTATGAAAGCATTGGAAATTTAAGAGATCGTGGAAAGTTTCTAGGTCACAAAAAATAGCGACCGAGTAGTTCAAGAGAGAAGGCGTAGGGATGGCATTGCAAAGTATAGGGGGATCGAGCGCAGCTTCGGCTTTGGAAAAATTCCAGGCCATTCGGGACAGTGCAAAAAAAAGAATGGATGGCGCCGATACGCGCGTGCGCTTAACCGATTTGGTGCAACTAAAACAAGTCCAACTTGGGCTGGTAAAAGATGTGCCGGGGATGTCTGCAGCCTATGGCCGTGGTGCCGTAAGTGAAAAATCGGATCCCCAACCCAGGCTTGGCCGTTACATAGATTTTAAAGCATAGGAGAAAAGTATGGCAGACATGAATCCTATCTTCAATATAGGGCCACCCAAGGAAATTGAGATCACTGGGCCCCAGCAGCCCACTATCAAGCCCAAGGAGGGCGGTCCAAACTTTCAGGCCATGTTCAGTGGTTTTCTCAAGGATGTGAATGAAATGCAATTGAAGGCAGATCAATCCATTCAAAAAATGGTCTCCGGAGAAATCAAGGATGTGCATCAAGTAATGTTGGCGGTTGGCGAGGCAAAAACCGCTTTCAACCTGCTATTGGAAATTCGGAATAAAACCATGGATGCCTATCAAGAAGTCATGAGGATGAGAGGATAGCCATGGAAGGGAAGAGCTTTCAGGCTCCGTCTTTGTCATTTATTAAAAACCGGAAAGTGCCTGGACACCCTAATTCATTCATCGGCGCGGGAACTTTAAATCTTTAATTTTTTATCGCAATCAATCACGGAGTCGGAAACATGTCGGAATACTTAAAGCAACTTGCAATACAGCTTCGTGCTATCTGGGACAAGCTCAACGGAACTCAGAAAGCGATTCTACTTGCCACTTCCGCCGTGACTTTGGCAGGGATGATCGCAGTCATAGCTTGGTCCGCTTCGGGGTCTGGAGGCGGCAGTGGGGATTCCGG
>JAYUHW010000156.1:0-3151 GCA_043766615.1 Fibrobacteria bacterium | reverse complement strand
TTTTATGCACAAGTGTTAGGAAACTCCTCCGTTACCCCTTGGCAATCGGCAGCCTGGAAACATCAATCCGCGGGGTATTCTCAGGAAACGCTCATCGCCGGACTCGAAGCGCTTGGCAATATCAAAGTTGCCGATGACGAACTCCCTTCCGGCATCAAACACACCTTTCTCGCCAGCCTACACGATCCGTTGTCGCCTCCAAGTCGCGAACGCTTTCCTAGCTCCCATTGGATGAGTTTTCCAGAAGGCCATTTGCCTTTTCTAGACTATCCGGAATTGTTCTATCCCTTGCTTAACCACCACAATTCCGGGTTCCCTTCATGAGCTTTCACTCCCAGCGCTTTGGTCGGGCCGCGCAAACCTACGACGCCCATGCCGAGGTTCAGGCTCAAATGGCGGATACACTGATCACCCTGCTACCCGATTCAGCGGAACTGGGCATAGAGTCCAAATGGACGGTACTTGAAATGGGTTGTGGCACTGGACTACTGACGAAACGATTGCGGACAAGCCTTCCGGACGCGAATTTGCAGGTTACGGATGCGTCTCAGTCCATGTTGAACAAGGCGCAAGGCCGTGGGTTAGAGCATAAAAATGGGACGGGGAGCCTACATTTTTCCGTATTGGATGCTTCCGGAAATGTTGTCCCTGGCGCGCTCGCGGTAGATACGGAAATTCAAAATCATTCGCCCTACACGATTGCTGCCAGCAATGCCTTGGTACAATGGTTTCCAAATTTGAACGCCCACTTCCAATTGGTATCCAGCCTGCTAATCCCTGGCGGAGTGTACCTGGTTTCCGGATTCTCTCACGACAATTTTCCGGAACTCAATGCCTTGCTGGCAGAGCCGCCTTTCAATTACCAGGAATTTCCCGGTCATCACCGCGAGGAGATCGTGGAAGCAGCCGAGACCGCAGGATTCAAGTTGGACTTTTTTGCGGAAACGGCGCAAGAAACCATTTTCCCGACCCCGGAAGCCTTTTTGGCAGCCATCAGCGGGTTGGGCTCGTCGCGAAGGCCTGGCCATACGCCCTTAACGAAATCTCGCCTGGTGCATTTGGTGGATAGGTACCGCGCACGCTACGCTTGTTTGGGTGGCATCAAAGCCACTTGGAAGCCATGGTATGCGCGATTGAGCCGCCTACATTAAGTCTTCCCAATCATACGTGTTGAGTAATTTATACAGCTCTTCCACTCCAGATCGAGTACGATAGTTATCCAGTCGTTTCTTTAAAAAGGGAACTCGCTTTGCAGCGGAGTTTAGATTCCGTTTTAACAACGCTTCATTAATGCCCTCTGGCCCGACCAGATCCTGATATTGCGGTGGGATTTCTGAAAAAGCCCATTCGGCTTGCCTTCGTAAAAGATTTAATTCCCGTCGCAAGCGTTTGGCAAAGCCCTGTATAGTTTTAAGTGGTGCCTGCGACAAATAGGGACCAACCGATCCCATAGGATTGGCCGCGAGAATATCAAGTAGTTCCGCCAGATTTCGGGAACTATAGGCGGCAGTTACCTTTTGCATCCAACTGGTTTTTTCTGTTTTGAGCGCCTCGTCCGCTTCTTTATCCGGATGCAACGCGCGCGCGAGCAATAAGTACAAAGCCCGGATATCGCCGGCCATAGCGTGTTCCTCAGCTTCATGCTTCATGGACTTTTTTTGTGATGAGCCCTGTTTATGTGTTCGCCGGTCTGATTCAGTGGATTGAAAAGGATCTTGTTCCTGGTCTTGGTTATAGTCATGGTCAGAACTACCGGGATAAGGCTTATTACCGTTGAATTTTGATCCGAACATTTCTTCCAGGGTGGAATCAAACTGTACGAACAAATTCGCTTCTTCCATCGCTTCTTCTTCGGTCAATGGAATTTCGCCAAGCAAGGTTAATCGTTCCATAGTCAAGTCCATGCCAAATTCATCTTCGAGTTCATCCGCAAATTCTCCGAGAACATCCCGGAGCCGGTTTGCCTGGCGTTTTTTAAGCCACCCGGCTTTGAGATGCCCAGCCAATACGCGAAACGTTTCCACGCGCAGGGCTAAAAGCTTATCTTGAATTGGACCTAAATCTCGGATGAGGCGGTTTTGGAGTTCCATAATGGATGCGTCATACCGTGAAATTTTACTGCGGGTGTCCGCAATGTCGAGCATGAGTTTGGAAAGGTTGCGAAGGGTTTTGTTATGACCGGATTGAGATTTGGGGCCCTCTTCGAAAAGAGAATTGGCAACAGCAATATCGGTAGTAGTGGAACGGGTTTGGGATTGCAGCTTGGACATAGACTAAAAAATAGCAAATAGGACCGTGTGACAAAGGCAATCCGGTACCAGCAATTCTGGAAATTTTGCAACTTGTACTCCACAAAGGAAATTTTAAATGGCTGCCTACTCACTGGACTTTTGGAATCGAGTGATTCCGTTACTGACTATTTGGAAAGACTTAACTCTGCGACAACGAAAGTCTGCCGTCAAGTTAGAGACCCGGTACGAGCGGTTGGGCAAGGAGTGGGCGGATCTGCCCGCTGACACACTGAATCAACTTTTCGAAACCAGTACCAAGGGCCTGCATCGTCCTCTTCTCGATTTCCAAAAATTAATTGGCCTGCAGAAACGTTTGGATTTATGGAGTCGACTGAGAACAATTGAAACGACAACCTATATTCATGAATATACCACCCATGTTCAAAGGCATGCGTTATCAGGGGTTAGGCCTGGTGTCTCACCGGAAACCCATGTCGCCGCCTTGGTCAGAAAAATCATTGACGGTGGCTTTACTAAAATGCTTCTGGAAAGTGATTCACACAAAGATTTTCTTGTGGCAGTGTCCTATTGGGAACCGGAAGCAAAGTCGCTCGATGAGAGACATTACTTAGCGCTTAAAGCCTGGTTAGCGAAAGTTACGGCAAAGGGATCGGCCGGATGTTTATTGCATAACCAAACTTTTTTCCCATATGACGGCGGCATTCCTCCGGGTGAGCTGACCTATTTGGCTTTGAGTTATGGGTTAGCGGTAGTCACCAATGCACCCGATACATTGGAGGTGTATTTGCAAGTGGCGGGGGTAACTAAAGTATTGGTGCAAAGTGCTGACAAATGTGTAACGCGAATCCTTAATGCCACCTCCACCTTTACTCGACCATTTTTACTAGAGGATATGGAAG
>JAYUHW010000155.1:0-16108 GCA_043766615.1 Fibrobacteria bacterium | reverse complement strand
TCGCGTTGTATCAAATCAGACATTTTCGACTCGCTTCCAAGTTCCGCATTCCCCATAAACTGCCAATTCCAACGCTTGCATGGGCGCGAGGGCTTTTAGAATCGCTTCCTTGAATTCCATTTCGGGATCGGATTCGGTCAGTATGGCTCCGCCGCAACCGACGCTAAAGGTTCCCGCATGGCAAACTAAGGTTCGTATGACCATGCCTAAATCCATGGAGCCATCATAACCAAGATAACCCATGGCACCGGAAAATACCCCGCGTTCACGACGCTCCTCGGCGTCCAACAATTCCATGGACCTGCGTTTGGGGGCACCCGTCATGGATCCACCTGGAAAACAAGCCCGAAACGCATCGAGCGCGTCCAAGCCCGGCTTTAATTTTCCCTCCACTCCGGAGACCAGTTGTAAAACCGTGGGATGGGTTTCAACAACCAGAGATTCCGTAACCCGTACGCTACCCACTTGGGAAACTTTCCCGATATCATTGCGGACTAGGTCCACGATCATGAGATTTTCACTGCGGTCTTTGGTATTAGCAACCAACTCGCGGGCAACTTTTTTATCGTCCTCCGCATTCACTCCCCTTCTACGCGTGCCTTTGATGGGTCTGCTGGATAGGCGCCCGGCCTTGTCCACTTTAAGGAACCGTTCCGGTGAAGCCGACAGGAGGGTTCCCTGAGGAAAGTGCATATAGGCTAAATACGGGGCAGGATTGATGCAGCGCAGGCATCGATAGACGATCCATGGATCGATGTCCGCCTCCACACAGGCTTGATTGGTTAGACAGGCTTCATAGGATTCACCTGCCAGCATGGCCGATTGCAGATTGCGGATTTGATCGAGGTAGTCGGATTGCTGGGCGGATAGTTTCCAGGGAAGTTTTAAAAGATCCGGTTGGGAAGTCCGGTCTCCGGATGGCTGGATATTAACAGCTGGAATCTGAATAGAATTCCATCGGGATGTGAGATTCTCTAACCACAAACGGGATTCCTGATGGTGCGCGGTCATTTCCGGATCCTGGAAATCGGAAGTGACCGGGAGAAAGGCATAGACGATTCCAGCGGCATGATCAAATGCCAAAACCCGGTTCGGTTCCAGAAACAATGCGTCCGGCATTTTGTTTTCGTTACCCGCCTGCGGCTGCGGCCGCGACCCCGCTGCATTGGAGGGGAACATATTTTCGGTATGCACGGGTTGGAGGCCGGGAACGGTATGTCGTTTTATTCCGTATCCGAAATACCCAATTAATCCACCACGAAACGCCCCTGTGAACGCGCATGTTTCTGGAAACACGGACGTTTCCGTATTTTGCAAGTAACTTTGGAGATATGCAAGTGGATCGCAAGAAATCAATGGAGTATGGCAATTAGCTGACCCATCCGGCTTGACACCAAGGATGCGAATTTCATCCTCGTTTACCTCAATCAGCTTTGCGCCTGTACCCATATACGTGTATGGAAAGAGGCTGGATCCGGGAGCATTCGCGGAGTCCAACCAAAAGGCTGCGGCGTCAGCTTGGAACATTCCATGAAACACGGCTTCCGGATCGCGCCACGGCAATTCACGTACCTCAATCCATTTGGGTTGGCTGAGCGTTTCAGTTGCTGTCGTCCCCGGGGATTCTACTGGGATGTTCGCGGCCTGTGGTGGACGGGTTTCAACCATTTTATTTTGTCGCCCCGCATGAGCTAAGGTCATATCACGAAAGTTCGCGAGCAGCAAGTGCCCGCCTTCTGTCCCAATCGATTCGGGATGAAATTGGAGACCATAAGCGGGTCTATCCAAAAGTCCAATGGCCATGATTTGCTTGTCCTCTTCAGAGGTGGCCAGAACCTGCATATTCCCTGAATCAGGTGTGGACTCAACAACCAGGGAGTGGTACCGCATGGCCGGAAAGCCTTGGAGCAAACCCGAAAAGAGGCCTTCCCCATTATGGAGAATACTGGAAATCTTGCCGTGTCGGACCGTTGGAGCAGCAACGATGCGGGCTCCCGCAGTCAGCCCCAACCCCTGGTGGCCCAAACAAACTCCCAGGAGAGGGACATGCTTGAACTCCTCCATCACTGCTGTGCAAACGCCAAAATCCCGTGTGCGTTCGGGACGACCCGGGCCAGGGGAGATTAAAATATTGTCAAAGTGCGCCTGTCGAATCCGCTCCAAAGGCCATTCATCATTGTGGATAAACAGCGGCTCTTGGCCATTCACTTCCCATAAATACTGGAAAAGAATATGGCTGAAGGAATCGTAATTGTCGATGAGGAGAGTTTTCACTCTGCTAAGATCATGTAGCTAAGTTTGAGCTTCAGCGCAACCCGGTGGCCAATCGTGCCATATCGCGGATTTCGAAGAAGACCTTTCCTGTACCGACATCCTCGGAAAGCACTTCCATATCTGCTTTGGCTCTATTTCCAATCCTTTGCCTGAGGTCGGGGGAAGCTGCCAGGTGGACCATCCATTTCGCGGCTGCGGCAAGGTCCGGTTCTGCCCAGGTCTGAGGGACACCTTGGGAAATGGAGTGATACTGAGTGCCCGGATCCAACGGGACCAACCCAAAAGGCACCAAACATGAATTGTCCTCCGTCATAAAATCCATATTACCCGACCAACCCGTTGCGATAACAGGTTTACCCAATGCCATGCATTCCATCAGGCTTAAACCCAAACCCTCCGCCCTATGCAGGGAAACGAAAACATCCGCACTCGCATACAGCGACATGACTTCTGGATAGCTCATGGCTTGATCGAAAACACGAACGCCTGGCACCTGTTCTGCCACTGCCTTGATTCGATCCGCAACCAAGCCTGCCTCCGGGGACACGCCACGATTGTTGATTTTAAAAACCAGCTCACCCTCTCCCTTTGGGAAGGCATGTTGGAAGGCCTGTAAAACGGCGAGGGGATTCTTTTTTTGCACTCCGCTGGAAATATCAAAACTGAAAAGGAATATGGGTCGATTGGGAGAAAACCCCCATCTTGGCCGATCAGGATGGATCTGGTGCCTCTGTAAATGCGGCAGCGCCTGTCGATAGTAGAGACAGGGCGTATCGGTAAGCACAGATTGCAAGGCCGTAAGGATGAATCGACTTGGCGCTAAAACAAGATCCATCGATTCCAGAATCGGCTTCCAAGCAGGAGGAAGATTCGGCAATTCCCAAAAAGGGATGGTGACATTGAACTTACCTTTGGTCTGAACCACATCCGGCAAATCTCGGAAAAGCGATTCCACCGAGGGCGGATTCATGAAAAAAATATTTACCGGGAAAGGCAGAGGCTTTCCCGCTTGAATGGAATACCTATTAGTGGCGGTGTCATGTCCCGTACGGTTGCCCCCGGGATCGATATCGAGCACGCAGAAGGGAATTTGAGCCTTTTCTAAAATAGCAGCCGTATTCCGGAGCGCCACACCCAAGCCTAGATTCGCCGTCGCGAATCCGATGATGTTGATTCCGAACTCGGCGGGATGGGTCACGGGGAGTGGCTTATTGGTAATAGAAGCATCTCAATGTATTGTAGTTTGCTTTGTCGCAAGGATTCAAAGAGAAAACGCCAGAGCGTCGGTAAAAGTGTATAATTTCAGAGTGCGCACCCTTTTACTCATTAGCCTTTTGATTTTGCTTGGCAGAGCGCAAGCCTCATCACCTTCTGCTTCAGTATCAGTTTCCGAAACAGACCAGGCTTCAACTCATCCATTCCACTTGGGCTGGCAAGATGCCGGTTGGATTTCCGGGGGCCTTTTATTGCAAATTCCTGCTCAAGTGTTGTACCGAGACATGTCCAGTGCGGATACAGGCCGCCTGGACCGTAGCCGATTGAACGTTTTGGATCGTTGGGTCGCCGGAACCTATTCCCCATCCATGGCCTTGACCAGCGATGTCCTCGTCCTGCCGTTCTGCGCCTTGCCTGTAGCCTTGACGGCTTTGGAAGCCTTGCGAGAAAAACAAGGATGGTCACCGGTTCTAACCGATGGCGTCATTTTTGCCGAAGCGATGGCGTTTTCTTCCGCCTTAGACCTTATGGTGCGTTCCATGCAAATCCATCCTCGACCCCTTGTTTATGGCAAAAATGTTCCCGCTAAAGAAAGGCTGAAAGGCGAAGCGTCCGGCAGCTTCTATTCCGGTCATGCCAATGCCGCTTTTTTATCCGCCGTTTATTTGTCGTACACTTATCCTCAACGCCATCCAGAATTTAGTGGCCAAGCCTGGTTATGGGCAGGTAGCCTGAGCATGGCCGCAACCGTAGCGGGTCTGCGGGTTGCAGCTGGCAAACATTTTCCCTCCGATGTCATTGTTGGCGCTGCGGCCGGAGCCTTTTTCGGCTGGGTATTTCCGTACCTGCATTCACTACCCCGTAAACCTGGAGCCCCAATGCTAAATCTGCAGGAAGATGGTTTGGGAATCCATCCAATGCTGGTTTGGACGTTCTAAACGATAATGGATTTTAAACCGAGTTGGGGCCCCGCAATATAAAACCGCCCCGTTCAATTAGACTGCGAGCCGCTGAATCCTCCAAGGGTTTTGAAAAATAGTACCCCTGTCCATAAGCGCAGTCTAAACCATTGAGCAAGGCCCATTGACCCACGGTTTCAATACCTTCCGCCACCACATCCATGCCAAGATTTTTAGCCAGGGAATTGATGACCTTTACGATTTCAGTGTCTTTATCGCCGGCCTCCATCTTGGAAACGAAAGAGCGATCAATTTTCAAATTCTGAAATGGGAATCGGTGGAGATAACTGAGTGAAGAATAACCGGTTCCAAAATCATCCAAGCTGAGGTGGATACCTAAATCTTTAAGGCTATTGAGAATAAGCGCGGCCTTCTCCGGATTCGCCATGATGGCACTTTCCGTCACTTCCAACTTCAATGAATGCGCTTCAACCTTGGACTCGGAAAGAATCGCCTTGATTTGACGGACCAGATCCTGGTCTTGAAGTTGCTTGCCGGAAAGATTGATGGCCATGGTCAAGTGTTCGCCGTTTAAAAATCCATTTTGCCATTCCGCCAATTGCCTACAGGATTCCCATAGCACCCACCGGCCTATGGGAATAATGAGACCAGTATCCTCCGCCAGGGGAATAAAATCCATGGGGGAAACCAATCCCAATTTGGGATGGATCCAACGAATAAGTGCTTCGAATCCGATTAGCTTACTGTCAAGCAGAGAAACAATTGGCTGATAATGTAATCGGAACTCCTGGCGTTCGAGCGCTTTGCGAAGATCCGTTTCCAAAGTGTGCAATTGCACCGCCCGGACGTGCATGGACGTATCAAAAACTTCACAGCGGCCTTTGCCGGAAGTTTTGGCGCGCTGCAAGGCAATATCCGCGTCGCGAAGAAGATCTTCAAGCGCAATCGACTTGCCGTTGGTAATTGCGATGCCGATACTGGCAGCGGTATAGAGTTCTTGTCCATCCAGCTCAAAAGGATGGGATAAGGCTTCCTGGAAGGTTTGCGCCAAATCAATGGCTTCTCTGCCATCCTGCAATCCCTCGATGAGCACGCAAAACTCGTCTCCACCCAAACGGGCCAATGTGTTTTTGGGAGAGAGGCACCCCTCCAGCCTGTGCGCAAAAGCAATCAGCATTCGGTCACCGAACAAGTGGCCACGGCTGTTATTGACCATGGTAAATCGATCCAAGTCAATCATTAGAACGGCGCAAAATTTTTCTGAATTGTTACGGGCCAAGGCTTTCCCAATACTCTCCTTGAGCAAAATACGGTTGGGAAGCCCGGTTAATGCATCATGTAAGGTGCTGTGGATGAGTCTGGCCTCCATAGCCTTCCGCTCCGTCACATCCATCACCGTACCTTCGCAATAATCCAATCGGCCATCAGGTTTGCGCACCGCCCTCGCATTTTCCGATATCCAAATGATGGCTCCATCCTTGCGCTTGACCTGTGATTCAAAATCGCGTACATGGCCGCGTTCCCTAAGCAGTCGCACGAATTCAAGCCGCCGCTCCGGATCCACGTAGATTTGACTGCCAATATCGGTGACTTCAGCTTGCATTTCTTCCGGTCCTTGGAAACCAAAAATGCGCGCCATAGGTGGATTCATTCCCAAAAAATGACCCACCGAACTGCTTTGAAAGATTCCTTCCAAAGTGTTTTCAAAGATGTTCAAATATTTTGCGCTGACTTCGCTTAGCGCAATGTCAAGCTGCTTTCTCTCTATGGCATTAATGAACATTTCTCCAACTATCCGCAATAAGCCGATTATATCATCAGACCATTTTTTTTCTTGGCGAACAGAATCAAATCCCAGGTAACCGCGGAGTACACCTCGGTAGACCATGGGTACAATTACCAAGGAAGTGATCCTTTCACGTTCGAATTCTTCCCGCTCTGCCTTGGCGGATTCAGGAAGGTCGTGGACATTGGGGACGTAAATGGTATTTAAGCTCTTTATACGTTCCATAAACCAGGGAAAGCGTGAAACAGGTAAGCCCTGTAAATGAAGTATTTGCGGTTCCACTCCTTTGGAACACCATTCATGGGTATTGTCTACCGTAACTTTGTCCGATGAAAAAAGAAAGATATACGCCCGGTCCACTCCGGCAAACTCACCGAGAGTATGCAGAGCATAGCTTATGCCCTTATCGACTTTTTCACTTGGCAGATGGATGAAATGCGTGGAAATGGAAGTAATTAAATTCTCAAAGCGAATCCGATATTGCAGTCTTTCCTGAGTGGGCACATTCACTTGCTCGTTTTTTTGCAATTTTTCCGTCAAATCCCTTGCAAAAATAAGCCCTAAACCACCACCTCCGGAACTTTTTTCGCCGATGGAGATTTCCAGTTGAAATTGAACACCATTTTTACGTAGCCCAGTTGCTTCGATGATGTGCGTAACCTGCATGTTATCATGGAGATTTTCGTCTCTGGATTTTTCAACATTGTCACCAGCAGGCCATCCTCCTTGAATCAAGGAATCTGCCTGGCAATTGATAATCTCTTCACCGGAATATCCAAATAAAAGTTGGGCACCTAAATTCCAAAACCGGATAATTCCGCGGCCGTCGACAAGAAACATTGCCTCTCGCGCAGATTGAAATATGCCCAAAAAATCTTGAGAAGCTGGGAGTCGCCAATCCGATGTAGCCAATTTTTGGGATTGCTGCCGAGTTGGAGTAAGCATCGTTTTATTTTTGGCCATGGATCAGGAATTCCACTTTTATTGATTCGTTAGAACGCCAACCCAAAGGAGTGACATTGTTGAAATTATAATGCTTGGCGATTCATTTTTACCATAACGGTTTTCGTTCAATTTTCGCAGAACTCAAGTTTCTAAATCGGGTGTTATCTCGCCGTCATCTCACTCGGTCAAATAAAGAGCATGGACGGAGAACATGAAAAGAGCCGGGAGATGTCCCCCGGCTCTAAGATTCTTGATTTCAGAGTCGCCGTTACGGCTTTGACTGAGCGAACTACCGCCCGAGTAGGGCCAGCACGCCTTGGGGTACTTGATTGGCTTGGGCCAACATGGACGTGGCGCTCTGAGTTAGAATTTGGGAACGGGTAAACTCAGTCGTTTCCTTCGCAAAATCCACATCCCGGATACGGCTTTCCGCGTCTTGGGTGTTATACACCTGGTTGGACAAATTGGAAATCGCAAATTCCAACCGATTTACATATGCGCCCATATCAGAACGCATGGTATTCACGGACTTTATGGCCGCATCGATCAAAGATAAAGATGACAACGCCGTAGCCGCCGTACTGACAGATGTGGTTGTCGCGCTTAAACCCATGGATCCTAAGGTCATAGCGTTGATGGTGATACTGACTCGATCCACTGAAGCGCTGGAACCTGAACCGATATGTAGAACGGAAGCCGCTCCACCAGAGACGCCGAATGAACCCGATGCGCCATCTAGAAGTGTCATACCGTTGTAGGACGCTGACGACGAAATTCGAGTGATTTCACTCATCAGCTGTCCAAATTCCTTGTCGGTGTAACTCCGTTCAGTGGTAGTCATTGTATCCGTAGAACTCTGAATTGAAAGTTCGCGCATACGCTGCAGAATGTTGTTGATTTCTCCAGTCGCGCCTTCCGCAATTTGTACAAGGGCGATGCCGTCCTCGGCATTTGATTTGGCTCGGTCCATGCCTCGAACTCTTGAGCGCAAGGATTCCGAGACAGATAGTCCTGCCGCGTCATCTGAAGCTCGGTTAATTCTGAGACCCGTTGACAGCTTTTCCAGAGATTTGCTCAAGGAAATCTGTTGTTTATGTAAAGCTCCTTGACCGATCATTGCTGAAACGTTGTGATTAATACGCATGTTGAAAACCTCCGTGTTGATTTATGAGAGCCCAGACATCCCTGCCCGGGGTATTCGAATTTACCGAATCTTTTTAATATATCGGCGGAAAAAGGATCGCCTTTAACTATTGAATTAAGTTTTACTTCTCTTTAATTGGATTGAATGAAGAAAAAAATGAAAAGCCAGGAGAATGTTTCTCCCGGCTTAAAAAAAGCTGGCTGACCTGCCCTACTTTTTCAAGTAGGGCGTTCCTGGCCTTTCAAAAACTAAAGACTTAATGCCCTAATAGCGCGAGGACACCTTGGGGAACCTGGTTAGCCTGGGACAACATGGAGGTCGCACTCTGTGTTAGGATTTGAGAGCGCGTAAATTCAGTCGTTTCCTTGGCAAAATCCACATCTCGGATCCGACTTTCCGCATCCTGGGTGTTATACACCTGGTTGGACAAATTGGAAATGGCAAATTCCAAACGATTGACATAAGCACCCATATCGGAGCGCATAGTGTTTACGGACTTGATAGCCGTATCAATCAGGGATAGAGAGGATAATGCCGCTGTTGAAGTACTGACCGACGTGGTCGTGGCGCTTAATCCCATGGAGCCGAGTGTCATGGCATTAATTGTGATACTGACCCTATCAATAGAGGCACTTGATCCTGAACCGATGTGGAGAACGGAAGCCGCGCCTCCGGAAACGCCGAAGGAACCGGACGCGCCATCCAAAAGCGTCATGCCGTTGTAGGAAGCAGAAGCAGAAATACGCGTGATTTCACTCATCAACTGACCAAATTCTTTGTCGGTATAGCTTCGTTCGGTCGTTGTCATGGTATCCGTGGAACTCTGGATGGAAAGCTCCCGCATGCGCTGCAGAATATTGTTGATTTCACCCGTTGCGCCTTCAGCGATTTGCACAAGGGCGATGCCGTCTTCGGCATTGGATTTGGCTCGGTCCATTCCCCGAACCCTGGAACGCAGGGATTCTGAAACCGAAAGGCCGGCAGCATCATCAGAGGCTCGATTAATTCTGAGGCCTGTTGAGAGCTTTTCTAGGGATTTACTCAAAGAGACCTGTTGTTTTTGTAATGCCCCCTGGCCAATCATTGAAGCGATGTTATGATTAATACGCATTTTAGAAACCTCCGTGTTTTAGTAATACCCGTCAGCTTCCTTGCCTTCAGGGCCCCGGAGTTTCCGGGATGATACTTCATCGGAAAATGTCCTGAGGTACTTTAACATTTCCCTCAACATTAATTTTTTCCTTAACTTTATTTTGAGTTTATGGAGAACGACCCAGGACAAACCTTCGAAATTTCCAACAATTGAGTTGCGCGCCTTGAGGGCGCGCAACAGGGTTAAAGCAGATTGGCCAGTACAGCCAAGCTTTCGGAATTACAGCGGCTTAACCTAATTTCGGCTCAATAGCGAGAGGACCCCTTGCGGAACTTGGTTAGCCTGGGACAGCATGGAGGTCGCGCTCTGCGTCAGAATTTGCGAACGCGTAAACTCGGTCGTTTCCTTGGCGAAATCAACATCGCGGATACGGCTTTCTGCATCTTGAGTGTTATATACCTGGTTAGAAAGGTTGGAGATGGCAAATTCCAGACGATTCACATAAGCGCCCATATCCGAACGCATGGTGTTGACGGATTTAATTGCCGCATCGATCAGCGACAACGAAGAAAGCGCCGATGAAGCTGTACTTACTGAAGTGGTAGTTGCACTCAGGCCCATGGATCCCAATGTCATGGCATTTATGGTGATACTGACTCTATCAATTGAGGCGCTTGAGCCTGAACCAATGTGCAAAACTGAAGCGGCTCCTCCGGAAACGCCAAAGGAACCAGATTGTCCATCCAAAAGCGTCATGCCGTTATAGGACGCCGAAGACCCAACTCGGGTTATTTCGCTCATCAGCTGCCCAAATTCCTTGTCGGTATAGCTCCGTTCAGTTGTAGTCATGGTGTCCGTAGAACTCTGAATGGAAAGTTCCCGCATACGTTGCAGGATATTATTGATTTCTCCGGTCGCGCCTTCAGCAATTTGCAGCAGAGCAATGCCATCTTCAGCATTGGATTTGGCGCGATCCATACCGCGCACACGTGAGCGTAAGGACTCGGAAACCGAAAGGCCGGCAGCGTCATCGGAAGCCCGATTGATTCTAAGTCCAGTAGAGAGCTTCTCCAGAGACTTGCTCAAGGAAATTTGTTGTTTATGTAAAGCCCCTTGGCCGATCATTGCGGAAACGTTATGGTTAATACGCATCTAAAAAACCTCCATGTTTAAGTAATAATTCAATGCATCCTTGCTTTGAATTTTTGTACCTGATTACATGCCTTATACCTATCGGCAAAGTTAAGCCTTCACTTTAACTTTTTGTTTAAGTTTTATGAGAGGTTGACTGAATGGAAATCCAGGTAGTATAAAAACGATAACCGCACGTCCAGAGGACGCGCGGCTTGGGTTTCCCGAACCGTCAAGGGAAGCGGGAGTGACTGCGCTCAACGGCCGAGATGCCCGGCCTCGAAACCGGGCGACCCAGTTTAGCCCTTGAGCAGTGCCAGCACTCCTTGAGGAACTTGATTTGCTTGAGATAACATCGACGTCGCACTTTGCGTTAGAATTTGCGCTCGAGTAAACTCGGTTGTTTCCTTTGCAAAATCGACATCCCTGATACGACTTTCTGCATCCTGAGTATTGTAGACCTGATTGGATAAATTCGCCATCGCGAATTCCAATCGGTTCACATACGCGCCCATATCGGAACGCATGGTATTTACCGATTTAATGGCCGTATCAATAATGGATAGTGCAGAAAGAGCTGAGCTAGAGGTGCTTACAGCTGTAGTGGTTGCACTCATCCCTAACGCACCCAAAGTCATGGCAGTAATGGTAATGCTGATTCGGTCCACGGAAGCACTAGAACCAGCACCGATATGGAGCACCGATGCAGAACCGCCAGATACGCCGAAGGAACCAGCTTGACCATCTAATAATGTCATGCCGTTATAAGAGGCTGAATTCGAAATTCGGGTAACTTCGTTCATCAACTGGCCGAATTCCTTGTCGATATAGCTGCGTTCCGTTGTCGTCATGGTATCCGTGGCGCTTTGAATTGCCAACTCGCGCAAACGCTGCAGGATATTGTTGATTTCCCCAGTGGCACCTTCGGAAATTTGCAGGAGGGCAATGCCGTCCTCCGCATTCGACTTGGCGCGCTCCATGCCCCTTACCCTTGACCGCAAAGACTCGGATACGGAAAGGCCTGCAGCATCATCGGAAGCCCGATTGATTCTTAAACCAGTGGAAAGTTTTTCGAGGGATTTGGACAGGGCACCTTGTTGTGTGTGAAGTGCACCCTGTCCGATCATCGCGGAAACATTATGATTAATACGCATGTTAAATAACCTCCATGTAGTGAATTACGCTCGAATGCTTCCTTGCATTCTTGCGGGCCGGGACTCCCTCCCGGTTACAATTCATTCATCGGATTATTTTTTGCAGGAGTTGAATCTTTTTTAAAAATAAAATCGATGTAAATCAAGGTGTAGCGGCATCTTACAGTAATACTTAAAGTTCCTTGTTGGAATCGCATCACTTTAAATCGCCTAATTTTATTCAAAAAGGCCAATCCATCAATAAAAGTTAGCGATAAGGTTAAAGCGGAAGTTAATCCTAAAAGTAGGGTACCTTGCTTGTAACGGTACCTTTGGATGTCGTGATTTGGATCATATACATTGCAGGCTTAAGCAAAGAAATATCAACTAGACCATTTTCCTTGGCTTTACTTATGGCAACGCTTTCGCCACGGACATTGAAAGCCTCCACAGATAGAATGCCCGATCCCAAAACTTGCAAGCTGCTTCCAGTGCGAAGGATCTTATATTCCAATAGTGAAGCCTTGGCTCCGGTCTTTGTAACTGATACGTTACATGCTGCCGGATCGTTTTTGACGAAGTAGGTGCGATATGCAGCCTTGGTTGCATCCATACAGCCAACCAGATCGAGAATTTCCAGCGACTTAAATTGAGTGCCGGAACCTTCTGCTTGCACAGCTAGATATCCATCCTTTAATACAGAGCCGTCATCAAGTCGCAGCCGACTGTACTCAATAACTTTTACGCCGTGTATAAAATGCTGGACTAGGGAATCGGAAAGTACCCGGACGGTAATATCGGTCCAGCCCTGCGGATCTTCCCAAGGGATTTCAGTATTTTTCCATGCTACAGGATATTGTGACATTGTACAATGCTGCGTGTAATTAGGATTACCATTATACGCGATGAACGTGCCAGGCGTGCATACATTGCCTGTGCCGCCATATTTGAATCCGGCCGCTATCTGATCCGCACTAAGATTGTTTTGCTTCCCCAGAAGTTGAACCTCGATGCTGTTTGGGTATTTCTGCCCCTTCATAGATGCGGGATCCTGTGAGTGCAACATCAAACCGTTATTCTGCATGTTCCAAGATTTGTCCCAATCAGGGTAGCCATAAGTCGCAGTTGGAAATCGATAGACCGAGCGAATCATATAATAAGACAACTTTCGCTGAGTATAAAAAAGATGCCCAAAACCCGTAGTGGCCAAAGGTAGATGGATATCGACAAAGAGGTAACCCTCAGGCGTGAATTTAAAAGTGCTGTCGGTATTGGTAAGGCCGGTAAGTTCGAAATACGAAGTCCACCCTTTGAGGTTCTTACCGTTAAAAGTTTTAATCCATGCAGAATCCTCTGCCGCCATCGGGGACGTAATTCCTATTAAGAGTAAGAGCGCACCGGCAAGCAGCGAGGATGGGAACATGGTTTTCTCCTTTGAATTCAGTGTAGGTTTTTTATGGCATTAACAGCGTAGGGAATGTTGCGCCCGGCTTCTGATTGTCAAAACTGAGACGCATCCAATCTTGGGACCTGGCAACGGAATGGATTTGCGCCTCATCCAGATCACCGGAAAATTCGTAACCTGATTTTAAATGCCCGTGTTTTCCCAAGGTCGCATTCAATGGGAATAAATAGCCCACTGGACCCAGCGCATTAGTCCTGGCTACCTCCAGCCCATCGATATAAAGACAGAAACTATTCCCATCAAAGGTGGACGCGGCCAAGTGCCAAGAACCATTTACATATTCTTGACTTTGGAAATCAAGCGAATACCAATCCGTATTGCCGCCGACGGGTGGAGTAGGTGGGTAAAAGAAAGCATGAATCCGACCATCTTGAGGCAGGCGCAATCCAAAATTGTCCCCCACACTAAGCATTTCACCGCCATTAAATCCCGGAATATGCGAAGATCGAAACCAGATTGAAATGGTAAAGGCATTCGGTTTAGGAATTGGACCAGACAGCAGGGGCGCTTCAATATAATCTGCAGAATCGAAACCATGACCACCTGCGATTACACCATTCGACCTAGTGCTGGTAATGCGATCGTTTCCACTATTTCCACGACCGGTGGCATCTCGATAGAGGCCGTTGGCAATTGTGTCTGATTTTTCTTCACCTAAATGCCAAACACCGGAAAAACCAATTGAGCTATCGAAAACCGGAAAAGGGGAAGCAGGAGCGGTGGCCATGGAATTCCCCCAATGCATCGTCAGAGTCTGAACATTCGAGCCTGCATGGACGGTATCCATGCGTACCCAGATTTCCGCATGACCGGACTGCGCATCCCAGGCTTCAATTTCACGAACCAGCGGCGTTCCATCCGCTTTCGCAAAGCGAATATCCGCACCATCAACTTGGGCTTGAGAAAAATCAAATTGCGGAGAAGCCAACCTTACCAACATCGGGAAACCGTAAAGGTCCTTGCTTATCGGAACGCCGGAAGCGCCGGCATTAACTTTGATTTTTGCTACGTGGGACCAGCCTGAGAACGCCGGTACCAGCACCTGAGTGCCCTTAAGCACCAAAATATTTCGGGTAAGAATCAAGGATGGAGAACCCGATTTCCCATTAGTATAGGCTACCGAAGGAACCAGTACAGCAGGTATGGAATCCATCTGGACTTTTCCGGCAATTCGAACTTCGGAATCAATCCTGTTTTTAAAGGTGGTACCGGGCAAGAAAATAAAACCCAACCCGGAGTCCCCAGTTTCCGGAATAGGCACGGACAAGGAGCCAGAGATTCTTAAAGTGTCCTTTATCAGAATATTATTTTTCTCAGCTACCGTGATATTGGTGATGAGCAATACGGTGTGTGTACCAGGATGTTTAATTTGAAGATTGTACTTTCCAAGATTCAAATTTTGAAAATGGAAAGTCCCATGCGCATCAGCTCGTACTCTTTGTGAATCCGGCAAGGCGGAATCAAAAATTGGGTTGTAATCCGATGGGAGAATTAAGACTTCTGCATCATCCGCTACTTGGCCATTTTCAAGCACCAAATGACCACTCACACGAGCATTGCCGGTTTCAGTCGCGTCACCGCCGCCTTGCGCAAGGACATCGAATCCGCAACTGGCAAAAAGGAGCAGCGCAGTTAAACCCAACAACAAATTGAAAAAGCGGAATCCGTTAGCCTCCTTCATTTCTCCACCTTGGCGACCGGAAAAAACTGAAAATTGAATTGGTACACCCTGTCCGCTGACGGGGCGGCCTTGGCCATTTCCATAATTTCTTTGCGGAATGCCTGAATACGTGATTTAATTTGCAAGAAATCAGCTTCACCAATTCCCAAAGTCAGCGCTGAAATATCCCGCTCTTCATGAGTTGACATGTCGTAGGCGCCGGCGGCTAGTCGGGAAACCTGTTTATGGTAGTTAATAACGTTTAGAGAACCGACTTCATCACCCGTAGAAATTACTGAGTGAGTCAATGCATGGCGGCCATCCGGGCCTCTGGTGATAAGGTTAAGTTTTTCTAGTAAACGCACGGAACTTTTTGCCTCCTTAGCCGTAATCGGAGGTATTAGGCTTCGACCCAATTTGGCGTAGTCCTCGCCAAAATCCATTTTAACGGATAAGGACCGGACCACCGGGTGATACCATTTCGTGTAGTATTCATACTGTACCTCAGACAGTTTGACGAGCTTCAGCTTCCGCTTTGCTCCGAGCATTTTCTGAAAATAAACATCTTTGGATTCGCTGGACTTGGCTTGAGTGAACTGCACTAACAATTCAAAGTATGCAGATTCTGCCTTGTTCAATTTCATAGCTTTTGCAATGCGAAGAGTCGTATCAGCGGAAAGATTTTTGGTTCCCTTGATCAAATGCAAAAGCCAAGAAGTTGAATTCATTCCAACCGATGTTGCAAAATCCCGATACGTATACCCGGATGCGGTCTTCTTAAACTCGTAGAAGTCCTTCAGGTAAACACGATAGTTCGTGTATTCGTAAAGACTTTTCATGGATGGGCTTTTCAGCGAGCAACCTTAACTTGCCAAAGTCCATGGGCCAGCTCCTGTGGCAATCGCACCGACAGGGAAGTTTCCGTACTGCTACGCGAATAGGACCAGACCCGTTTTCCTGAAAGATCAAAAAGGTCCATTGAACGATAACCCTGGGGCAAAGTGAACGCACCATTATCAATATTGGGTGTGAGTGTAGGCCTTTGGGTGGGATACGACTTAAGGGCAGTAGGGCCTACTGTAGGTACAAATTGGCGGTAGCAAGCGGAATCCTGAATGCCGGTATATTCCACCCGGAAAAGCTGAGGTCCCGATCCAATGGTATAACCCGCATCGCTAAATTTGAGCAAGTACATGGCGCCATCGGGTCCGTACTGCATGTCGATGTAACTTCCGCTGGGTAAGCCGGCAACCGCGAAATTTTCAACCCCAGCGACACCAGTTGGAATGGTGCCATTTTGATTGAGAGTAATGAACCGAAAATTTTTACGAATCCAGTCGAA
>JAYUHW010000154.1:0-12341 GCA_043766615.1 Fibrobacteria bacterium | reverse complement strand
CCCCTCTATACCGGGTGGTGGCGGAAAAATTGGCAGACTGGAACGATGGCAATTTAGGGGCTGTCGTGGGGGCAACGGCTCCTACCGAGCTGCGGGATTTGTTGCTTTACTGGCGAGGTCGGGGTAAAGAAATACCCGTCCTGATTCCAGGCATTGCTATAAGCGGTGTGTCCGGTGGACAAACGGGAAGTGTGACGGATGTGTATCAAGCGATTCGCGATGCGGGCAGTGATGCGCACCTCCATCTCTTGAACAGCTCTTCCGGCATCAATTATGCCTACGAGAAGTTTCCCAACATGAGCCCGGCTAAAGCTTCGGTCCAAGCCCTAGAAGAACTAATCGCAGAATCGGCCCAGTACCTGTAACATTCCGGGTGCCCATTGCGCCCGTAAAATCTGAATCAGGGCGCGTAATCTGGAAAGAGCGAAATAATGTCCTGAGGGGGCCTGAGCGGTTTGCCGGATGGATGCATAAACGCATGCTCCGTGTATCCTTTGGCGAGCACTTCTGTTTCTCGTAACACAAGGTAATCAAAGCGGATACGGGCTTTACCTTTGCGCCAGCGTAAGGTCTGGATGGTGAGGTAATTTCCATAAAAAGCTGGGCTTAGGTATTCACAATGGGCGGCCAAAACGGGAATGAGAATCTGCATTTTTTCCATCTCTGAATAAGGATGGCCTAACTCCGCCAAAGCTGTAGTTCGAGCCACTTCGAAATACACCAAGAAGTTGGCATAATACACAAACTTCATGGCATCCGTTTCCGAGTATCGCACTGCCAGGGTGATTGTGCTTTGATTACTGGAGACTGGCATACTGTTGAACAATGAGGCTGATCAATAGGCTTAGGGCTAGACGGAAAGTGGCACCGGCTCCAATGCCTCAATTTTGGTTTTTCTTAGCGTGTGAACCGTTTTAAGAATCCAAGTGGAAGCAATGATCGCTGTAAATCCGCTGGCGATGAGGGGTGCATAGTGCAAGGCGTATTCGCCTTGAGTATGCGCGAGAATATAGCCAAGGGGTGTGGCAACTAAGACCAGTCGCATGATGTTCAAGAATAAAAATGGCAACCCTCTACCCAGCCCTTGAAACGCGCCGCTGGAAACAATGCTGATACCGATAAATCCATAACCTAGGGTTGTCAGTCCCAAATAGTGCGTAGCGGACTGCAACGTGACCCAATCGGGGTGAAAATTTTGGATGAGTCGTACTCGCAGGAGATGCACTATTATACCGACAACAGCTAAGAAAAGAAATGCCGTAAGCAAACCTATGCGGACGCTTTGTTCGACGCGGACATAGTTCTTGGCACCAAAATTCTGACCCACCAGCGAGAGCACGGCCACCATGATTGATAGGGCAGGGAAGATGGCCAACGTTTCCAAACGGGAACCAATTCCAATGGCGGCCATGGCTGAAGGCCCAAAGGCAGAGGCGAGCTTGGTAAGGATAAAGATGTTGATGCCAAGCAAGGATTGGGACAAAATGGATGGCAAACCGACCCGGAAGGCATCGACTAAACCTTGTGTATCCTTCCAATCAGGCCAGAGGCAAAGCCTCAATTGAGTTTGTTTTCGGGCGTAGATGGAGTAAACGACTAGTGCCGTTAAAATATTGGAAATTCCCGCTGCCAATCCTGCCCCGGCGACGCTCATTCCAAGACCCTTCCATTCCGTTCCGGCGAAATGAAAGTGTGTAAAAATCAGAAATGGCGCGATCAAAATATTTATTAAGGTGCCCATCACCATTCCCATCATCAAGGTGCGGGTATTGCCTTCGGCGCGTAAACCCGAACCCCATAACAAGGCGAAGATCAAAAAAGGCACGCCTAGAAATAGCATGTTGAGATAGGATTTGGTCAGGGCAGCGCCAACGGCTGAAGCTTTTTGGACGTCCAAATAATAGGGCAGGGCGAAAGGGTAAATCACCAGGAAGACTGCAAACAGGCCAAGCGCCACCCATACAATCTGGCTTAGGGCATTTTCAGCTTTCGCTTTTTCCTGCGCTCCTAAAAGTCTGGCTATAACAGAAGTGGACCCGCTAGTGAGCCCATTGAATACGGCAAAGATGAGATAGAAGAATGGGAAGCCATAATTTAGAACCGCTAATCCTTCTTCAATACCAAGCCGGCTGACAAAGACTCCGTCCACAATGTTGAGGACCATATGTGCTGTCATCCCAATCATCATGGGCAGGGCAATGGCAAGCATTAGCGGGAATATAGGTCCATTCGTTAAGTCTTTGTCTTTGCTCAAGTTAACTAATCCTACCTAATTCAAAAGTTCATGTCTTGGGAGATGGATTAAGGATCCATCACATGGTTAATGATAGTCTATACAAATACTCTCGTAAACAGAAGCAGCCCATGGAGGACCTTGATTTTCAATCAATTTAAGTATCTTGAGGGCATGCTATTGGTGGCATTTCTTTTGCTTATGTTATTGGGTTGCAGCCCCGTTGAAGAACCGCCCAAATCCTCGGGATTGACGAAGGAATTACCCTTGGCCGAATACCGGGATACGACGGTATTAGATATGTATGAGGGCTCTCGACTAAGCTGGATTTTAAAAACTTTACACCTGGTCAAGTGGCCTAGAACCGATTTGGTTCGAGCGCGTCCCGTCGATCTGATAGTCTACGATTCGACTGGCAAGATTATGGTTAGAGTAACTGCCGATTCCGGTACCGTGGACGAATCCATCAGCTTCCTTGTCGCATCCGGTCATGTGCATGGCCATTCTGAAAAAGGAGTGGACATAACCAGTGATTCACTGAGGTGGAATAAGGCCATCAATCAAATCAGCACTGAAGCACATGTTAGGGTGATTTCTGAAGAAGGAGATGTGTTAACTGGAAAAGGTTTTTTGTCCGATGCCAAGCTCGACAATTGGCAAATCCTTTCCAATGTCCACGGCGTTTTCCAAAAAGTGCAAGAACGATTTCAAGACGCTGATAAGGACTCGACCGCTTCACCCGAAGCGAAACCGGTTGTACCCGATTCTACACGATGAAGGACTCTATCTGTCAAACATCCTTTTGGCTCAAATGGCAACTGCTTCTGGCTTTGGCGATCTTATTTTTTCCCAACTCTTCCGGTGCCTCACTAGAGGGGAATAGACCCACTCTGGAAAAAAATGAACCCTTAATTATGGAAAATGCCGACCGATTTGAAGGCTATCGCAGCCGCGGTGAATATATCCTTAGTGGAAAAGTGCGCTTTAGACATGGCACTTTAAAATTGGAAACCGAACGGGCAGTTTGGCTTAAGGACCGGAACATCGTTTATTGCGAATCCGGCATCAAGATTGTCCAGCGCGGAGCGGTACTGACGGGCGATGGCGGCAACTATGATAAGAACCGTGGTGAAGCCATGGCGGAAGGCCATGTGTTCATGCGGGACAGCAGCGGCGCGGTGGAAGCCTCGGGAAGAAGTATTGTTTACAAACGATACAAACATCTCACCACCTTAACCGGCGACCCCATATTGAGGCGCTTTTATGCCGCGTCTGACAGCTCTGATTCCCTTAGTACTAAAATGAAATCCTCCAGACGGGATACGTTGAGCATCTTTGGCGAGGTCATGACTTACGATGATTCAACACAAATAGCCATTGCTGATGGCAAAGTCCGCATCAACCGGAATAGGCTCCGAATCATTTGTAAAAAGGCGGAATACCATGATGCCGCCGATTCACTTTTTTTAATTGGCGAACCGTTGGTCTTGGTCGATGACAACCAAGTCAAAGGTTTGGTTATGCGGATGGGTATGCACGGGGAGGATATTCGCAGCCTACTGGTCAAAGGCGCGGCCCAGGCTCATTCCGTGGAACCGGCCACCGATACCAGTGCGGCTCGGCAATCGGACCTCAATGGAGATTCGCTCTTCTTAACTTTTAAAGACAAAGCCATCGATAGTGTGCAGGTGTTTAGGAATGCAACCGGTGCCTATTTTGACCAAGATAAACCGGAGTACGTCAACAAAATGAGCGGCGAGTACATGGTCTTGCGTTTTGCTGGGAAGCAGATCACTAGCGCAAATGTCTTGGGAGGGGCCAAGAGCTCCTATTATCATTTTGAACAAAAACGACTCAAGGGTCGCAATGATGCGGAAGGAGATACCATCGATTTCGCTTTCAAGTCAGGTAAAATCGACGAGGTACAAGTCAAAGGCCAAGCCAAGGGCACCTATTATGGCGAGCGAGCCGGCGCGCATGTCAAATTGCCGGCCAAGCTTCCCAGCAAGCCCAGTATGAACTTGAAAGCCGATTCTTCAGCCGCAGTGCCAGCTACCAAGCGGTTCCCCGGTCCGTCCGGTTCAAATCCTGGTCCAAGTTCATGGAGGAAGAGATAGTGCAAATTATTGCGGAATCACTCGTAAAAATTTACAATGGCCGCAGAGTTGTGGACGGGGTGAGTTTTAATGTCAACCAAGGTGAGGTTGTGGGACTTTTAGGCCCAAACGGAGCGGGAAAGACGACGTCCTTTTACATGATAGTAGGCATGATTCGTGCGAATTCGGGTAGAATATATATCGGGGAAGAAAATGTCTCGACCATGCCCATGTACAAACGGGCGCGCCGAGGTCTAGGTTACCTGCCTCAAGAGACATCGGTCTTTCGTAAACTGACCGTGGAGGAAAATATTCTGGCCATCCTGCAAACTCGGCCCATCTCACGGTCGGAGCAAAAGCTCGAAACGGAAAGGCTCATGGAAGAGTTCAAAATCGCTCATTTGCGAAAACACAAAGCCTATACTCTGAGTGGTGGTGAACGCCGTCGCTTGGAAATTGCCCGGGCTTTGACGACCAAGCCGAAATTCCTTTTACTCGATGAGCCCTTCGCCGGTATTGATCCCATTGCCGTAGAGGATATCCAATCGGTAATTTTTAATTTGAGAGATAAGGGAATGGGGATTTTGATCACAGACCATAGCGTGCGCGAGACTTTGGCAACTACCAATCGGGCCTATATCATGTTTGAAGGCAAAGTGCTGGTGGAGGGCTCTGCGGAACATTTGGCCCAGGATGAAGAAGCAAGGCGCATTTACTTGGGTAAATCGTTTTCATTAGGATGATGGTGCATACATGAATTTTGGACTTGATCTTAATCTGCATGTAGGCATGGAGCAAAAGCTCTCGCCTCAGATGATCCAATCTCTAAAGCTCCTGCAAATGAATTCGTTGGAACTGGAAATGGTAGTCAAGCAGGAGTTGGAAACCAACCCGCTGTTGGAACCGGTTGAAGAGGGCGATGAAATTGAGGATTCCAACCCTGGGGAAGGGGAGGCACCATCCGGTGACACTTCCAACGAAGCCAGCCAAACGGCAGAAGAATTGCGTTCAGAGTCCCCGTCTTTAGACGAGCCAAAAGACCCCAAGGAAATCGATTGGGAAAGTTATTTGGAGGAAGGATTCGATCACGGCAATAAGCGGTCGGAAGAACTGGAAAGCCCTGATGAACGCTTCGAGCGTGTGCCTGTCTATGCAAAATCTTTGCAAGACTACCTGCTCGGTCAACTTCAAGATAGGTTGGTGCCCGCACGTGTGGCGGCTTTGGTTGATTATTTGATCAATAGCTTAGATGATCGAGGTTATTTGGTTCCAGAGGTACATGACCCAGCCGCCCAAAACGGGGAAGAGGTGGAGAAGGTTCGTGGTAAAGTTAAAGAGCTCGATGAAGCAGGTATTGCCGCCCGAGACGCCATGCAAAAAGCCGATGATTTAGGGAGCCGGGCGCGTGAACTCCGCTCCCGTGAATTGGGCGGCATGGAGAAAAAGGCCCATGCGGCCAATGAAGCCAATCCCTACATACAAGAGATCCAAGGAATTATTGACGGGTCCATCCATTTGGATATGGCCTGCCATGAAGTTCGCGAGGCTTTCCATGTGCTGCAAAGCATGGATCCGGCCGGTATAGGAGCGCGTAATCTTCGGGAATGCTTGCTGCTGCAGATTTATCGGTATGGTCGTCTAAGTCCTTTGGCCACGCGGATAGTGGAAGAAGAATTCGACCTTCTGGAAAAACTCAAAGTGGCGAATATCGCCAAGAAATTTGATGTGCTTCCCGAGCAGGTGCAAACCGCCATGAAGGAAATTGGCTCGCTCGAACCCCATCCCGGAAGGTTGGTCAGTTCGACAGTGGCCAATCCTGTCACTCCAGATTTAATCGTAGAGGAAGTCGAGGATGAACTGGTTTTAATGCTCAACGACCGTACCGTTCCCTCGTTGAAGGTCTCCCGAGCTTATGCTGAACTATTAAAGAAGGGAAGCAGAGCCAGCACGGACGAAAAGAAATACGTGCGCGAGAAATTGAACTCGGCAACTTGGTTAATTAGGGCCATTGAACAGCGAAAATCCACCATGCTTAAGGTGATGCAGGCCATTATTGAAAGTCAGCCTGATTTCTTCAAGATTGGGCCCACTTGCCTTCGACCACTCATATTACAAGACGTGGCGGACAAGATCAGCATGCATATTTCCACTGTAAGCCGCGTAACCAATGGAAAATACGTGCAGACTAGTCATGGGATTTTTGAATTGAAGTATTTCTTCACGGCCGGAGTCACCCAGTCGGATGGGCGAGAAGTTTCTTCCGTCACCACCAAGGATGAAATAAAAAAGTTGATTGAGTCTGAAGACCCGAAAAAGCCGCTTAGCGACCAAAAAATAGTCGAGATTTTGAAGGCTAAGGAATTGGACGTGGCGAGACGGACAGTTGCCAAGTATCGGGACCAATTGGAAATTCTCCCAGCCAGACTGCGAAAACAGTATTAAATGTGGATTTTTGACATGCGTTCTTTTGCTGGAAATATTGACTTGACAAGGTGTTAGGGTCGCGAGTAAAATAAATATCATGCTCTTGGCAAAAGGACAAAAAATGGGTGTGATTTCCCTCGGACCAATTATGTAGTTTAACCACTAGGCGGCCACCACCAGAAGTGGGATAAGGTGCTTAACTTCAAAGGAGTCCATTCATGAAGATCCAAATTACTGCCCGGCACTTCCACGCCTCCCCTCAGCTTCATGCCAGCATCAAGGAAAGCCTTGACCAAATTGAAAAATTCAACGACTCCATTTCGGGAGCCCACGTTATCCTGGATGCTGAAAAAAGTGGCGTCCGTAGGGCGGAAATAGTCGTAAAAATTCTAGATAAGACTGTATGCGCCCACGCCGAGGAAGACAACATGTATAAAGCCATCGAGGCCATGTTGGAAAAAGTGGAGCGACAGCTCAAGAAGCAGAATGAAAAATTGAAAGACCATAAATCCGTGCCGACTTCTGAACTCGTGACGGAATAGGAGTAAAGTCCAGTTTGGCCGATAGCATTGAATTCAATCGACTCGAGATAAACCGCAAGAGATCCCTCCCAGTGAGGGATTTCTATTATCAATTCAAGGACGAGTTGTCCTTGAATCTTAAAACACCGGAATCCACCCTCAGCACTGAAATCATCGAAGCCAACTTGCATCGGCCGGGATTGGCCCTGGCAGGCTTTACCGGTGTCTATTCGTATCAACGCGTTCAAATCATCGGCACTACGGAATGGTCCTTTTTGGAATCGGTAGGTTCGGAAAAACGCAGGGAAATTTTCGCCCGACTGCAAGACTATCGTTCCCCACTTTGGGTACTGACCCACAACGCTGGACTGCACGACGAGCTCCTGCAAATGAGCTTGAGTCAAAACATTCCCATCATCACCACTTCGCGGGAAACTCTGGAATTCTGTACGGAAGTGCAGGATATCCTGGAAGACTGGTTCGCGCCGTATTGCTCGGTGCATGCTTCCCTAGTTGATGTGTATGGAGTGGGAATGCTGTATATCGGTGAGAGTGGAGTAGGTAAGAGTGAGTGCGTTCTGGATTTAGTTGAGCGCGGTCATCGCTTAGTGGCCGATGATATCGTCCATTTGATCCGAAAGGGACATTCCATTATTGGTAAGGGAAATAAAATCCTTGGGCATCATATGGAAATTCGGGGCATTGGCATTGTAGATGTGGGAAAACTTTTTGGGATTCGCGCCATTCGCAACACCAAAAAAGTGGAAGTAGTGGTGGAACTCCAGAAATGGCGAGAGGGCGAGAACTATGAGCGGACCGGTCTGGATCCGCTCAACACGGACGTAATAGGCGTACCGGTTTCAAAAGTCATCATTCCCATTTCGCCCGGCAAAAACATTACAGTGATATCCGAGGTTATCGCCATGAATATGCTGCTGAAAATGAATGGAATTGACGCAGCCAAACTTTTCAATGAGAAGCTGATTGAAACCATGAAGAACAAGAGCCGCTTGAACGCATTGACGCGATTATCGACAGAAGTATACGAGTAAGCGACTCAAACTCAACTTATTGATTGGCGAATCTTTCTATATTTGCGATAATAGAGGAAGCATGAGACTCAACTTGCATCTTTGCCTCTGTATCGGCAAAAGCCAATGACCAATAAAAAAAACAACATTGTCGTGGGACTTTTTGTCGTTCTGTCCCTAGTCATCCTATTGGTTGGTGTTTATTTCCTCAAGGAAACGGTTCCAGGCCGAAAAACGGATAATTATCACGCCAATTTCGATCAGGTCTCTACTTTGCAAGATGGCGATCCAGTTAAAATTAATGGCGTCAAAATGGGCAAGGTACAAGGTATTGAGTTAACGGGAAATCGTGTTCGGGTGAGGTTGCAGCTCGACCACGGCATTAAGCTTCCCAAGGATTCGGAAGTGCGCATTCAAAATATTGGTTTGATGGGTGAACGTCAGATTGGAATTTTACTTGGTCGATCCACGGAATACTATCCGACCGGTGCGGATTTGGAAGGTCGACTGGATGCCGGAATTGCGGAGGCTATGGGCGTCGCTGGAGAGGTTTTTGTGGAATCCGAAGTGATGGTCAAATCTTTACGAGCGATTATGGACAGTACGGTGGGCAAGCCCGAATTCGTGGCCTCGTTTAACACCGTTGTCAAACAGACGGAAGATTTGAGCTCGAGACTCGGAGCATTTTTGCACGACGTCGATCCTAAAGTGAGGCATAGTCTGAGTAATTTGGAAGATGCCAGTGCAAGGGTGCATATTCTACTGCGAGACCAGGAAATACCGGTTAAGAATATCATCCAGAATGGACAGGAAGTTTCTTCGAAGTTGCGTGATGTGGTAGAGAAGGCCGACCGGGTTGCGGACGAAATGAACCGACTATTAGCTAAAGTGAACTCGGATAAGAGCCCGCTGGGCGCCATGCTGAACGATTCCACTTTTTACTTCGAGCTGAGATCCACACTCACTAGCGCCGATTCCTTATTCCGTCATATTGAGAAAAAGGGTTTGGACGTTAACGTGAATCTTTTCTGAAAGCGCCTCCATGATTCATCTGCATTGGGCCATCCACAACCACCAACCGGTGGGCAATTTCGATTTTATCTTTGAACGGGCATTCGACAGGGCTTATCAGCCCTTCTTGCAAGTCTTGATCGATCATCCCCGCATACGCATGAGTATGCATTTCTCGGGGATTCTGCTCGATTGGCTGGAGTCGCGTCGACCGGAATACCTTCGAAATCTACGGATGCTCGTGGAGCGGGGACAATTGGAAATTCTGGGGGGCGGATTTTACGAGCCGATTTTGCCCGTTATTTCCGATGCGGATAAGCTGGGCCAACTCAGAAAACTACAGGATGCCGTGCGCAGACTTTTTGGGACTACGCCCAAAGGTATTTGGCTGGCCGAACGGGTTTGGGAACCCACTTTAGTTAAGCCGATATCAGAAGCTGGGATTGAATACGTTCTCTTGGATGGCAGTCATTTTAAAATGGTCGGAAAAGTCGATTCCGGCATGGACGGGTATTTCTTGTCCGAAGATCAAGGACATACCTTGAAGCTGTTCCCAATTCACGATGTGATTCGCGATTACATTCCTTTTCGTCCCGTCGATGAAGTCATCGATGCCTTGCTGGCCATGGACAAGCCAGCTGATGTGCAAGTGGTTTTTGGGGATGACGGCGAAAAATTCGGCGATTGGCCTGGAACGTTTAATACTGTGTATACGGATCGTTGGCTGCACAGATTTTTTGAAAGAGTTGAAGGGCTTGCTGACCGAATTCGAATCTCGCCTCTAGAGGCGGGCCTAAAGCCGGAAAAAAATCTGGGATTGGTATACTTGCCACCGGCTTCCTATCAGGAAATGATGATCTGGGCCCAGGACGCGCAAGATACGCTAAAGTTCCGTAAGGCCTATAAGGCACTGGATGAGGCGCAAGGTCCTGAAGCAACTAAGTTTTTGCGCGGCACATTTTGGCGGAATTTTTTCAATAAATATTCCGAGAGCAATCAAATTCACAAACAGGGAATGCGACTGGGAAAAAGGTGGGCAAAGCTACAGGGCGTCTTGCCCGCGGCTATCCTCGCTGAAGCTCAAAACCATCTTTGGCAGTCGCAATGCAATTGCGCTTATTGGCATGGTGTATTCGGCGGTTTGTATTTGCCACATCTCCGCTTCGCGCTCTATCGAAACCTCATCCAGGCCCAATGTTTACTGGATTCGGCTTTGCCCGCCGGTAATCAAGAACCGGAGTGGGAAGTACTGGATTGGAATTGTGATGGCAAACCGGAATATACCTTGAATTCACGGCAGGTGTTTCTCAGCTTGAGTCATCAGGGTGAAATGGATCAATTTTGGCTGAAGACTACGAATATTAATTTGAGTGATACTCTCACGCGGCGCTTTGAATCCTATCATCAACAATTGGGCGGAAATGGCGAAGCGGGAACCAAGCTTGAAAACCAATTGGCAGAAAAAGAAACCAACCTCAGTCAGTACCTGATTTACGATCGTAAAATTCGACGTTCCTTTTCCGATGTTTTTATGGCTCCGGACACTTCCTTTGCGGACTATGCCGGACAGAGGTACACTTCCAGCTATGTATTTGCAGCTAAGGAAGTCACCTTGCAGCGTAGAGACGAAGAATCAGAAATTCGATTTTTGGGGATTGCTACGCACTTGAATGGAGCGCCATCGCTTCGAGTGGATAAAAGAGTGATACTGCAGAAGGATTCGCCAAACTTGCGCGTGGAATGGCGTTTTACCAACATGGCTACCGCCCAGGCTGGAAATGGGACAGATAGTGGCCATGCGACATTCCGTTTTGCTTGCGAAACACTTTTTTGTCTACTGGCGGGCAATGCGCCGGATCGTTATATTAAATGGAACGGCGCCCAAGATATTTTGGCTTCCCATGGGGACATGTTAGGAGTTAAAAACGTGACGATTGCGGACGAATGGCTCAGGCTTAAGGCGGAAATAAAGTCCGATGATGCCACCGGTTTCTGGCGGGATGCTATTGAAACCGTAAGTCAAAGCGAAAGCGGTTATGAACGGGTTTACCAGGGAACGGTATTACTACCTATTTGGGACATTCATCTCGCGCCTGGTGGTGAAGCTACGGCATCCTTTTCGATTCAATTTAAAGAAGGAATTTAAAAGACATGGTCACTCTTGAACTTACCGTAACCAACGACTCCGGGATTCATGCGCGGCCAGCCGCCCTAATCGTGGAAACGGCCAGCCAATTCCAGTGCCAGGTCATTTTTATCAAGGATGGAATGCGCGCCAATGCCAAAAGCATCATGAACATCATGCTACTGGCCGCCGAACCTGGTGCTACTATAGTTGTTGAAACCGAAGGCCCGGACGAGGCGGATGCACTGAAGGCGATAGAAGAATTATTTCTTTCCAAGTTCAAATATGACTGAGCGATAGAGTGGCAAGTAGCAAGCTTAAACGTCTGGTTTTGCAGGGCGTTCCCGCATCACCAGGGTTTGCCATTGGACCAGCATTCTTGCTCCAGCCGGAAGATCGGGTGGTTAAGCGCCGGGCCATACCCCCGGAAAAAGTTGAGCAGGAAATAGCCCGGCTAAGAAGGGCTTTGGACAAGGCTCAAAAAGAAATTTTAGCTATCAAAACCCGTATCACCGCCGATGTAGGTGAGTACGAAGCCCGAATTTTTGATACGCACATCATGATGCTACAGGATAGTGAAATTCTGGATGCCGTACTGGTTGACATTCGCCAAAACCATTGCAATGCCGAACATGCATACAGTAGCCGCATTAATGCGCTTGCCGAGCGATTTGAAACGGTGTCGGGAGGCTTTCTCAAGGACCATATGAGCGACCTTCGCGATGTGGCCACCCGTGTCATCGATATCTTGATGCTCAGTGAGAACAACCTTTCCTACTTGGAAACACCAGAACCCGTCATTGTCATGACCCGTAATCTGACGCCGTCTGTGCTTTCCCAATTCAATCGAAAAAATACATTGGGTATTACCACCGAGGTTGGGGGGAAAACTTCCCATGT
>JAYUHW010000153.1:0-36236 GCA_043766615.1 Fibrobacteria bacterium | reverse complement strand
GAGTTTGAATACACCGGCCCCAGCCAAACGTTCCAATCGGTTGGAAAAAACCGACAGTTGATGGGAACCTGCGCCATAGCTGCCTTCCAAGAGCGTTGCCATGAGCCGGCCTTGCGTGTCAAAGGCTTCGAGCACCACAGATTGTGTTTCTTTCAGGGCGAAGCCGATTTCCACGGCGCGCGAACCGGGGTTGAATTCCATTGACAGGGCTTTGGAATCCTTGGCTGCGGAGGCGATACCTGTGACTGTGGCTACGGTGAAGGGTTGGCCGACAAGAACATAGGGGGCGCCCGCGATACCCCCGCTACCCCCGCTTGGAGCGGATACATTATGTGTGTTGTTGCACATTTTGGTATCAGGCTGGCAAACGCGTAACTTTGCAGTGGCAGTCACGTCACCGGCTGCGACGGTCCAATTGTATTTATTGACACCAGCTGCATCGGAAAAGGTGATCAGCTTTGTCCAGGTCGTTCCGCCATCTTTGGAAAGACCAACTTCGGATCCACCATCATGATCGTTAACCACATTCCATTCTATGGATACCACATCCCCTACATGCACTGTCCCGCCTCCCGCTGGAACCAAAGAGCCTGCCTTCAGATGTGCACCTGCGAAAGTCACTAACCCAAGTAAAGACAAACCAATTAAAGAACCCATTCTGTACATGTTCATTTGTGACTCCATTTTTTGAGAATTTTTGCCGATCCAGTCCACAAAGAAGATAACCAACAATTTGCCAATTTGGCGGAACTGGGGATTTAACCCATTCTCGGGAATTCGACACCCTCAGGGTAATTTCGGGGGATCTCGCAGGGCCACCGGTGGCTCTTTAGGTAATTCCGTATCCGGTCCTTGAATATATTCCGATTCGCCCGAGGGCTCTTTCCCATCGCGCCATCTGTCATCTTCCCAAACCAATTGCCAGACGGTTGGAAATGGACCCACGTCAAATTCGGAACGCGCCGGGTAATGCATATCAGCGCCTTTATCGTAATAGGCCGGCTTGTCGATACGCAGAATGGGCAGATTCGCTTTAGGTGCTTTTTCTCCCTTGATGAAAAAATTCGGGCAACCGCCTTTAAAAGTTTTCGGCTGCCACACGCCTGTGACGGGAATATCCTCTCCATCCTTGATGAAAATATCCTGGGCAAGTGGGTAACCGCCAATTTGGCTTGGAAATTTGAACTTGGAGACATCGAAAAGTGGATAGGATTTTTTACCTCGGAGCGCCCCTTCGATTTTCAAAGTCATTGGTATCACTTTTTCAATCCAGCTCCAAAGCGCTTGTGATGGCTGCCCGTGTCCATTATAACCCAACGGTCCGAATTCATATTCGTTTACTCGATCATCAAAAGGTATCTGGAAAGACATCGCGCCACGAATCAATTTAAACCCTTTATGATCAGCCTTGCGCAGCCGCGCTAAGCCTTCACGAAGGTCGTCTATATCGCTGTAACAAACTCGCAAAAAATCTGGGAAGCTACCTGTACCCGATCCTTTCCCTACATAGTCGTTAAACCCTTTAGTGAATGCTTCCAGCATTTCCGTCATCCTTGAGATGTACGTCACTGAAGTATGGCGACAATGCAGCCAAAATATTTTCTGCAGCGTTTTGTAATCCGGAACGTAATCACCATCTTTCAAACGCGTTCGACTATCCATTGTCAACCTCTTTCATTCTTCTTGACGCTTTTTACGCGTGGATTTCTCCATAATTGTAGCCTTCAGCCGATTTTTACTTTCCACTTCAAAAGGACCTAAATAGTCAGCCTCTGCGTTCATTTTAGGTATGTGCAGGCCAGTGTAAGTGTCGGTCCATTCCGTTGGCTTTTTTTTCAATAATATTTCTACTGGTATATCCAGTTTTATTAAATGATCATTTAAGACTTTGGCATTATTGGGATGGTTCATATCGATGAAAAGCTGAGTATGCCCACCCGGTAAGTATTGTCCTAATGTGGCGGGTGCTTTGGGCGAGTTTTCTACCTGACTTGAAGCTTTTCCTTCCCATGCCCAAAGACCAGATTCCGGCACTGTCCATTCAACATAGTAGCCATTCTTATTCCAAGAATCCAAAACTGCCAAGCCTTCACGCCATTGTTGACCCGATTCCGGCAAGGTAAAGACCCACCACTCGCCTGCGACTCGACTGTCTTCGTCAACAATGCGGTATATCTTCTGCCCAGGCTGAATCTTGACAGCTCGCATTGGGCCACTGAAACAGGGAATAACTTTGAAAATGATGTTGTCATTCGCATCCATTTTTACATACTTCCCACTCGACAAATCCGGCCAATCATCCCGCTTAACAAACGACTCCCGACCATTTTGCGGGAAGTGCATGTTCTCCACCACCCACTTTTTACCATCCGGCACATCCACAAGCCGAGCTTCGATTTCCCTGGTCGAGGATTTCAAATTCTTCGGAATCTCATGCCAATCGCCGTTGTAAACCTGACGCTGCGCCGCCTTGAGGCGCTCGTTCAATTCCTTTAAGGCATCGGGGATCATCGCTTCGCCCTTTTTCGCCAACTCCTGAACCTGGGTTTTAAGTTTCCCTACATATTCCAGCATTTTAGGCGTTAGAACACCCTTGAGGCTCGACTGTAGCGAGTCAAAAACCAAGTCCAACCGTCGGGTCAATTCACGCCAACGCCCCAACAATTCCCCAGCATAGCTTTCCAGGTTCAACTCTTGCGCCCATTTCCGCGCATTACCTAGGCCGGTTCGATTGAGAATGGCAACGATTTCCTGAATGTGCTTGGAAGCTTCCGCAGCCTCCTTGCCGCCTTTAAGTAGAAGCTTTCCAACCCCTTTGATAGCGCCGCCGATGACGGGGATAAGTGCGAAAAGCATGACGACCAGGGCAAGCCATTCCAGCTTACTTTCCCTTTTCTTGGGATCATGGGCCATACCAATAATAATGGCCAGAATGTCACGCACGGCTGTCACGTCCCCGACCAAGGGAATCATACCGATTAAGGCATCAACAACAATTTGGCTGACCGTCTGCTTTTGGTTGAAACCACCCTTAGCTGTACCCCAAATCCAATCCACGGCCTCTATCCCAAACGCGATGGCATCGGGTGGTGTTGGACCACGTTTGGCATGCGGATCCGATAAGGAATCCGCGTCTGACTTGGTAAAGTGGGCTATATAAGCAGGATTGGTGCCATCATCGACAATTTCATAAGGCTTAGGATCCGGTCCATATCGAACGCGTCTCGGCCTTGATCGCATTCCACGCACTTCAGCTTGGCCGAAATCATCCAGGTGGCCGCGCAATACGCTACCATCCTCCAATTCCACTTCATATTCCGCACCGGCAACGGGAACGTCATCGTGATAGAGATGGTTTAGCTGGAGGACGGGATCTTTAAAGGTGATGTGATGCGTTTTACCGGTTGCGAAACGGGCAGGCTTTGAGGGTTTGCCGTCAAAGCCTAATTCAATTTCGTGATGTTCTTCGTGTTGCGCCATCGATTAACGGACCCATTCAAAAGGAATCTTCAAAACTTTATATGACGTTTAAAATTTAAAATACTTACTTGGAATTGCCTGTGACCGTGCTCACCTTCCTGCGCTTAGTATTGATTTGATCTTTATTGTTGAGGATTCCAATTTGCTTGCAAACAATAAACTTATTAGGGATCAAAGGACATTTTTAAGACGGACACTTTCCCCCCATCACTTGGCTGAGAAAACAAAACATAGGGCACGCCATCGGGGCTCAAAGCCAGCTGCGGAGTATCCGATATTGAAGAAGTAAGGCCTGTCGGAGAAACAGCAGTCCATGCATTTTCGTTTAACACTTTAACTATTAAATCATTTTTAACACCTATATAGACAGCGAATTTTTTGCCCTCCTGGCTAATTGCTAAGGATAAATTACTTGTTGATTCTCCAGCCTTAAAAATTGAATTTCCTTGCATTGGCCAATTTAATCCATCGAAATTAAAAAGAACGCCATCGTCGGCGTTTTCTCCTGAAGCCAGCGCAAGGTATAAGGAATCTTCGCTGGAGATTAAAAAAGAAAACGGGGAACTGCCTCTGGATTGAAATTTTCGGTTTCCTACATAGGCCCAAGTAGAATTGAATGCGTTAAATTTCTGGATGACTAGGCTTTTGGGAGAAAACGCATAGTCATTATAGGCCAGATAGGGCGTGTCCTTATGGTCAATTTGAAGTTGAAAAAACAGTGGTGTACCTAAAGAAATCGCAGAGGGTCCCAAAATTTCCCAGCCAGCACCATTTAACCGCATAACCGTTGCCTTGTTCGAGTTATTTTTGAACGCTACAATGGGAATGCCTTGCGAGGTGATTGAAATAACTGGCTCCCATGCTGTGCCTTCAACAAAATAGCGCCCGCCTACGCTTTCCCATATGCCATTTACATACCGCACTACCAACCCTCTACCGATCGAATCATTTACAGCTACATAAGGGATTCCGTCCGGACTTAATGCGAAAGAACCATTCCGAACATTGTAGCCGAATCCGGAGTAGTCACCTAGTGTTACCCAAGAGTTACCCATCAAGCGCTTCACTAAACCGGAGACTTCTCCTGAACCTCCCATAAAATAATAATTCGCATAAAGGTCGCCTGATTTACTAAACGCCAATGCAACTGGGTAAGCCAGACCTTCCGATACCGCCCCGTTCCCCACAATCGACTTTAGTGCTAGCACCAATTCCCGTTTCACAACCCCAGACCAGTTCCCGGCAGAATCTTTTTCTTGAACATATAAGGTGTGTCGCCCTTCTTGCAAATCAACGATTGGAGCAAAACTGGTCTTGCTAATCGTATCCGCCCCAATATTTAAATTAGAGTTATCCAGGCGGCATCTATACATCCCTTGATCTCCACCTCCTCCGCTTTTCCAGGACCAATTTGGTCGTAAAGAATTTAAGGGAGAATACGGTGTCGAAGCAAATATCGGGTTACCGGGCGGTGTCCAATCAACTTTTAAAACGATTGCGGTTGTTCCCGACCAATTACCTGCGGAATCCCTTTCCTGAATGGAAAGTACATGTTGACCTTCCTTTAAATCATTGGCCAAAGTCAACGCGGTTTGTTTTATAATCGTTGCTCCGAAATTCAGATTTGGATCATCCATTTTATATCGATACTCACCAATGCCTCCCCCCGAACCTTGGCCTCCACTTGTCCAAGTAAATGTCGGTCTGGGATTACTCGTATAAATCTGGTTTGTTTTCGCGAGAGGATTTGCGGGAGGAGTGATATCGACCTTTACTGTTGCTCTTCCACTGGAAGACCAATTCCCCGCAGCATCTCTGGCTTGCACGAATAAGGTGTGCGAGCCTTCGTTTAAATCAGTTGGTGGAATAAATACCGTGTCTTTTGTCTCGATAAAAGTGGTAAAGTCATCCGCATCCAGTTTAACTCGAAAAACTCCGTTTCCGCCTCCAGAGCTCAAATTCCATGACCAGGCCGGGAGCCTTGAATTCGTTACCTCTGGCGCATGCAACACCGGTTTTTCCGGAGCCACCGTATCGAAGTAAACGGTAATCGACGCAAAAAACAAATTGCCTGCAGCATCTTTCGCGGAACGCGTCACAATGTTTTTAAAATCCGTCAAAGGTGCTTTTAAAAGGGTGTCTTGTTCCTTACCATTTATCATCCATACCACATCCACAAAGGGCAACTTACTGTAGGAATTATTAAGTGGCGAAAGAATGATTACTGCCGGGCCTATTACGGCCCTTACTTTTTTAGTCACTATGGTATCATTGCCTTCTGAATCCCGCACATAGTAGGAGGTTAAATATTCCTTGTCTTGATCGAATTTGTAGGAAATCGTTTTTAGAGCAAAGGACGAATCATCCCATTTCCCATCCCCGTCCATATCCCATTTAAGTTGGGCGATTCCACCGTAGGCCTGTTTAACTGTGGGGAAAACCTGAACCGTTTGGCCTACAGAAACGACCGTATCCCGTCCTACGCTTAATTGGGGCATGTCTTTTTGAACCGAAATGGTAATAGTTGCTTTTTTCGAACTGTCCGCCTGCGACAAAGCAATCACCGATGCAGTTCCGGGACCAATGGGTAAGACCATTCCCATCGCATCCACTTTTATTATTGCTTCATTGGAGGAGCGCCACTGGATAAGCTGCTTAGAACTCAAAGGATAAACGGCAGCAATAAATTGAAACCCCAAGCCACCGGTGTATAAATCCCATCGCTTTTGCGGAACGGATACACTATCCACTATTTGAGAAGTAAAAACGTGTATCAAAAGGGACGCGGTAAGATTTGGATTTTCAACTGAATAAGCCAGGATCCTGGTTGAACCTTGGGCCAGGCCAATTACTCGTTGCTCCATTAATTTGACTTTGGAAGAATCCTGAATGGAAAAATGGACCTTTGGATTTGCAAACTCGGGTTGAACCACCACTTCCAAACTTTCTGCCGCACCGCCTACATACAGGTCAAGGGAGTCTTTCCAAAACTTTATTTTTTCAACTGGCACGGAGTCTATCACCGTTACCGTTAAGGAGTCCAAAATCCTCGGGTTTTCATTAAGGATCGCCCAAATTTTTGTTTTGCCTTTTTTTGTGCCATTAATCCACCCGTCTTTGCTGAGATTCACAATGCTGCTATCCTCGATGTGGTACTGGGCGGTTCCCGTTGCCGTCTTGGGGTAAAGTATGGTTTTAATTAGTCCCTGGGCTCCCCCCTTTGCCAGAGTCTGCTCTTTAGGAGTAATGCGTATGCTGTCCGGAATTTTAGGATTGGCGGAAATGCTTACCGAAAAAACAAAATACTTGGTGGAGTCCACGTTTAATTTTGCCGTAAGCTGTGCAAAGCCTCGGCTTTTGGCAGTCAATTTTTTTGAATTGACCACAAGCTTAGACGGGTTAGAGGTTGACCACAGAATAGATTTATCTGATAGTTTTTCAGGCAGTATTTTTAAGCGCGGCAAATCCATCGAGTCGCCTTCCACCAATGAGATATCCAAAACTTCTGGTATTAGAGTCATCCCCTGCACTATCACGAATTGCGTGGAGTCGGATTTGTTTGTTGATCCATTAAACTGGTTTTTAGTTAAATAGACAATTTGACCATTTTGATATCCGACGATTTCTACGCTCACTGGACCACCATCCCAATGCGGCGCAGGTAGCCTCTCGATTTCGGAAAGTGAATCCACTCTGCCGGAATAGATATTATCTATCGTCCTTCCATTGGCATCTTTCAAAATGATTCGTACGGAATCAAATTGGGTCAAAACGTCATAAACCTTGGTAAAGGTTAACGTTTGAGATTTGTTTTCGCTCTGGGTCAATTGGCAAGCGAGACCGAGAATCCCGGCGGTGAAAAATATTATTGCTAAACGAATACATCCGCTGTTCAAAAATTTAATTTTCATGATTGCCTATACTATTACAGGGGCGGGACAAAGGCGTGATCCGTCGTTGTGATTTTGGGTCCATCTGGCACTAGTAGATATGCCACCACACCTCCTACAAGAACTGCTCCTGCGCCTATCCAGACATACTTTACATATTTTGGTTTCTTAGGATTTCCAGATTCATTTGCTTGGGTGGGCAAGGTACCGTCCCCAGGTTTGCTTCTCGTCGCGATAAATTCATCCTGTATGTTTTTGAAAATCATGTAAATCATGTCACTTGCAAACATATCCAATATTTTTGCCGTGGGCTCGATGAGGAGCAACTGGTACATATAGAATTTTCCCTTTTCTCTGGTCTCGTAAGTGGCGGCATACATAACGCCTAAGTGTTTGAAAATAAAAACACTGTCGCCATGATTTAAGAATTGCTTTTTCTTAAGGCTGACCGTGAGTATTTCAATAGCTTCATCAAAATCGCCGTTTAAATAGAGTTTCCGAATGGCGGCAGTATCCAGTACTGGTGACTCAATTTTTTCGGATTTGGAATTTGAATTTTGGGCCTGTTTCGACCCCTCCTTCGAATTTGCAAATTCAAATGCAACTAATAACGCTAGATTGAAAAGAATGATTTTACTCAAGCCCGCCAACGAATTGGATTTAGGCACAGTAGAGGACGCAGTTCGGGTATTTACCATTTTTTAAATCCATAACTTGACCATCTGAATGGTGGCCGTTTTTCCTATTCGAACCAATTAAAATAGGAAACTGGGCTAGCTTTAATGTTGTGCAAAATCACACAAAAGGCCTGAAAATCAGACTATCCAATAAAAGCCCACCATTATTCATTCCCGAGGCGCAGAATGCCTATTGGGCTTTAACGGAATCGACGGATCCAACTCCCAACCGCTCCATAAGTTGCCACGTGGTCGCGCTTTCCCGGCCCTGAACATTCCGGGCTGAAAATCTAAATGCATACAATCCCGGAGGCGTTGCCACACCCGCTTCATCCCGACCCTCCCAGCGTATGAGGCGCGGAGGCAAATCCTTTCCTTCAAAAACCTTTACGCGCTCGCCCGTTTGGCCTCGCGTTCCCACCGCATGCACTGCCAGCGTCCAATCCTTAATAGGCGCACCGGTAGACAATTGGAAATACACCTGTATCTCTCCAGTCGAATCCGGCCTTAGCATCAACTTATCAGCCTGCACTTCCAACAGGAGAGGAAGCGCATTCAGTTTGTCGCTGCGATGAAAACTAAAGGACAGGGAATGAGACGGCCCGTGCTCGCCGATCACATCATCGCCGTTACCGAAATCAAAAGTATAACCGCCTATGATTCCGCCCATGCCGGCGGGAAAATTGAGAAAGGATCCGAATGCGAATCCTGGATGACCCCGATGGGGGATCAAAAAAGTACCTCGGAGAGCCAGCTTTCCTTCGGGTAAAAAAGCCGCGCCTAGGGAAAAAGCATGTGCGAAATTGGAGGGCGGCGTGCCCCAAGTACGCATTTCATAGAAGGCATTTGGATCGTGGAAGCGGATTTTCAGCATGTCTATGACGGGGCGACGGAAGCCTACGGCCATAAGGTAACTTCGCAGTGTCCGGTAACCGCCCGGTTCCTGGCCAACTCCCGACTCTTCTAAATTTCGGATTTCCATTCCCGCCCAAATCGATTTGCGGGGTCTAAGCAGCGCACCCACATCCACATCTACGCCAAAACCCTTGAGCCCCAGGCCCGATCCAATACCTTGGCTATGGACGGAAACGCCCAGCGCTGCCTTGGGATCGATCTCCCACGAGCCGCCGACCAGTATACCCTGTCGTGCTGCGCCGCCCACCTCCCCGGTTCCCGTCGACGCTGTGGTGGGTGAGGTTCCCGACCTTGCATCGAAATAGTAACCGAGTGCATAGGTGCTGTGCTCACCGACATTTGAACCATACAGAAAATACGGCGACATACCGCTGGAAAGCCCCATCATACCGGCCTCGGCTTCAAAGCCATCGGAAATGGAAAGCGCGGCCGGATTAATAAATAAGGCATTTGGTCCCGACCTAAAAGCCACACCTCCACCGGAAAAGGCACCCGCACCGGTTCCGAGTGGCGGCTCCGGCAAGATTGGACGCGTCCACGTTTCCGAAACCAATAAACAAACGACCACGGACAGGGTCGCAAAGCTGAGTTGGGTAGCGATGCTCCGATAGGTAGAGATGTTTCTCAGGCTCGCGGTGGCCAGCGGGGTAGGGCATTTCACCTAGGGATTATAAGGTCCCGCACCGCCAGGTTGCAACCGCTTACGGTTATTGGCCGTCCTTGAGGATGCGCAGCGGCATTACGATAAAGAAATACGTCGGGTTCTCGATGGCGGGTTCAATAATGAGTGCGCCTAGGGCATTGTTGAATTTGAACACAACGTCCTCGGTTGGGATAAGCCGAAAAACTTCGAGCAAGTAATTGGCATTGATGCCCACATCCACCGCATCGCCCGCATATTCCATCGGAAGGGCTTCCTCGGAATCACCACCCAAATCCTGGTTTTTAGCGGTCAAACTGAGTTCGCGATCCTGGAAACCGAAAACGACCAATTTGGTCTTGGCATTGGCCATGGTTGCCACACGCCTTACCACGGAAGCCATGTGTTCGCGGTTGGCGGTCATTTTTTTAGAAAAGTCCTTGGGGATGACATTTTCATAGTTGGGATATGGGCCTTCGATGAGCTTGGAGAAAACAGTGATGGTTTCCGTACTGAATCGGGCGTTGGCAGTTCCAATTTCCACCTGAATGGGAAGTTCCGAGTCCTCGGAAAGGCGCAGGATTTGCTGCAGCGCTTTGGGCGGCAGAATTACTCCCGGTTGTGCGGTAAGCCCGGAAACCGGTGTCCAAGCTTTGCCCAGTCGATGGCCATCGGTGGCGACCATTTGAAGACTGCCATCCTTGAATTCACAGTACGCGCCGGTTAAACTCATACGGCTGTAGTCGGCGGACACGGCAAAGGCGGTTTTTTCGGTTAGGAATCGGAAATCTTTCAGTGGGATTTGAAAGGCCTTGGCCTGACCCAAATCCGGTAATCCCGGGTATTCACTGGCATCGAATCCGGTCAAGTTGCAATGAAATCCCGATTCCGATTTGATCGTGACCATATAATCGTCCACGGAAATTCTAACTGGAAAATCAGGAAGCTCCTTGACCACTTCCAGTAGCTTCTTGGCATTGATCACGATTTCGCCGTCTTCATGCCCTTCGACTTGCAGCTTAAGCACGATGGTCATATCGAGATCCGTGGCCCTAATTTCTAAAGTGTTGTCCCGCAGTCTAAGCAGAAGGTTGTAGAGGATTTGTAGGGTCGTTTTGCTGGGAATGGCATTGCAAGCCATTTGTAACGAATCGAGGAAAACCGCTTTGCTGGCTTCGAACTTCATGACGCTCCTTCTACACCAAGCTCACTTATCTGAGGGCTAAAGGCAAAGATAGTTTCTATAGGCCCAAGCTTTGAAGGGCTGAGTGCGGATTCCATTGGAAATAGCCGGGCCGCTAACTAATTTTCGCTAGAGTATGCTAATCGAACCAAAAATCCGCGGCTTTCTCTGCACTACGGCCCATCCCCTTGGATGCGAGGCCGCCGTACAGGAACAAATCAAATACATACAAGCACATGGACCCATCCCGCGTGGTCCTAAAAAGGTTTTGGTATTGGGTGCTTCGACCGGCTACGGCCTTTCTTCCCGCATCACGGCCGCCTTTGGCAGCGGAGCCGGAACTTTAGGACTGGCTTTTGAGCGCCCGGCTGAAAAAGGTCGCACGGCTTCACCAGGTTGGTACCAAACCCAGGCCTTTGAAAAGGCCGCGCAAAAAGCCGGACTTTTTGCCAAAAGTTTAAACGGCGATGCCTTTTCCAATGAGCTTAAAGCCCAAGCGCTGGAGATTTTAAAAAACGAACTCGGACCAGTCGATCTGGTTGTGTACAGTCTGGCTTCGCCCCGGCGCACCGATCCCAAAAGCGGAGTCACCTACAAAAGCGTACTCAAGCCAAAACTGGCACCTTATACCAACAAAACCATCGACTTCAACTCCGGCGTGGTTTCTACCGTTACCCTGGATATTGCCACACCAGAAGAAGTGGCCGACACCATTGGCGTAATGGGTGGAGAGGATTGGGAACTCTGGATCGACGCACTGCAACAAGCGAATCTGCTGGCTCCCGGAGCCATCACCATGGCCTATTCCTATATCGGCCCCAAAGTCACGCAGCCCGTTTACAGAAACGGCACCATCGGCGCTGCCAAAGATGATTTGGAAGACACGGCCTTACGCCTGGACGCCCGCCTCAAAAAAACCGGTGGTCGTGCCTACGTTTCTGTGAACAAAGCGCTGGTCACGCAGGCCAGTTCCGCCATTCCCTTCATTCCGCTTTACATCAGCCTGCTTTACAAAGTCATGAAAGCCAAAGGCATTCACGAAGGTACGCTGGAACAAATCGACCGCCTCTTCCGCACCCGCGTGTACTCGGGACAACCCGTTGAAGTGGACGAAAAAAATCGCATTCGCATGGACGATTTGGAGCTGCGCCAAGATGTGCAAGACGAAGTCGATTTGCTGTGGCAACAAGTGAATACGGAGAATGCCGGTATCAGTGGCGACATCGCCGGGTACCGGAGCGATTTCATGCGTCTGTATGGTTTTGGCATGCAGGGTGTGGATTATGCTCAGGATGTTCCGGAGAATTTGATTTAATAGCCTAAGTAAGGCATGCCCCATTTATAATGGGGTAAGGCTGGATACGCTATCCTGGCGGCTGGCTTGCAGGCAATCAATACTTGATGGTCATTTCCTGAAACCTGTTCTTGAATTGGACAAGCGAAATAAAATAATTGGGCTTTTAGCTTCAATAAGTGAGGTCGACAACTTTTAAATCTTGGCGCAGACTTTGCTCCTCTCCTCTTAAAATCTGCCTAAGGGAGTGACTGAAATGCGAATGTTTCTGTTAATAATTATGGCTATGGTTTTATTGATACGGCCAGCCGCTGCATCCTGCACAAGAATTTATAGCGGGGTAAGGCTGGATACGCTATCCCCTGGTGTAGTGCAAAGAACTTTTTTATCCATCAATTTTCTTCGAGAAAAAGTGGATACCGTTTTTGAGGAATCCTTAAAAAGTGTGTTAAGAAGGAACCTTCAAAATTCTTCTTTCGTTTTTTATGGTCGAGTAAATAGTTATTCAACTCTAGGATTTTCCGATCAGACATATTCGGCGACTGTGTCCGTGGAAGCGCTGAAAGTGTACAAGGGGAATATTTCTAACGGGCCCTACACTTTTTACGATTCCTTAGTAAACAACGTATGTGGCATACCGAATTACGGAAATTTAACTGGCGTGACATTTCTTAATTTCTCCAATACCCTTTCCACCCGAAAGGATCTCTATCTTGAACCCAATTACTTCGATTATTTGGAAGGCAAAAGCGGTTTTGTAGTACAGGGTGGACGAATCTCGGAACAGAACCGGTTCACAGGTGTTTCAATACCTTTCCAAGAATTTGAACAGATGCAAACGACTCAAGTGGGTATACACGCAAAGCGTAAAGGCGCAACAGGTGAAGAAGGAAACTGGATTAAATCCGGTACGAAAATCGGTTTCGCACCGCCTAACCGCACTAACCGATTTTACGATCTCAAGGGAAAAGAAGCGGGTTGGTCAGTTAGAAACGCGTTCCAATAGCGTCTTTTTGCTGAGAGTGCCAGTATAAATTCTTTGGGTGGCGTTTTACAGACAAGGAATCTATTTGCTTTTCCTCTTCTTCTGTTTTCCCACATACAGGGCGACGATCTTACCGTCCTCCCAAATATGCATAGGGCGTCCGCTTAATTCATGAGACTTTACGACCTGGGCTACTGCTGCTTTAATTGCCTTTTCAGCCAACTTCGCAAAATCAAGTTTTTTTCGGGTTTTTCTGTTTTCATTTAGATCGCCCCATTTCTTGAAATAGGAAAAAAACCTTTTCCTTTTTGATCTGAAGCCGGTCATTTTCGTATTTCGCAATTAGCTTCGGAATCTGCTTTATTCCTCAACCACTGGCAAGTAGACCGAACCAGGATACACGCCTAGCAAAAAGCCTGGTTTAAAATTGCCTTGTCTCCGCTTGATAGGAGATCTTGGCGTTGCGAATCAAATGGCGCAGGTGAATAGTACCGCCACAACCATTCAAAATTAAGAGGGAAGAAATGGTAGCGGGTCAGGGATTTGAACCCCGGACAAAAGGATTATGATTCCTCTGCTCTAACCAACTGAGCTAACCCGCCCCAAGAATCTAAAGCCCTACCGAAGTGGTAAAGCCTTTGAGGCAAAAACCGAAACGACAAAATAATCAGCCGGTTCCATACTGGCAATGGCTGACCCAGAGATTACCGTGATCAGGCCTACCTGCCAGATCTCGGCGCTAGGGTCTACCGGCCAGAACGCATCAATGATTTCACGGAGAAGGCCAACTTCATGTTGTTCTTCTTCATCTTGCTGTCTTCTGCAAACTTTTCCTTAAGTTGATCCATGGTTGCATGGGGCTTCTTAGGGGGCTGCTTGCCTGGGCCTTTGCCTTGAGCGGGCCCTTGCCCGGGTTTACCGCCGCGCTGGCCGTCCTGCTTATCGCCCCGAGCCTGGACCGGAGCGGATTCTTTCTTCATCGAAAGGGAAATGCGTTTCTGCTGGGCATCCACTTCGAGCACGCGAACTTGCACAATCTGACCGGCGGTCACGACCTTCTTGGCATCATCCACAAATTTGTCGGCTATTTCTGAAATGTGAACCAGTCCATCTTGATGCACGCCCACATCAACAAAGGCGCCGAAGTTGGTGACATTGGTGACGCTGCCTTCCAGCCACATGCCGGGCGTCAAGTCTTTCATTTCTTGAATCTTGGCGTTGAAGCGGGCGTATACGAATTCCGCGCGTGGATCCCGGCTGGGCTTCACCAATTCCGCGGTGATATCCAGCAAAGTGGGCATGCCTACGTCATCGGTGGCGTATTTGCCGAGTTCGATTTTGGAAATGATTTCCTGATTGCCGATCACCTCTTTAAGGGGCGCGCCGGTGTCCTCGATCATTTTCCGCACGAGCTCGTAGCGCTCCGGATGCACGGCAGAGGCATCGAGAGGATTGTCCGACCCTTGTACGCGCAAAAATCCGGCGGCTTGTTCAAAGGCTTTGGGGCCAAAGAGCGAAACCTTGACGAGACCGGAGCGGCCGGTAAAGGGGCCGTTGGCATTCCTATGGTCGACGATGTTTTTGGCCAAGGATTTGTTGATACCGGCTACGTATCCAAGCAGCGATTCGGAAGCGATATTCACATCCACGCCCACTGAGTTCACGCAGGATTCCACCACCTGTTCGAGCTTGCGCTTGAGTTCGTTGGGATTGACATCGTGCTGATACTGGCCAACGCCAATGGACTTCGGGTCGATTTTCACGAGTTCGGCCAAGGGGTCTTGGATGCGCCGGGCTATGGATACAGCGCTGCGGATGGTGGCATCGAGATTGGGAAATTCCTTGCCCGCCAAAGGTGAAGCGGAATAAACCGATGCGCCGGCTTCAGAAACCACCACTTTGATAGGTGGTTTGGCCAAGGCTTGAAAGGCCGTGGACATGAATTCGTCCGTTTCCCGCGAGGCGGTGCCGTTGCCGATGGCGACGATGTCCACGCCAAAGCTTTCAATCATCGCCAAGAAAATGGTTTGCGAGGCTTCCGCCTGGTTTTGCGGAGGATGGGGATAGATGGTGCGATGCTCGAGCAGCTTTCCGGTGGGATCGATGACAGCCAGCTTGACACCGCTGCGGAAACCCGGATCCACGCCCATGACGGTTTTAGCCCCGGCCGGCGCGGCCAAAAGCACATCCCGTAGATTTTTCTGGAACACGGTGTAGGCCTCGCCATCGGCCCGGTCTTTCAAATGCATGCGCACTTCCGTTTCGATGGAAGGCTTGATAAGTCTATCAAGAGCATCTTTAGTCATGCGTTCGAGTTCCAGCTTATACGGCGAGGGATTCTTGATGGCCTTGGCATGGAGGATAGCCAGACACTTGTCATCGTCCAACTGGAGCTCGGTCATCAGCACATCTTCTTTTTCGCCCCGGCGCATGGCCATGATGCGATGCGATGGCAAGGCGCTGACCTTTTCGCTGAAGTTGTAATACATTTCGAATTTGCTGCGCTTGCCCACGAATTCTTTGCGCACCTTGCTCACATAGAGGCCGAACTTCAAAGCCATCTCACGAATTTGTCTTCGAATTTCTGCGTCTTCGGAAATCTCTTCCGCCAGGATATCGAGCGCGCCTTGTAACGCCGCGGCGGCATCGGCAATATTGAGATCGGGCTTAACATACGCGGCCGCCAACTGTTCCGGAGTCTGTCCGGCTTCAGGTGTTGCCTGTGCTTCGAGAATGCGTGCAAGCGGTTCCAGACCAGCTTCCTTCGCGGCCATGGCGCGCGTGCGACGCTTGGGTTTGTAAGGCAGATACAAATCTTCGAGTTCGGTTTTGGAAAGCGTTGTTTCGATTTTAGTTCGCAATTCCGGCGTAAGCTTGCCCTGGGTTTCGATGCTCTTGAGTATCGTTACGCGGCGCTCGTCCAATTCCTTATAGTAGGCGTATTTTTCTTCGATCGATCGAAGCTGCGTTTCATCCAGCGATCCGGTGACTTCTTTACGATAGCGCGTGATGAAAGGTACAGTAGAGCCCTGGTCGAAAAGCGCAATACTATTGCGAACCTGGTCCGCAGCAAGTTTAAGATCGGATGCAATTAATTCAACAAAGCCCACGGTATACTCCTGGAAAAACGCATTATCTGCCTGCGAATGCTGGCGGGACGGTAAAAGTAGGAATTAGGCCGGGGCTGAACAAGTACGGAGGTATGACACAAGCGTGACAATGGCCCTTTTGGCCGAAGGTATTATTAGAACAGAAATTCAAACCAGGAAGCATCCAATGACTCATCAAACAATGGAATCGTGGGACGGAGCATCGCTCTACTATCAATATATCAAGGATATTTCCAAATATCCTCTTTTGAAAAAGGGCGAAGAAGCGGCCCTGTTGCAGCTGGTACAAACCGGCGACCAAAAGGCCATCCATAAATTGGTCTGCTCCAACCTCAAATTTGTCATCAATGTGGCTTTTATGTACAAAAATCAGGGTTTTTCCCTGCCAGAGCTCATCAATGAAGGCAATGTGGGCCTTATTGAAGCGGCCAAGCGCTTTGATATCAATCGCAAGCTCAAATTCATTTCCTATGCGGTTTGGTGGATTCGTCAGGCCATTACCCGCGCAATTGCAGAACGGGCCCGAGTGGTCCGCATTTCAGCAGAAAAAGAGCTTATTTTGCGCCGGTTTTCGAAGCACAATGTGCCCATGCGCCAAACCATCGGCGGCGGAACGCAAATCGATACCGAAGTTTTAGGCAGCAAAATGGGATATACCGGACGCCAGATTGAAAAAATCATGGAAATGGGCCTGCGACATTCGTCCTTGGACCAAAGCCTCAACGGCGAAGACGGCACCTCGGTCATGGATATTCTGGAGGACACCCATACCGAACGCCCGGATATCTCGACCCACCTCAATTCGCAGCGCAAGTTTGTATCGCGTCTTCTGCACAAACTAAGCGAACAAGAGCGCACGGTTTTGTCCATGTACTTTGGCATCAGCCATCATGAAGCGCTCAACTTAGAGGAAATCGGTGAAATCATCGGACTCTCCAAGGAACGGGTCCGCCAGATTAAGGAAAAAGGCCTGGCCAACTTGCGGTCCATGGAAGAAATGACAGAGTTTTCCGCGGTCGGTTAACCACCGGAAGTGTTAAATAAGTCAAATGGTATTGGAGCTATATTCTTGAGTAGCTGAAATAAGGAGTTTCCCCTCTCCTTGGAACAGCGAAGGGACCCTTTCGAGGGTCCCTTTTTTGCGATTGGGATCCCCATTCACCTCAAATCTTCTTACAATACAAGCTATGGATGTGTCTGCACTACTTTCCCGTTTTCAATCCCAGAGTATTCTAGTCCTCGGCGATGTCTTTCTGGACGAGTTCCTCAGCGGGGACTGTTCCAGGCTGTCTCCCGAAGCGCCCGTGCCCGTACTTAGAGTCGATGCTGAGAAAACCCGGCGTGTTCTAGGCGGAGCAGCCAACACAGCTGCCAATGTCGCTTCACTGGGCGGGAAGGCCATACTCATAGGTCTAATCGGCCAAGATTTTCACGGCGAACTGTTCGAGAATCTGGTCAAGGCATCGGGGATTGGTTTTCACGCCATCCGCGACGGTCGGCCCACCATGCGCAAAACTCGCCTGGTAGGTCAAGGGCAACAGCTTTTACGCCTCGATTATGAAGAAACGCCCAACATTTCCTCGGAAACAGAAAATGAAATTCTGTCGGCCTTTCGAAAACATTTGCCTTCCACCCGCCTTATTGTGCTATCCGACTATGCCAAAGGATTTCTGACTGAGAGCCTGTGCCAAATAATTATTCAGGAAGCGCATGCCGCCGGTAAAGAAGTGCTTGTGGATCCGCGGCCTCAACATTCCAGCTTCTACACTCACTGCGATTATATCACGCCCAACTGGAAAGAGTCCCAAGGGCTCTTGGGCCAAACGGAATGCGACCCGACGGATGCGCTTATTCTAGCCAACGGGGATGCGCTTCGTAAAAAACTGAACACGCATGTTGTCTTGACCTTGGGTTCACGTGGCATTTCTTTTTTCCATCGCGATGAGGGATCGCATTTCAATCTCCCCACGCAAGCACGCGAAGTGTTCGATGTGAGCGGCGCTGGAGACACTGTGGTTGCTACTTTGGCCATGGCACGCTCGGCCGGGGCCGGTTTAGAAGAAGCGGTGCGGCTTGCCAATCAAGCAGCCGGCATCGTTGTGGGCAAGTTCGGAACAGCCACCGTGAGCGCGGCCGAATTGCTCGATACCGATTCCGCAGATGGGGCCTCTGGATTGCCGCGACTGCTGGCACGCAACCAATTGGCGCCGCTCTCCGCGTCCTTACGCGCGCGTGGTCGCAAAATCGTTACCATCAATGGCTCCTTCGATTTGCTCCATGCCGGACATGTCCATATCCTGGAGCAAGCCCGTGGTCAAGGCGACGTACTCATTGTGGGACTCAACAGCGATGCCTCCGTGCGTGGCTACAAAGGCGCGAATCGTCCCATGGTTCCAGAAGCTGAAAGGGCCCGAATGCTCTTGGCTTTGCGTGCAGTGGATTTCGTGCATATTTTTGAGGAGGCGGTTCCCATGCCTTTCCTTTTGGAAATCCGACCCCACGTGCACGTAAACGGATCGGAATATGGAAAGGATTGCATAGAGGCCCCGCTTATCCGCGAGCTCGGTGGCCGCTTACATATCGTGGAAAAAATTCCCGGGCTTTCAACCTCAACCCTGCTCGACAAAATCCGTTCAGCCCAATGACCGCAGAGAGCAAAAGCGGAAGCTCGGTTGCTCCCTATCAATTGCATATCAAATGCTATGAGAACCTACCGGAAATTTCTATGCCGGATCCGGAAGGCAAGTTTGTCCTGCTCAGCAAAGGACAGGATTTGCATCTGGTGCTTTCACCGCTTTCGCTTACGCCGTATCATGCCAATATCGTCTATCAATATTTGCAAATGGAAGGCCGGGGAAAAGTCGAAGCCGTTAGCAGCAGCGGTTGCCGAATCTTATCTAGAGGTTGGCACGTGCATGGCGGGGGGTTCTACCAGGTTCAACATTGGCTGCATACTTTGAAGTTTGGCGGAAAATCCACCGCTTTCGGAAAGTATACGGCGAGCTTGCTCGATCCCTTTCGCGAGGATATTCCCGTACTCTTGGAGCTGCCGGACTATTTTCTGGAGTTGAAATAAGCTTTCTATTTGGGCGACTATTTGTAAAGTACGTTTCCGGACTTGATCTACTCTCCCATCTGCTGCAGCAAATACAGTTTCCGATAAATTCCATCTGCATGGTGCATCAGGTTTTCATGTGTCCCTGTTTCGGCAATGGTGCCATGGTTGATAATAACAATATTATCCGCGTGACGAATCGTGGACAAGCGATGGGCAATGGCGACAATGGTTACTTTCCCATGCAGCTCATGTAACGCGGACTGGATTGATTTTGAGGTTTCGCTGTCGATATGGGACGTTGCTTCGTCGAGAAATAAAATCTTGGGTTGTCCCGCCAAAGCTCGAGCGATGGCGATAAGTTGTTTTTGGCCCGTAGAAAGTCTGGATCCCCCTTCGCCCAGTGGAGTGTCGTACCCCTTTTCCAAGGCGGAAATAAATTTATGGGCTTTGGAGGCTCGCCCCGCCTTTTCGATTTCTTGATCCGAAATATCCCTGCCCATCGAAATATTTTCGCGAACGGTGGCGGCCATCAAAAATGGATCTTGCGGGACTAAACCAACATGGGTGCGGAAGGTGGCTTCGTTTATACTTTCAAGCCGTGCACCGCCAAATTCAACGTGGCCAGATTGAGGTGAATAGAATCGCAGGAGAATATTGAGCAGCGTGGACTTGCCGCTTCCGGTCTTGCCGGCAATTCCAATAAAAGAGCCGGAAGGGATTTCCAATGACACGTCTTGGATAACCAAATTGTCAGGGGCATACCCAAATTTTAAGTGCCGAATGGAAATGGACCCGTTTGTAACCACCGCGGCATTTTCAATCGGGCGGGTGGCTTTTTCCTCTAACAGTTGATGCACCCTCGCCGCGGCAACGACGGACTGTTGCAACTGACCGAACTGGGTGGTGATTTGGATTAAGGGATCGATGATATGGCCTATATAACTCACAAAGGCGTACAACAGTCCCACTTCCAGTCCATTTAAGGGGCGTTTGCTAAAACTGAAAATGACAAGAATTAAGAGCACGATATTGAGCAAGTCCAGCGCAGGCCTTAACAGCCAGGCATTGGCGTTTTGTACTTGGACCCGCGCCAGGTAATGGGCGTGATTTGTCGATCTAAACAAATCCTTAAATTGTTTTACGGCATTGAGCGCCTGCAAAATGCCCATGCCTCCCAAGGATTCCGCCATTTGGGCATTTATATCACTTCGAAGTTTACGGCTATTCGAAACGGCCGGGGCGCTCAAGTACTGGTACAACCAAACCATGGCAATGACAACCGGAATCATGGACGCGACGAAAAGCATCAATCGCCAATCCAACAAGGTCATGGCGACCATGGCAGCTAGCAAAATGATGCCGCTGTTCAGCAGCACGAATAAGACCTGGATGTATAGGTTTTTTACCGCTTCCGTATCATTGGTTACGCGGCTTACCAATTGCCCCGTTATGGATGTATCAAAAAATGTCATAGGTAGGCGCATGACATGCGTGTACGCTCGTTCGCGTAAGCGGCCAACGGAACGCATGGCTAAACCGGACAACCGCACAAGTTGTAAATATCGAAGCAGGCTCGCGAGCCATCCAGAGAGTAGAATGCCGATTAGAATCAAGGCCATGCGATTCCAATCAAGGTTTCGAATCGAAAGATGATCGTCGATAAACATTTTTCCTAAAATCGGTCCTGCCATTTCCGTTCCGGCAGCCAAGATGAGCCAAAGCGTTCCCCGAATGAGATGCCCTTTTTCCTGTTGGGCGGATCTCCAAAGCAGGATCAAGGCCTGCCAAATTCCGTTTTGTTCAAATTGCATCTATACTGGCTTCCAACTGTTGGTAACGCCACTGTTTCGCATACCACCCGCGCAAAGCAAGCAGTGAAGCGTGGTTGCCAACTTCGACGATTCGCCCCTCTTTTAAAACCAGAATTTGATCTGCGTCGATCAAGGCGCTCAATCGATGGCTTACGAGTATAGTACTGCGGAAGCCGCGACTTTTAGAAAGGGGTTCGTTGCGTACGTCCCGTAAATGATTCAGGATTTTAGCCTCTGTTTCCGTGTCAACGGCCGATAAAGCATCGTCCAGCAATAATAAAGGTCTGTTACAAAGCAGTGCGCGCGCAAGGGCGATGCGTTGGCGTTGGCCGCCTGACAAGGTGATACCGCGCTCTCCCACCAGAGTTTCATATCCGTTTGGAAAGCCGAGGATATCAGCATGAATGGAGGCCAAGGTTGCTACATGCTCAATTTCTGATTGGGTCGCTTCCGGTTTAGCCAAGGAAATATTTTCGCAAAGGGTAGCGGAAAATAAAAACGGCTCTTGCGGCACCCAGCTGACACAGTCCCTAAAAGCAGCCAATTTGAAATCACTTATGAGGTCTTTCCCCCAGTGCAACTGGCCCGAGTCCGGGGAAAATTGACGCAACAACAATTTGAGTAAGGTTGATTTTCCGGATCCGGTGGGGCCGACAATGCCGAGGGTGTGTCCTGGGGGAAGAATGAATTCGACATTGGACAGAGCGTTTGGCGATTGGGACGAATAGGAAAAATTCAAGCTCTTTGCTACGATAGCCCCACTCGGAGCGTGCAAAAGAAAACCACCATCTTTTATAGTCAATGGTTCCTCTAAAACGTCCCGGATCCGCCCCCAACCTGCGCGGCCTCTTTCCAACATGGAGAGCACCCAGCCAGCCGCGAACATGGGCCAAACGAGTTGCCCTAGATACATGATAAAGCTCGTCAACATTCCAGTGGACAATTGGTTGTGCCACACCAAGTAACCGCCATACCCTAGTGTTATCGCGCTGGCCGTGGACAACGTAAAGCTAATCGCAGGGTCATACCCGGCTTCCCATTTCAAAGCTGCTAGATTTGCCTTGGCGGCATTATGAGTCAGGCGGATAAATTGTTTGGTATTGCTCTTTTCCAATCCCAAGGCGCGTAGCGTGCGTATTCCGGAAAACGATTCCTGAACATGCTCATTCAATCGACTGAATCGATTCAATTCTTCCGTGGCGGTTTCGTGGACCTTTCGGGAAATGTGCCAAAACGCCAAGCCCATGATTGGAAAGGGCAACAACGCAAGCGACGTTAAACGCCAGTCCACGCCCAGTGAAATCATTCCCAGCACCATCACCAAGGTTACGCTGCCATCAAAAAGTCCGAGCATGGCTTCACCCGCTGCCAATTCCACGGCATCAACATCATTTGTGGACAGGGCCATGAGGTCCCCGGTCCTTTTACTTTGAAAAAATCCTGGTCCTTGCTGACTCAGTCGGTCATACAATCGAGCGCGTATTTCCACGCCAAATTGAAACGCCGCAGCATATAGTATCCTCCGCCAGCCTATCCGCACTAGATAAATAGCGAGCCCCAAAACAAGCAGCCACGCCAACTGTGAAGCGAGCTCCTGTCCATTTAATTCTTTTTTTGCCAAGCCATCGATGATGGATCCGACTCTGCGGGGAACCCATACAACCAGTGCGTCTACGATAACCAGTAATACTGCCGAGTACGTGTAGGCTTTCCAATGGCTACGAATGAACCTTGCGGTCAATTGGGAAAGGGAAGTTCGCAACTTGAATTTTTTTCCGGCTCAATATAATGAAGTCAAGGGAGAGGCCGATTGCGTCCCACGGCATCGACGGCCTTTCCGCCTTCGTTCCCCGTGTAAAAATAAGCGGACGGATGTTGCCCCACCCACGCTTCCATTGGTGGATGATGCCGATTATTCCGGGAATCGGATCGGATGGAAACACCTTGTGGCAGAACCTGGACAGAATGATTCAGAAGATTGTACCCAGTGCCGCTTTCCCAAACACCCGCATTCGCAAAGCGAACTGCATAGCGCACATCTCCCGCTAAGCCAGCCGCCGTGTCCGGCAGGTTGAGTAGAAGTTCGTAAGCTCCCGGTGCCAAGGTGCCGGGAAGCGTCACGGTCAAATCCAATTTGATGGTGTCATCGGGAAGCCAACGCCTTGGGTCCGTTGATAAGACGATGGATTGCATGGGGACACCGGCGCGGCGTAGGATCAATTTGGCCTGACGGTAATTGAAAAGTTTTCCCCAACCTTCGTTGACCAGGTTCAAGCGAAAAGACAGCGGTCCCCCAGCAACGACGGTATCGGGAAGCTCACCACGAGTCATCCGAAACCGATACCCAAGGCGTTTGCGCACGGTTTCGAAACAACCCTGGGTCTTCCACGCATCCAGCACACCTTGATGATAGTCTATGTTCAGCGCATCCCAACGCATATATGCCAAATCCTGAAGCATCTGTGGACAATCCGATCGGGGGCTGCTGAGGTTGCAGGTTTCCCCTTCCTGGCCGACATAACGGTTGTCCTGATGTAGAAAATCCTTGTTTTCCTGGATAGCGTTGCTGGGATAGGTCCCCCAATCTTCCGGAGAGGCTCCCAAGCAATCGTTATGCGCACCGGCGCGGCTGCGGTTGGATGCCGTGAACGCTTCATTGTCGGCGAGCGGCGTATTGCCGAGAATGGATCGCTTGAGTCCTGGATAACGGAAAAACACATTTCGATCAGGAGGCATGGCGCCGAGCAGGGCGAGCATAATCTGTCCGTTGGTCGGGGGAAGGTGGAGCAGGTTTAGGGAACTGTGCCATTCCCCCCAAGCGCCCACGAATCCCGCTTCCAGAGCGAAAATAACATCCGCGTTCCGTCGCCAATACGGTTGAAGCTGGGCGATGTGCTGCAAAAGCATGGGCAGTGTGGCATCGGGGCTGTTGGCATAATCGCCGTTAGGAAAGTTGTAGGAGAAACGTGGAATATACTTTGCGCCCGCTTGGCGCAGCACCTTGGCATCGGCATCCAACTGGTCCAGGAAGGATTGCGGCAACAAGGTAGCACGCCAATCGTCTAGTCGATAATAGGTGCGAACGAGCGTGATGGCATCGGTGTTTCGAGCCTGAGTCAACGCTGAGGCGTTGACGGATCTCTGTTTATAGAAGCCACGCTCCGGGTTGGGGAAGTTCGAGGTGTCGGGAGAATAGTTGCGGATAGTAGTTCCACTTACTGCCAGATTGCCACCAAGCGTCAAGGTCGCACAAAAACAGACTGCGGAAAAACCGGTTGTCAGCGTGTCTTTTCTCATCGCATCCTCCTTGCGGCAATGTGCCCGTCACCCGCCAAACCAAAGGAGCCGGGCATTTAGAAGATACTGTGCTGACCGCGAATAGTATTGCCGAATCTTCACCAAGTGATTCACCCAAATACGCCGGCTTTTTTTCACGAACCAATATATTTTTGAACTGCCTGAAACGGCTTCAAGAATCATTCGCTCAACGGTGTTGGATTCGTTGGCGTTTTCGACAACATCGCCGAAGCGAACTTTCTTTCACCCCTTGCGATCGAAAAGCGGCAGCTTGGCCCAGGCAAGGTTGGGGCGGAGTTTGCTGGGGATGGCGTTCACAGTTTTTTCGCTTTCAACAAGGCGCGACCCTTGGCGGTGATGCGGTATTTTTGCAGGCGGCTGTTGGGTTTTTCCGGAACGGTCATTTCGACTAAGCCCGCTGTGAAGAGCTTTTCCAACGCTTTTTTGAAATTACCAGTGCGCTGGGAATAACCTAGGACTTGAGCCAATGGGCCGCTTCCCATTGAATTCTTCTTCAATGCGATTAGCATGGTTTGTCCCGTGGCAGTCAACGCGACTTGGGCCTCGACTTGGGCCTCGACTTGGGCCTCGACCTCCCCTGTACCATCCGCGAAGCGCGCCTTGAAAGTCACGATCATAAAACCCTGCCGCTCCTCGAAAACTGGCGGCGCGATGCCATAGCGCTTGCACTCGTCAATCACACGGTTTGTGCCGCGTCCCCAGGTTTCCACTGCTCCCGTCAAATGAAAAGCTCCGGCGATCAGGGGATTGCGCAACTTGGAAAGATGGTGTCCCGAAAGCTGATCCACGGTGATACCAGTGGGAAGCCGTCCGTAACTGCGGATTTCGATGCGATCGTCGAAAATCGCGATGGCGGCGTGGCCGCCCGAATACGAATAGTCACGGTGCATGACCGCATTGAGCAGGATTTCCCGGAGAGCGTCTGGCGGAATGGGAAACCGGTCTTCCCGATAAATCTTTCCTTCCGGGAATCTGGCTCCCAAGGGAAGGGTACGTTCCAGAAAGGCCATGCCCTCACGCACGGCCGTAAAGGCATTGAAATATTCCTGACGGTTGTCCACGATTTCACCCGTGATTTCGGTGCCGCGAAACCGTCCCATTTTCAAGATGCATTGCGGATAGTTCGGCAGGAATTTCTTCCCGTAAAGCACCTGCGCGGCCTGGGTAACCACACCTTTGTCCCGAAGGCCAAGGCGATCCAAAATCTCGCCGATATTCCGGCTCGTACCCGCCGAAATGCGGCTTTGCTGAATCGCAAGTTCCCGCGTACGAAGAATTTCCTCTTTGTCCAAATCTTGCAGGCGCACGCCCTCGGCAGCCATGTTTTCCCATCGCCTTTTAGCGTGGGTTCTTTCCAGGAGAAGCTTTTCATGCTTTTCACGGGGCATTTTCCGGGTGGTACTGCCAATTCTTTCGTAGGGTCTGCCTTCATAGGTGAAGGGGATGGAATCGGATTTGCCTTCCGCAATCAGAATCAAAACTTCTCGACCCTTGCCCACTTGCAGTCGTTCGGGCTGAATGCTGACAGGCGGTTCGAAACCATTCAAGGCTTGGGCGATATCCCGCAGAGTCTTATCGGAAACGTCCTGACCTTCAGCTGCCCCATTGGGTCGGATACCGAAGAGAACCAAACCGCCGGTACCATTCAAGAAGGCGCAAAGGGTTTGCATCCCCTCCTTCAACTCTCCGGTGGATCGTTTGAATTCCAGGCTTGGACCTTCTCCCTTTTTCAGAAGAGCGGCGAGTTGCCTGAAATTAGCGGGGGATTTGCGAATCATGGTTTTTTGGGATGAAAGTTTGATTCCATTTTGCTCTCCCATTCGAAACGTAGACATCTATTTCGATTTATCGAAGGCACGCATATTTAAATTCCAAGCTACTTCCCTATGCAGTACCCGGCAAAAACCCTCTGCAAAATTTCATCGCTAGAAATCTCGCCCAGCAGTTCCTTAAGGTGTAAAGCTGCCTCGCGAATTTCAAAGGCAACCAGTTCAATGGCTGGCCGCTGCCGCAACATTTCCAAAGCCGCCGTGACCTTGGCCTGCGCCAACTCAACCGTCTGGAACTGTCGCTCGGTGGTGATTACAATGTCTTCGCCCATGCTCGCGGAGACAAAAACCATCGCATTGAGCCGCTCCCGAAATTCCGCCAATCCCTCGCCCGTGCGGCTCGAGAGGCTCAAATACTCGGACCGCGCTTTAAAGCCAGGCAGATCCATTTTCGTGGCCAGACGTAAAGAAACCTTTTCACCCTGACCAAGACCTTCCGCTTCCGTAACCTCCCGGGTACTGGTACCTGTCCCGTCCTCGACCCAAACACAGACGTCCGCCGCCTGCCATTGCTCCCGGGTTCTCTGCATGGCCAATTCATCGAGTCCGTCAATGGGGCGACCCAGCCCGGCGGTATCGACCAAATGCACGATTCCGCCCTTTAACCTCAATGGCACTTCGACATAATCGCGCGTGGTACCGGGACGATCGGAAACCAGCAGCCGATCCGCTTCGACCAAGGCATTGATCAGGCTCGATTTTCCCGCATTGGGCGCACCCAAAATGGCCACCCGTCGCGCCCGTGCCAGACTGCGCCCTCTTTCAAATCCAGACGCGATTTTACGCAATCCAGCGCTCAATCGTTCCAATCGCGGAGCCCAGGAGGCAAAATCCGGATCGACTTCTTCTTCGGAAAAATCCACTTCCAATTCCAAGCGAGCGGACAAATCCAGCAATTCATCACGTAAGGTTTTAAATGCTCCGCTCAGAGCACCACCAACGATGCGCTGGGCATTTTTTAAAGCCTCTATCGTTTCCGCATGGATCAGTTCCCCCACCGCTTCCGCTTGTAACAAATCGATTTTTCCGTTTTCAAACGAACGGCGGGTAAACTCTCCAGGCTCGGCCAAACGTAAGCCAGGGCGGGAAAGTAAAGCTTTGAGAATGCCATCGATGATAAGCGGATTGCCGTGAGGAAAGAGTTCCAGCACATCTTCGCCTGTTGAACTAGCGGGTCCAGGAAAAAAAACGAAGTTCAATCGGTCTAAGATGTCTGAGTCCGGTCGCGACATTGAAGCAGACGTAGATGCGGACGCAGGTGCAAATACAGATGCAGACCTAGGCGCAGATGCGCTTGCACTCATATGTCCAATGGAAGGCCCTTCTGTCCGAAAGCCGCCGTAGTATACATGCCTGGCTACGCAGGCTTCGCGGCCCAGATGAACAGCCAGCACCTGCCGGCACCCAGGCCCGGAAAGGCGCAACACCGCCAATCCGGAAGTGCCTGGCGGGCTGGAAAGGGCGACAATGGTGTCACCAATCAGGGCAGCTCCGCTTTTGATGCTTACTTCGCCTTTGGTTTTGACCGAGTGGAAACGATCACCTTCGAGGTAGGCGCTACTTTAAGGCGATTGGTATAAAAGTAGGTTTGACCGATGGTGAAGAGATTGGATACGGTCCAATACAGCACCAGACCCGACGGGAACGCGCAGGAGAAAACGAACATCATAATCGGCATCATCCAAACCATCATTTTCTGATTGGGATCCTTGATGGTCAATTTCATCTGAAAGTACATGGTGGCGGCCATGAAAAACGGGAGAATCGTGATTCCTAAAGGAAAAATATATGGCACCTTGATGGCTTCGTATACCACATCAGGTAGGGCCAAATCATGCACCCAAAGCCCAAACGGTGCACCCTTTAGTTCCACAGCGCGGCCTAGCACGTTAAACAGTGAAATGAAGATAGGCATTTGCAATAACACGGGAAAACAACCCATGACTCCCGACAACGGGTTCACGCCTTCTTGTTTATAGTAAGCCATGATTTCTGCATTGGCTTTTTGCGGCTGACCTTTATTCTTCTCACGAATCTTTGCAATAGCAGGCATGTGCTGCTGCATTTTAATACCCTGTTTGGTTTGCGCAATCGTCAGTGGAAAAGTGACGACACGGACGAGTAAGGTAAGCAAGATGATGGCGATTCCATAGTTGGGAATGATGCCGTGGAAAAAGTTGAGGAGGTGGAGCACCATCCCACATAATGCCACGTACCAGACATCCGCCCGGAAAAAGGATTCCCAGCCGGAGAAGATTATTTTCTCGTAATTGTCGTGATGAGTCAGGAGTTGATCATAGGACAACGGCAGCACCACAAAGTCAAAATCGAGATCTTTGTCCTCATAATTCGCGCCGATGATTTGCAGTTGGTAATCCTTGGGATAGGATTTGTCCTCTCCCTCGACCTTACCCGTAGCCTCCACTTTATTGTTTGTTTCACGGTTGAAGTTGATCAGAGCAGCCACATATTTCCGGCGAAGGCCCACCCATTTGATGACACCGCTGGCTTCATTAAAGGTCTTTTTGCCTTCAAAGGAAACCCGCTCCACATTTGAGCCATTGTCCATTATCACTTCACTGAAGAAAGTGCTCATCAGTCCGAAACCTTTGCCAGCGAGGATCTTTTCCGTTTCCTTGAGTCCGGATTGCCAGCTGATGGCATAATTGGAAATCGGTTGGCTTGTTTCCAAATGCTGGGAAAACTTGTTGCTGTCCGGATAGAACATAAAGGACCGCTTCAAAATGGTTTTGGTTCCCGGCAAAGTGGTCTTAAAATTAACAGTCACGGGTGCGCCGGAAACATTTAGCGCTGTATCTTTTGTATCGAGCTCCCAGAAGGTTTTGCCTAAGTCATGAGCATCGATGGTCAATGCGAGCGCCCCGCCGTTCTCGGCTAGTATATCGGGATTGTAAGGCCGCTTCCCCGCGAGATCTTTCAAAGAAAGGGTCGCGACCTTAGCACCTTCATTATCCAGGCGCACCTTAAACCGGTTCGTCTCAACATTTAAAAACCGATGCGGCACAGATACCTGCGAGCTATCCGTCATTCCTGTCGAATTTGAAACTGCAGTTCCTGCAGTTTTTGGCTCTGCCGCTTGGCCCAATGACGCTTCCCCCATAGCAGGTTTTTCCCTACCGCTTTGGGAATCCGTTAATTTGAGCCCACCGTTCTTGGCCACATTTGCCAGGGAATCAATGCGCTGTTGCTCTTGCTTGAGCTTCATCGCGGCCATGGCTTGCTTCTGCTTGTACGTTGTCCAAAAGAGCATGAGGCCCATGAGTAAGACCCAGGCCATGATGGTATTTCTATTCAAAAGATGCTCCTAAAGTTTTCGGCGCTTGATGTCATAAGGGTTGTCGAAGAATGTTTGGGAACCGGATCCCGGGAGACAGAGTCTCTTGGGGCAAGGTCCCGTGGGACCGGGTCCCGTGGGACTGGATCCCAGCCACCTTTGCAAAAAGGTTGGCAGCGGACCAGTCTATAGGCGGTGAGCATGAGGCCGATAAAAAATCCTCGCGACTCAAAGGCTTCTACGGCGTAATGAGAACACGTGGGATGGAAACGGCAGGAGCCAACGTAGAAAGAGGACTGTATGCTTTGATACATCCGAATCAAAAAAATGGCGATATGCCTCATGTTGTTTTTCCCGGCAGCAATCCCAATAGGCGATCTGCTTCAGCGCGAAGTTCCGAACGTCGGCACTGAGAAGCTTTTTGGGAAACATCGAATACCATCCAAGTTGCCTGCTTAAGATGCGGAGCTGCGGCTTGGAATGAATTGCGCAATGTGCGTCGTATGGAGTTTCGCATCGGGGCGTTGCCAACTTTTTTTCGGATGATAAAGCCTAGACGGGACAAATCTTGATCCGCAAAACAGTACCGCAATGTGAGAGGCGCACTGCGTAGCACCCTCCCTGCTTCGAAAACCTTTTTATACATATACGGCTTGTTGAGTCGATGATTTTTTAAGGGGGATAGCCGCCCTGGAGAATCACCGGACGGGGTCGAGTTTTCCAAAATCCAAAACTCTCCCCGCGAGGTTGAGAGGCTAGATATCCTTAAAGGCCATGGTGTCGCTCACCGTCAAACGGTGCCGACCTTTGGAACGTCGACGAGCAAGCACGGCACGGCCATCTTTGGTCGCCATGCGGCTACGGAAGCCATGCTTGTTGACTCTTTTACGGTTGCGGGGCTGAAAGGTTCTTTTCATGATGAAAATTCCAATTTATGGGATGAGGGATTTAATTTAGTTTTCATCCCCTTGAATTTTCAAGGGTTAGGATGATTTTAGCTCACTTTTGACATCCTTATTTGCTTAAAAGCTATGAATTTGCGTATATTATGTTGTTGACACAATATGTTTACCGGATTTACATCCGAGTCCTATCGGTCCCCCTTATTTTGGGGCTTATTCTAATAGGGTGGAAAAAAAACCGAATTCAAGTCAATCTTCTGCTGCTTCGCTTTCCGGTGACTTTTGGCTTTCGTATGCGGTTTTACACCAATGCAGCCTTTGACGCCCTCAAAGCGGTCCACGGTCTTTATGGCCGAACGATTGCAAGTCGCCCGCGGGACCATTTAAAGCTGATCCGCCTCCGCACGGGAGCCTCAATTTTAGTGTCGGCTCATTTTCACAATTGGGAATTGATGGGTTCTTGGCTTTGCACCGAAAAAGGAATTCCATTGCTTAGCGCGGCCCTACCGTTTAAACATCCCGTTTCGCAATACTTTTTGGAAAGGCTTCGAAAGCGACTGCGCATACCCATTATCCAAAGCGACATCGCCCGCCAGGGCCTTAAGCATTTGCAGGCAGGCAAATGTTTGGGCATGGTATGGGATCAGTATCCTTCACACGGTCAGTTGCGGGTTCCTTTTTTTTCCCATCTCGTTAAGGTCAACCCCTTACCCGGATTCTTCTCTGATAAAAGTAAGGCCCCAGTTTTTTTTGGAGTCCTACTACCAGGGGGCGCCTTTAGGCTTATTCAGATTAGTCACAGCCCTCGGCGCGGGTTGACTTTGGAAAAGCTCGCCAATCGGTACCATCGCGTTTTAGAAATCCTGATCCGTTCCCATCCTGACTTTTGGTATGGTTTCGCCCATCGCCGTTTTAAAGATCAGATTCTGTACGGGGTTACAGAAAATGTTTCACGTGAAACAACTTCCCCACCCCTCCATTTGGTTTCACGTGAAACCATATTGCCAGAATAACCAGCCTATTTTTCTTAAGCATTGAAATCCAAAAAGTTTATGATACATTTACTTGGCTTATGGGAAACCTTCTGTTAGACACGTCAAATTTTGATGAAAAGACTCTCCAAAAACTTAGAGGAGTGGAAACTTTTCTGAGAAAATGGAATAAGAATATCAATTTGGTAAGCGAAGCCGATGAGCCGGCCATTTGGGAAAGGCATATACTGGACTCGCTCCAGCTGATGCCCTTTTTCAAAGAGGTCAATAAGTTGGCTGATATGGGAAGCGGCATTGGCCTACCGGCTGTGCCCTTGGCCATTGCCAATCCAGACATCGATGTTTTTGCCATTGAGCCGAAACAAAAAAAATCCGCCTTAATGGCCGAAATCATTCGTGAGATCCGCATTCCCAATTTGCACGTGCTTTCTGAGCGTGTGGAAAAGGTGTTTCTATCTCATATGGATGTGGTGTGCTGCCGCGCATTCGGCGAATTTAGTCGTGACGCTCGCTTAGCGTATAAAATGCTTAAGCCAGGTGGCCTGTTCATGACATTTAAAACCGCAGAACAATTCGATGTTCCCCAGGGATACGAAAAAGTGGAAAACCACGCATACACTTTGCCCAACAACCCTAGAAAATATTTCATCGTCACCGCGGCTAAAGCAGGAGAGATGTGAGCCGGATTATTGCCGCTTGCAATCAAAAAGGTGGCGTAGGTAAAACCACTACTTGCGTGAACACGTCTGCGGCCCTGGCCGCAATGGAAAAACGGGTACTCCTTGTCGATATGGATCCGCAGGCCAACGCTACCCTGGGATTGGGATTCGATCAGGAGTTTGACGAAGATATTTACGATGCTCTACTCGCAGCAGAAAACAAAATCACCAAAGACGAAGCGCAACGCTGCATTAAAACTACGGCCATGCCTTTTCTGGATATTTTGCCCTGTTCACGGCAATTGGCGGGCTTGGAGCGCCAGTTAATGAACGCGCCCAACCGGGAGAAGCGGCTCGGCAATGTTTTGGAATCGATACGCAATGACTATGCTTTCATAATCATTGACTCTCCGCCCACATTGAACATGCTGACTTTAAACGCTCTGACCGCCGCCGATTCCGTCCTGATTCCCATCCAGTGCGAATATTATGCCCTTCAAGGGCTTTCGGAACTTCTAAATACGATTCGACTAGTACAGCAAAATTTGAATCCGAAACTGGCCATTGAAGGCGCGCTTTTAACCATGTACGACAGTCGCCTCAATCTGTCCAAGCAAGTGGCTGAAGATGTGCAAACCACTTTTTCTGAAAAAGTGTTTAAAACCATCATCCCCAGAAGCGTCAAGCTCAGTGAGGCGCCCTCTTTTGGAAAACCAATTATCCTATACGATGCCATGAGCACAGGCGCAGTGAAGTATATGGAGCTGGCCAAGGAGCTGATCCACAATGACTAGAAAAGCCTTAGGGAAAGGCTTGGAGGCCATTTTTGGCAACTTGGGCAATGAAGTCGTCCACCCTAAAACAGGTGCTTCAGTTCTAGAAATTGAAATTTCTAACATTTCTCCAAATCCCTTTCAGCCGCGCCAAGAATTTTCCGAAGCGGATATTCAGGATTTGGCCAATTCCATCCGGGAAAAGGGACTATTACAGCCCATTCTCCTGCGAAAGCACAAAAACGGCTATCAAATAGTTGCTGGTGAGCGCCGCTTTCGGGCCTACCAACTCCTGAAAAAAACCAAAATTTCCGCACTCGTTCGCGATCAGCTGTCCGATCAGGACATGATGGAAATGGCCCTAATCGAAAACCTGCAACGGGTACAGCTCAATGCCATCGAAGAGGCGCTCGCGTTTGAACAGCTGATCAATGCATGCGGCATCACCCATGAGGAACTGGCACAAAAGCTGGGCAAAAGCCGCTCCGCTATTACCAATACTTTAAGACTGCTGAAGCTGGAAAACGAGCTGCAGACTTGGATACGCGAAGGGAAACTTACCGCCGGACATGGCCGCGCCCTTTTGCAAAGCGAACCTCAACAGCGCATAAGACTTGCCCAAAAAATTATGGCCGATCATTTGAACGTTCGGCTGGCAGAAAAATCCAATCCCAAACCAGCGCCCGCGCCCGCCCCCACAAACCCGCAAAATGCGGATACCCGCGCATTTGTGGAAAAGCTGCGCTTTCTACTCGGCACCAAAATTGTCATGAAGGGCACAGAACAACGTGGAATTCTTGAAATCCATTATATGAGTCGGCAAGATTTGGAGACTTTGAGCGACCTTCTTGAACGCGGCCATGAAGTTCAAGGCACCGCAGGTTAATCGGACTAATAGGCGGGACCGTCCAGTCTACTTTTCTGCCGCATGAACTCTTGCCATGTCCAAAAAACGTTACATCACCATTCAAATCATTCCGGATGATTCCAGTGAAGCCTGGACCATCAAGCTCCGCTATCGCTTTTTTGAATTTCTCTTCTACGCCGTTTTCATAGCCCTCTTTGCCATTGCCCTTGCCGCAGTCAAGATTACGGAAATCAACGGCAAGGTACTCACCGCCAATCACCTGGCCTCCATGAACCGGCAACTATTGGATAAGCAAAAAAAAATGAACCAGCTGGAACATCAGCTCACGCTTATCGCCGAGCAGGAACGCAAAATTCGCGGTATAGTGGAAACGTTTGTCATGGAATCGGATCCCGATTCCTTACGAACAATAGATGCCATGAGCCATTTTTCACCGGCTGAACTCGACAAATTCGTATCAGACATTCGCGCCATTGAGAAAACCACCCAGGGGCAAAAACCATTCCCTTCGAATGAAACCGTGCCGGATATATGGCCTGTTTCCGGAATTGTGAGCCAACCATTTAATTCCACCGGCAGCGACGAAGCCCGTCATGAAGGCGTAGATATCATCGCAGAAAACAACGCGTTGGTTATCAGTGCGGCCAGAGGCATTGTGGTTCAAAGTGGACAGGATCGAGATCTGGGGCGCTTTGTAAAAATCGACCATTCTCCCGAAGTGCAAACCGTTTATGGGCACTTAAGCCGTGGATTTGTGCAAGTCGGCGATCATATTGAAAAAGGTGTGACTATAGGCATTGTCGGAAACACCGGAAACAGTTATGGACCCCATCTTCATTATGAGATTTGGGTGCGCAGCAAACCAGTAGACCCCCAACTTTACTTGAAATGAGGAATTCATGTCGAAAAACGTAGCGTCAGCCGTAACATACATCGGCGAGGGGACAGAAATCATAGGTGATATCAAGGTGGAACACGATCTGCGGGTTGAAGGAGACATAAAAGGCGGAGTGGTTGTAGGCGGCATGTTGGTTTTAATGCCCTCCGGAAAAATAGAGGGAGAGGTTGTCGCCCGATCCGCCACCATAGCCGGTCAGATCCAGGGAAATATCACCGGCCACGAGAAAATCGTATTGGAAGGCAAGTCCGTTTTAGTTGGTGATTTGATAACACGCGAATTGGTTATCAATGAGGGGGCGGTTTTTCAAGGAAACTGCTCAATGCCAAGGAATGAAAAAAAGTAAATCCAACAGACATCTACCCGAACCGAAGCCCAAGGTAGCCGCCAGCCAAGGCTTCGAATACTTAAGTCTGGGCTGGATATTAGCTGGAACCATGGCATTGCCCATGGCGGCGGGATTCTGGATAGACAAGCATATGGGTAAAGCCCCTTTCTTTCTGCTACTTGGAGGATTTCTGGGTTTGGCGGGTTGCGGCTACTCCTTTTTTCGCTTGATTCAAAAATTGAACGCGACAGATAAAAAAAGATCCTCGCAGTAGCAGCCCAGGAAGCCTTTTTGTTAATGACAAAGCCTTTAATTCAAACGTTCCCTTTGCTATAATTCTGACCCTAAAAAACAGCCGGACAGATCCATTTCCGGTCTAAGGGAAGCTTCTCGGTTTTGCTCACCTATTCCAAAAAAATTTTCCTGGTAATGGCGCTGCTCTCTGTCGCAGCCGTGTTGATGTCGCTTAAACTCGACACCTATCCAACCGCCTTCGCCACAGGTGTAGTTTTCTTCATGGCCGCAAATGCATTGGCAGCCATTTATCCGCTTTACCTCTTTAGGGGCAAGAAAAATCCATTTAACGTTTATTTAATGGGAATGGTCATTCGCTTGGCCGTGGTTGGCGCAGCACTTATTATGGTCATCACTTTAGGCGACCTCAATAAAGCCGCCTTGCTTTCCATCGCTTTAACCGGTATGCTATCTTTCATCGCCTATTTAATGGTGGAAATCCACCACTTTATCCACCACAATGCCGGATTGATGAGCGCATGATGCCATTCAAAAAAGCATTTTTCCCATCCTTAATTTTAACTGCCTTAGCCAATATTAACCCAGTACATGCCGAAGAAAGTTTGGGCGACTTCTTAACCCATCATATTTCCAACTCCAATCATTGGCAGCCGCTGCCGTTCTTACCCATGCTGCATCTCCCCACCGGCTGGAAGATTTTTGGGGTCGATATTTCCATCACCCAGCATGTACTCATGATGCTGATTGCCGCTACGTTACTTATCCTCGCTTTCGCCAGCGGCAGCCGACGCAAAAACGGTGCACCCGTTTCCCGCCTGGGTCATGCCTTAGAAGCCTTAGTTGTATATGTGCGCGATGAAGTGGTAGAACCCAATTTGGGTAAAAAGGAAACGCCCAAGTGGATGCCCTTCTTCCTGACTTTGTTTTTCTTTTTCCTGACCCTGAATTTAATCAGCCTCGTGCCCGGATTTTCCGCCGCCACCGGCAATATCAATTTCACCGCGGCCATGGCCGTCATGATCTTCATCGTTTATAATATGGCCGGTATTCTGCACAACGGCCCCGTCCATTATGTG
>JAYUHW010000152.1:0-3065 GCA_043766615.1 Fibrobacteria bacterium | reverse complement strand
AATTTGGTCCGTTTCCTTGAAAATCAAAGCGAACAGTAATAAAATGGGGGCTTGAAGACTGATGCAATGGAACCAGAGTTGGAGTAATCAGAATGCTCCAAGCGGCCACTCTGGATCGAATCATAGCCCGTTACCCGCATGGCTCGGCATTTCAGCGATGGCATATGCGGGGCCGTTTACAGCTTTGCCCATACGACGCACTTTTAAAGCATCTCACCGGTCAGGGAAATTTACTGGACATCGGCTGTGGCTTCGGCCATCTTGCCTGGTACTTGGAAGAGACCCGTCCTGACCTGAGTTATCTCGGCATAGATATCGATGGTAGAAAAATCAGTCTAGCCAAAGGTAGCACAGCAGGTACCCAAAAGGTTGATTTTTTGGTTGGCACCGCATTGGAAATGCCGACTCTTTCCGGACCCTTTGGAAATATTGTCATTCTGGACGTCCTGTACCTCTTACCTTGGGAATTACAGATTCGAATTATAGAATGGTGCCTGGGTAAACTGGCGCCAGGACCACAAAGCGCCTTGATAATTAAAACCATGGAGGCAGCCAAAGGATGGGTAGGGTTTCGTACCCTAGCAGAGGAATGGATCATGGTTCATCTTTTACGAAAAACCCTCAGCTCCGGCACAATAAATGGCGCGAAGCCTTTCAGTGCCTATGCAGATGTGATCCATAGTCTTGGCTGGAATTTTGAAATAGAAAACCTGCCGACTTGGAATCCTTCCTCCATTTTCCGAATTCACAGGTAGGCGTACCAACCTTGATCCCCCACAACCTGATTATCAATGCGGACGATTTCGGAATAGACAGATGCGTGTCCCAAGGTATTGCTCTTTGTGTGGAGAAAGGGTTGATCAATTCCTTTTCCGTGCTTCCATTTACGGACGCCTACCACGATACACTTTTGAAATCCTTGATCACAAGATTTCCGCATATCAAGATTGGCTCCCATCTTTCCTTGATCCAAACGGCAGTCCTTTCGCCCGGATCAAAAGCAGCATCCAACTTACCCGATCACCCTCATCATTACAGAGATTTTTTGAAACGGTATCTTCTTGGAAGGTATCCCTCCGAAAGAATTTATAGTGAGTGGAAGGCACAAATCCAATTCCTTGGAAAATATTTAGGAGGGCCCGAACGACTTTCTCATTTGGATAGCCATCAACATATTCATGTTCTACCGGGAATATGGCCAGTAGCTGTGGCGTTACAAAAAGAGTTCGCCATTCCACGCCTCAGGGTCCCGTACGAATCCTTATCCGCTTCCATTTTTCACAAATTCCCTTTTGGACTAGGCCTGCAAGCCTTAGCGTTTTACCGGGCATGGAATAACGGCGGTGTCAAGCAGGCCGGGGATAGACGTCGGCTAATTGGATTTTTTACCAGCACCCGATTTAACTTGGAGGCCAATCGAAAACGACTTAGTAAAGTGGTAGAGCATCCCGAAATAGATTTTGAACTCATGGTGCATCCTGCCCTACCTGCTGAAGCGGATTCATTGCCGCCTGAGCAGTACCAGGAAATACAAGCACTCGAGCGGCTGCGTGAATTCTTTCATTCCCATCCTAAAAATCGGGCTCTAGCCTAGGATGTTGTTTACATCTCTCGAATACTTTTTCTTTTACCTCATTGTATTTGCAATGTATTGGACCGTTACTTTAGGCCCGGCCAAATTCTATGGAGGCAGAACCACCTTAACCGTTTTATTCAATCGATTGCTGTGGATGCGACAATAATAGGTACCGGGAATCAGCGGATGATCTTGACTATCCCGCGACGCCATTTCCACGGTTTGCAATCCTGCATTCAGATTCTTTACCTTTACGGAACGGACTTTCGCACCTTTGGAGGAATAGAGTCCGATGGAAACCTCAGTAAGTTTTTCAACCAGGTGGAAATGCAGACTGATGGTTTTGGTACTGGATTTTAGACCTGATATGCTGACATCGACGCCTTCTTCGGAAATATTGTTTTGCGAAAAACGGTCGAACCCTGGAAGGATTCCGACGGGAAGGCAGGCCAAGCCGGTGATTTCGATTTCAGCAAATTGCATGCGGTATTGATTAGCATCGTTTGGATTTGGACGCAGTCGCGTTCCGTCTATTCTCACGAAGCGCACGGCAGGGTGGGCAGCGAAGGGGAAGCGCTGAGCGACTCCGGAGGGCAAAGCATACCCTACCAGGGTGGCTACCGTGTCCCAAGTCAAACTGTCCTTGGATACCTGTATGGTAAAGTCTTCCGGAAAACCGTACCCGATGCTGCCCGCATCCGTACGCGGATAGAGGACAACCTGATCGACCTGCGCTGGCGAGCCCAAGTCCACTGCCATCCATTCCCGATGGCTAACCGTCAAATTGGAACTGCTGCTCCAACCCATGGAACTGACCAGACTTTGTTGTGATCCGTCCGTAGCATAGGCCGTTGACCAGCCACCCGTGGTAACGGAACTGGAAGCGCTGACGGTCGTATTCAAAGCTTGATTTTTTGATGGGCTCCCAAAATGGCCGGTATGTGGGCCTGGTCCCAAGTCCAAGCTTACCGAGCGGCTATCCATACTCACGCCGGCCGCAGGTGGCGCACCACAAGCCAGTTTCACCACGCCATCCACCACTAGACGTGTTCGGCCGGATACAGGAAGGCTCATGCGGGCTGTGATGCCGGTGGGCACGTTGCAGGTAAAATCCAAGGAAGTGTCTGACCTTGTCCACGAAACGGGAACCAAGCCGTGCTCGGTCACCACAGTCCCGGATGCCGATGTCAGATCGCCCAGTCTGGGCTGAATGGATATGCGTCTACTGGAAACCGGGAGATCGGCCTGCACCCCCAGTAAATAGGCGCCAAAAAAATATCCGGGTACCATTCCGTAACAATGGAAATTTCGCCCTCCATTATTTGCTTCTGATGTGACATAACCAGGATTATTGGCGTTCCAGGTATTGTTGAATTTGGTCCGGATGATCTGTAGCGCTGCCTGATCGGCCACATCGCTGTTCATGGAGTAGAGATCCCGGAACCAGTAATTGAAAATCCAGGGGAAGGCGATTGGACCAGCATCCTGG
>JAYUHW010000151.1:0-5048 GCA_043766615.1 Fibrobacteria bacterium | reverse complement strand
GTAAAGCATAAAGCCAACTTCTTTGGTTTAATGGCCGGTTTTCGAGTGAAAAGTTCGGGTGGAGCGCAAAAACATGCATGCTACAAAAAAACATTTGCTGGAAGCCGGCCTAAAGATGCTTCTAGAGCGTGGCTATAATGACCTTGGAATTCAAGCCTTATTGGAGGCGACGGGTACGCCGAAGGGATCGTTTTACCACCACTTCGCGAGCAAAGAAGATTTTGCCTTACAGGTTGTAGACCTTTATATGTTTGGCGTTCACCAGGGATTAGATGCTTTTTTGGGCGCTTCCGATGTTCCGCCACTACAGAGAATCCGTAACTTCTTTGAAGCAACCCGTGACCATTACCGCAGTGAAGGCTATTTGGGCTGCCTGCTCGGCGGTTTGGGGCAGGAATTGTCGGGTGTGAGTGATTTGTTCGCCAAAAAGATCGACCATTGTCTATCCACCATTGGTGAAAATCTGGCCAAGTGCCTGGCTGAGGCCAAGCTGCGTAACGAACTACCCGAACAAGCAGATCCGCAGCAAATGTCCATGGTGCTGGTGAATTGCTGGGAGGGTGCTGCATTGAGAAGTCGCTTACAACGGCGTGAGGCGCCACTGGACCAGATGCTGGATTTCTGCTTTAAAAGCGCCTTCCGAACTTAATTCGCGTCACTTTGGATGCCTTAAAGACGCAAAAAGGACGATTAATACTGATTGACATAGACCGACCGGTCTAATATATTTGCTAGACCATTCGGTCTATCTGTCTGGTAACAACCCATCTTAATAGGAAATCGAAAGGATTCAAATGTCTACAATGTATGAACGGCTTGGACGAAGTGAAGGTATACGCGCTATAGTCGAAAGTATCGCTGAGGCGCATCTGGCCAATCCCGCCATCTCCAAGCGCTTTGAACCATTGGTACAAGACCCTGCCCGCCTCAAGGTGGCGCTGGATCACCTGTGCAACTTTCTCGAGAGCGCCGCGGGAGGTCCCGCACAATATACCGGCAAGAGCATGGCAGAGGCGCACAAAGGCATGAATATTAGCGGTGAGGAATATCTGGCAGCAATTGATGATATTATGGGCGCACTCACAAAACATAATATCGATGAAGTGACTCGCAACGAGGCGCTCTCAATGCTGTACCACTTGAAGCCCACTGTTGTGCGTTTGTAAGGGGGTAAGCCTCATCAAATTCCAGAAATTCGGCTACCTGTTTCCAATTGTTAAATAAATCACAATTTTCATCAAGGCATAATGGGAATATCGACGTCGAATCGGAATCGAAAGCCCTACAAGCTATGGGTTTACAACGAGCTGTTGTAAACCTTTTAAATTATTAGAATTATCAGAAACGCCTAACAATTTTGAATTATTCACAAAACCTGATGTCAATTTATAGCGTATTTTTAATGTCTATTTTTTGCGTATCGACTTTTGCCGACACGGATGTACCTCAAGTTGGCCCCAATCCAATTATTTTTGATCAAGCTGCGACGACTGATAATCTTGTTTTCCTTATGGCGGGGGCAGCGAACCACAACTCGGGAATGTCTGCACCGAATTATGGAACCACAAAGCACATGTGGGTGACGAATTTTAATGATAGCGTAAACGATTACTTTCGATGGAACGTCAGTCTTGCGACCGGTGCCAATTATCATGTTTGGGCGTTGTTGAACTCCGGTGCTGCCGTGCCTTTAAAACTTTCTATTGCCAATCAGGCTGCAGCTCTCGATTTTACCACGCGAGCAATCGGTTGGGATAAGCTTGATGTGGGAGTGATCTATATTCCCGCAGGCACGCACGTATTACAATTAGTCAGAAATTCTGGCATTGCCAGTAACATCGAGATCAAATCTCTGGAATTGCTTCGTGAGTCTGACAAACCCGCATATGAAACGCGAGTTGCGAATTTCAAAAAGATTCCGACTTGGTTCAGCAACGCCGGGTACGGTCTGATGCTCCAATTTGGTCCATGGGGCTATCCGACCTCGGGCCCTCGAAAACCCCTGCAGAATTTTGCCGATGGTTTCGATGTGAATCGATTCGTAGCCATGGCGCAATCCACTGGCGCTTCCTATGTGATATGGTCCATTACCTGGTTCGAATATAAAATGGTTGCTCCGATACGCGCGGTAGACAGTATCATTGGAGCCGTCGGTTATACATCCACTCGTGATGTGATTGGGGAAATCACATCGGCGCTGCATAATAAAGGAATTAAACTTTTCCTCTACTACCATAGTGGAATGGGTCAGGAGCCAGCGTGGGTTGCGAAGCAAAATTGGCCTGCAAATTTTGATGCGACAGGTGCCGGCGATCGTTCCACCTTCATAAATAATTGGAGCGCCGTTGTTGGTGAAATCGGGACTCGCTACGGAACAAATCTTGACGGATGGTTTTTTGATGATGGCTGCACCTATTATCCTGCACCTTTTGAACGACTTGGAGCCATTGCAAGAATGGGAAATCCAAACCGTCTTATTTCGTGGAATCCCTGGGTCGCGGCAAGGTTTACGGATTTTCAAGATGTTCAATTTGGGGAAGGGTACCATGGGGAATCGCAATTTGGCAGTTCGGCAAAAGGCGGTAACGGGGTGTTTAACGATGGGCCTCAGAAGGGTCTTATAGGACACGGGATGTTTACTCTGGAAAATGATTGGGGCATCCATTCAGCCAATCAGTTAATCACTAGCCAGGTGACTTTAAGTCAACTCCAAGCTTGGGTAACGAATGCACGTGCGTTCAACCGACCATTGTCATTGGATTTGCAAATGTGGGAAGATCAAACGTATTCGCTTTCGACCATGAATGCATTGGTTGGTTTGAAAAACTCGACCGATATTCCTTATCGCGTAGGGCAAGGTAGCGTTGCCCCAACTAAAGGCTCACTTACTAAAGCTCCATCCGCTTCCCATCTGTTCAACGCCAATGGTGCAAGTCTTACTAAGAATCAAAGGGAGAAAAATCACCGATCAACTAAGACATTCTTCTCACTGATAAAATAAGCTCCAATCACTGCGGCAAGAATTGCAAAAATGGTACCGGCAATGAAAGCCGCATGGTACCCGGAGTTGAGCGCAACCGTTTGATTGGTACCTGTGGATAAAAGGCCGGAAGTGCGTGAAGCCGCCAAGCTGGCAAGACTGGCTAATCCAAGGGCACCACCCATCATGAAAGAAGTGTTCACGGCGCCGGAGGCTAATCCCGACTCCGATGGTGCTACGCTTCCCATTGCGGCCATGAGTAAGGGATTAAACGCTGCGCCCGAACCGACTCCCAGCAATACCATACTGGGAAGCACATGAATGATAAAGCTTCCGTCCACCGGTGCCCGGGCAAATAGCGCGAGTCCACCTGCAGCCAAAAGCAATCCTACTGCCAACGGGGCACGGAGTCCAAATCGCGTAACGAGCTTCGCGGAAATGCCGAGAGAAAATACAGCCATGATCAAATTGGCAGGTAGGAAGGAGAGGCCGACCTGCAAGGGGCTGTAACCGAGTACCAGTTGTAGGTAGAGGGCGGAGAGGAAAAACCAAGTGAACATCGCTGCGGCCCAAAGAACTCCTACGACGTTGACAGCGGCCACATTTCGGGATCGGAAAAGGTGGAGTGGCATAAGCGGTGCACGGACCTTCGCCTCGATCCAAAGGAATAAACACATTAGCACGATGGAAAGAGTCAATAAACCCAGGGTTTGCACCGTTATCCACCCCAGTCTGTTCCCGTTCACAATAGCGTAAACAGCGAGGATGAGTGAAGAGGTAACGCTGAGGGCTCCAGCCCAATCTACGCGGCCCTGGTCAGAAGGGTTCCGCCCTGCGGGCAACAGCCTCCGAGCGAGAGCGAATACCACCGCGCCTACGGGGATGTTAACGAGAAAAATCGCATGCCAGTTTAAAGTATCGGTGAGTACGCCTCCCAAAAGAACACCCAAACTTCCGCCGCCAGCACAGATGAAACCATAAACGCCCATGGCTTTGGCTCGTTCAACTGGTTCAGGAAAAAGGTTGGCCAACAACGACAATGCCACAGCAGATACTACTGCGCCTCCCATTCCTTGGATTCCGCGTGCCATGAGAAGCATATAACGCGTGTTCGACAAACCGCAAGCTAGGGAGGCTAACGTAAACAAAGCGATGCCAATCAGAAATAGACGGCGGTGGCCAAAAATATCTCCCAGCCGCCCTCCCAGCAACAGGAATCCTCCGAAGGTGAGCATGTAGGCGTTTACCACCCATGCCAAAGAGGATTCATCAAAATGCAGATCCGTGCGGATGGATGGAAGGGCTACGTTCACAATCGTTGTGTCGAGGACTATCATCAACGCTCCCAGGCATACCAAATAGAACGCCGTCCACTTTTTACGAGATTCTGTTGTATCGCTCATTTTTTCCTTATCTCTTAGCACCCGCATCACTTTCACCAGATCGAAAATACGAATAAAAACTACTCTAAGTCATTCAGAAGCTAGGAAATCGCTGGGAGTTAGGATTGGAAATGGACCTCAATTTACTTATGCTCTAACTGGGGGCTTATGAACAAATGGCTAAATAGTTTGATTCGCACATTCCTTCCTCTCTTCCTTGCAACTACGATTTTTGCTCAACCTCCCACAAACCAAGACATGATCTATAAGACTGTAGTCAACAGCCGCAACTTTGCATTATTTGTGCCAAAAGGAACGACGATCATTCGTGGCATTATTTTTAGAGGACCAGGATTGGGCGGTTCTTCATTGGCGATAGTTGATGATCCTATTTATCACTATTTCGCGAAGCGGTTTAATTATGGCGTGCTGGGGTATGACAACGGCGATATCATCACCAACGACTGTATCGCGGCCCTGAATACCTTCGGTCAAATGAGCACAATTCCGACCATTGGCTCGGCGCCCATATATGCTGAGGGATTCTCCAATGGCGGCGGAAACACATGGTCGTGGGTTAAAACGGTTCCGGATAAGGTCATCGGTTACTTTGTGGACAAAGGTGTATCCTCCTCCGGCATAGCAACCGATCAGGGATTAGGTGTGCCGGGCATGAATGTTCACGG
>JAYUHW010000150.1:0-1823 GCA_043766615.1 Fibrobacteria bacterium | reverse complement strand
GAAGGACAAATAGCATTTAAGAATCCTAATGGTCGCCCTGTGCGCCTGGAAATGATTTCTGCAACTGGAAAACGGCGCCTGTTAGCAGCGGGTGGATTGGGTTTGCCAGTGCTAGAACAAACGTTCATCGATTTGGATAAATTGGCGGGACCTGCCACTGGATTTTTTTGGCTACGGGTTTTTTCGGAGACGCAAGAAACGTCTTTTCGATTCATTAAAAGTGCTGGGTCTCATGGAGTCCTTTATGGAGGTAACCTGGGGGTGAAAGAATACAAACAGGGTGCATTGGCTAAGGCCCAAAATTCGCAACTATTCGAGCACTTTAATTTGGAAGTATCGGCCACTGGTTTTTTGGACAAACGATTTAACCAAACCACATTAGTGAGGGTGGGGCTTTCTCTCACTTTATTGCCGGAGAGCACATCCCTAAAGGATCGTATTCAGGATTTCATCGGGCCGGGCCGAAACTTGCGACTCGCTTTCCTCAGAAAAGAAGTTGGCACTTTGCATAAATTTGTAATGCACTATGTTGATTTAGCTGAGATGACTAACGATACTATGCCGGATCATGTTTTCGCCGATTCGCGAGGACCAGAAACATCAGGCTTTGGAGCATTTGGCCCATCCTGGTCACCGGATGGCAATATGCTTGCCTATGAAATTGGTTTTGAAAACCTAACCCTGCCTATCAGTCGTATTTATATTCAACCATTGCATGACCGAAGGTTGGAAGGGCCGATTAATCCAGCTACCAATCCGCGTTGGTGGTCGGACGGCAAGGATACTTTCTTGACTTGGTGCACATCTGGAAATCAAAGTGGATGGCTGGATACAAGCGCTTCCACGTTCAGCCAAAAATTCTCTGGAGTCGCATTGACCGGAATGGTGGAGAAGCTGGCCAAGGGCAGTTATAATGGAGGTTTATCGAGGAACGGTCGCTATTTGGCTTCAGGATATCCATATGGTGTAATCCTGGACAAGGCCACAAAGGTACAGCAATACATGCACGTTTATCCTGGGCATCCCAAAGCCAAGGACGGCAGCTCAACGGATTCGTTGCAAGTATGTAATGCCTCGATTTCACAGGATTCCCTCCATCCCGCTCGCATGCTTTTTCTGGACTTTGGAGTAACAGCCGAACCCACCTATGCCAACATGGTTATACCCAAAATCTATGCCCAGCACCGCATGATCATGATTGGAGAGTATGGTTCTGATGCGCCAGGTCGAATCGTAGATTTTATCGATACGCCGCCATCGGAATTGGCCCTGAATAAAACTTGGGACGATCCGGAGTGGACGAATCAGGGCGACTATGTTGTAGCAACTACACGTGATCCCAATGGCGATTTATCCAATCCCGCTGAACCGCAATCGACTCAACCGGACATTTACCTCATCAAACTTTCTACCAAGGAAAGTTTGCGCATTCTGTCTGGGGGAAATCAGACTCTGCCAGTGGCTTGGATAGGTCCTTGAAAGTTTCGCTTTCCTAGGGTATTGCTTTTTTATGTACCAAAAGGTACAGCTAAAAGTCCCCAAAGAAGCACATGCAAAAATGCCGCCTAAGAGTATAATATTGCGTATGGAAGCGGTGAGCCGAAATGGCCGGTTTAAATCAATATTTGGACTAGTTGGAACTGGAATTTTTTTCTTTCTACTCACGCTTGCCTATACCGAGCCAATACCCTCCCGCAAAGTGCTTGATCGTCCATCCCTCTCCGCACGCTTTCAGCCCGTTCACCTTATCCCGGAGGACGTCAACCAGCTAAAAAAGTTTAAGATATTGGCATCTGGTTTCCATTCCGATTCCACGCATCATT
>JAYUHW010000149.1:0-1673 GCA_043766615.1 Fibrobacteria bacterium | reverse complement strand
GCGTTCCTCGGTTTTATTGCGGCACCGAAAGGCGCAAACAAGGGTTTTGATTCTCAAAGCGGGTATGTGATTGGCGATTACGTGGGCTTTGACAACAATGTATCGATGCTGCGCAAAGGGTTTAAAGGCACAGGTAGTGCTGTTGCAATACCTGCCTGGATCTTGCAGGCCCGTTCCGTGGCGGAAATTGACGCCTTTTCCGAACATGTCGATTTGCTGGACTTGGATATTCAGTCTACGGGCCAAGTGCCGCTTTTTCAACAGGAAAAATATGTTCGATACTTGGTGTCCAAGCGCACTGGTCTTCCCTTGCGTGGTGCGGATGAGGAAACACTCAAGTCACAAGCCGGAAGCTATCAGGAAGATCTGTCGGACGAATTGGTTGGCGTCGCCGGAGCTACGGATCCGGCTGGGTACACGACCATCCTAATCCGAGAAGAATAATGAGATAATGAGCACGGTAGAGAGCGGAGGGTAAGATGGCCGGGAACTATTTGATTGCGAGGAAAAATGGCCTAACCCGTTTCAGCGTGTACGCTGTTGTTACGGTAGCAGTCTGGATTCTAAGTGGATGTGCAAAATCCAATGTCAAACCGAGTGCGACCAAGCAAGCCCCATCGTCCAGTCCCGCCATAAAAATGGATGGGGGAGAGGGTCTTGCGGACCTTGCGGGAGCCGTCAAGACTCCGGAGGACGCCCTGATACTGGATTTGCTTACCAGCTATCGCATGCTTGTGCTAAAAAATCCGGATCCCAAAACGCTGGATAAGGCAACCCTCAAAAAGGGCCGCCAAGCCTTTGAAAAGCTGGAGGATGCTTTGCGTCATGGCGGTATAAAATCACAAGATGGCGGAGAGCGCGTCTATAAAGTGGTCGATGAGGAAAAACTTTCCTTAAAGGAAATCATTCACACCGCGTCCCGGTCTGCAGAAAAGAGCGCTCAGGATGGGGATTGGGAAAAAGCCAAGGCGCGTTGGAAAGAAATTGTACAAAGCAAGGCTTCCGTGGCCTTCATGATGGACGAAGCACAATGGGGCCTGGTGCTTGGGGATGCCTTGCAATCTGCTTTGCCGGATTCCACCAAGAAACGACTCAAGCAAGTCAACGAAAGCTACTTGGCGGAAATCAACCACGAAGAAATCGCCAAACAAGTCAAGAGATTATTGGACGAAGTGCCGGAAGTGAAGCTGCAACGAGAATTAAAGAAACTGGCCAACCGTTCTTGGGAAAAGGACAAATTAGCCGGCCATTTGACCGCTTCGCAACAAGCGCAAACGGTTCCACCCGAAACGACAACCCCCACAGGGGAAACCTCTAAGGTACTCCCAGGAGTGGCAAGTAATCCTGCGGGAACGGTGTCCGGAAGCCCAGGCGCTGCGACACTGAGTTCGGAGGAGGCCGCGAAGGCTGCAAGTCAGACGGAAACCGGGGAACGGTTCTGTGAGGAGAAAAGGACTCTGGCGGCCGGTTCCTTCAAGGAATTTAAAAAGGCCACTTCCGATTCCGTAAAAGCAGTCCTGCTCCAACACACCGCCGCGTATCTCGATAGCTGCCTCTTCAACTATCCCAGCCTGCCTGTCAGCCAAAAGGTGCGCAAAAACAGGGAAATGGTGGAAGCGGAATTGAAGAAGTTGAAACGGTAACATTCCCGTTACGTCTGGTATTCGGTCACC
>JAYUHW010000148.1:0-3940 GCA_043766615.1 Fibrobacteria bacterium | reverse complement strand
GATTTCTGATAGCCCCGAATGCAGCGCCCCATCCCAATTTGAAATTGTCATCGTAAATGGTGGCGCGCGGTCCAGCATCATAGCTCCAAGTGCTGGCGGCTGCCGCAGGCAAATACAATAGCGGTAAGCAGGCCAACAGAAGACGGAAATTTCCCATCAGGATCTCCTTCAAGGGGTATAGTACCCGATACAACTTAATGTTTGATATGTATGGCCAGAAATATACGGCCTAAATCAAAGGAAGGCAACTGAAGTAAACACTGCGGATGTCCAATCAAATAAACAAAGCGAGACGGGTTCTCCCGTTCCTTCCGCAGTTACAGCTAGAATTTCCATCTCAATGGGAGTGACAGTGGCAACCGCAACAGCAGTACCAACGGCAGTCGGAATTCTTTACAGCGACCCGGCCCAGTCACGTGGTTTTAGAAAATAGTCCGTCAACTTTTCCTCCGCGCTACCTGGCATCGGTGTATAGCCATACATCCACTTGGCCAATGGAGGCATGGACATCAGAATGGACTCTGTACGGCCTCCGGATTGCAGACCAAAGAGTGTTCCCCTATCATGGAGCAAATTAAATTCCACATAGCGCGCCCGCCGATAAAGCTGAAAATCCCTTTGCTTCTCAGAGCAGTCTTCACTTTGATTCACAAGAAAGGGCTTGTACAAATCGGGAAAGCCCATGCCCAGTGCCTCCGTAAAGGCCAAATCTTTTTCTTTGTCCACTTGCAGATGGTCAAAGAACAAACCGCCGATGCCGCGCGCTTCACTGCGGTGTTTGAGAAAAAAGTAGGCATCACAGGCTTGCTTAAAGGCTGGATAATCCCGGCCATGGTCCAGGCAGAGGTCGCGCAGCGCGCGGTGGAAGGACACCACTTGGTTCTCCACCGGGTAGTACGGCGTAAGGTCGATGCCACCGCCAAACCAGGACACCTCACCCGCTTCGAAATAGCGGATATTCATATGGATGGTGGGAACATGTGGGTTACGGGGGTGGAGCACCAGACTCACACCAGTGGCAGTATACCGAGTGCCGGGCGGAATTTTAAATTGCGTGGCTGCCGAGGGCGGAAGGGAGTCGCCCTGGATGGCTGAAAACCCCACACCCCCTTTTTCCAAAAGGGGTCCCGCTTCCCAGACCCTGGTAATACCGCCGCCGCCGCCGGCATAATTCCAGGCATCCTCGCGATAAGGCACATCCACGTCGCTTAGAAAAGCGCAAATATGATCTTGCACCTTTCGAAAGCGTTCTGCAACGGTATCCTTGAAGTGCGGCATAGTGAAAGTCCAAGTTAGAAAAATTGCTATTTTTCCGCCCGTTCCGTTTCCTTTCCTACCCTTTCCAAGGCGGTTGCATGGGTGATTTCACATACTTTTGGCAGCACCTGCCTGAGAAACTGGACCCGGTGCTATTCCATCTGGGACCGCTGCGCATCCAGTGGTACGGCCTTATGTATATCGTGGCCTTTACCATTGTCTTTTTTGTTTCCCGCTACCGAACCCGTACGGAAAGCCGTTTCCCATACGATGAAGAATTCCTCAAGAACATCCTGACTTATGGGTTCATCGGAGTCCTTATTGGAGGACGGCTGGGCTATGTGCTGTTCTACAATCTTCCGTATTACCTAGCCCACCCATTGGAAATCATTCTCCCCTTCAGCATGGAAAACGGCTTCAAGTTTACGGGCATTTCCGGCATGTCCTATCATGGCGGAGTCACCGGTGCCCTTATCGGCAGCGCGCTCTTTGCCCGGCGTTACAAAGTGAATTTCTGGAATCTCTGCGACCTTTTTGTACCTGCCTCCGCGCTGGGCTATACCTGTGGCCGACTCGGCAATTTCATCAACGGTGAGCTGTGGGGCCGATTGACCACGTCCCCCATCGGCATGTACTTTCCCTTGGCACCAAACGCAACTGCGATGCGTCACCCCTCGCAGCTTTACGAAGCTTTTTTTGAAGGTATTTTTTTATTCGTTGTGCTGTGGTCGCTGCGCAAGCGCAACCTGCCGCAAGGTTCCATGGCGGCCTTCTACCTGTTCGGATACGGCTTTGTGCGCTTCTTTATTGAATTCTTCCGGCAGCCAGACGCCCATTTGGGTTTCGTCTTCCTGAACCGGTTTTCCATGGGACAAATATTATGTTCTTTGATGATGGGGATTGGAATCGGCCTGTACCTGTTTCTCCAATTCCGGTCCAAGCCCGCCGCCGAGACTCCGACTGCCTGATCGCCTCAAGGCGCGGTTGCCAAGCTGGCCACAGGCGGCCATGGTCTCCTGACCTTTGGTACCGCGCACCCGGCAGTACTGGCCCGCTTCCATCAGCCAACGATAAAACTGAACCACGCTTTCCCGTTCCGGCCTCCCATACGGCGAGTGAAGTCTGGGATTATACGGAATGAGATTCACGCAAGTGGTGAGGCCGCGCAAGTATTCGGCCACTTCCAGCGCATGCTCGCGCGCATCGTTTACGCCCGGGATGAGCACATATTCCATAAAGATGAAATTGCCTTTGCGTGCCAGCGGAAAATCAAGCAAAGCCTCTTTCAGCTCCGCCATCGACCATTTGATATTCACCGGCATGATTTGCTTCCGAATCGAATCATTGGGAGCGTTCAAGCTGACCGCGAGCCGTAGGCGGGAAAACCCTAGTGGCGGAGGCAGCTTGGCCAACGCCGTCAATCGCCGGATGCCATCCACATGTCCAACTGTTGAAATTGTAATGGATGTTTGGGCAATATTTAATCCGCGCTGATCGGAAAGAATGCGGATGGCCTGCAAGACCTGATCCAAATTGTCCATGGGTTCGCCCATACCCATAAAGACCAGATTCTCAACCGGCTCCTGGAGCAAATGTCGAGCGGCCCAAACCTGTGAGACTATTTCACCTGCATCCAGACTGCGCAGCAATCCCATCTGCGCCGTCTCGCAAAAGGTGCAGCCCATTTTGCAGCCAACCTGGGAAGAAATGCACAGCGACTTATAATGCCGCATGGGAATGACAACCGATTCACTTTCCAGCCCATCCTTGAGACGCATCAAAAATTTATATGTCTGGCCCACTGGAGCCACGCCCACTGGCTCCTCACCAGTCGCCGCCTGGTCGCGCGCGCGTTCCTGATCGCGAGTATGATCCAAAATTTCCGGGCGCCGGAAAGTATAGGTCGAATACACCGCTTCCGCTAACGCTGGATTGGCTTTGAACTCAGGGAGCAATCGCGGATCTACCACACCCTGGCGATAGAGAGAACGAAACAAGGCACCGGCATGGTACTCGCCTTTGCCGAACCGGGCCCCAAAGTCCGCTACCAAACCCGCATAATCATACTGGAGGACGTCCATAATTATGCATATATGAAGTCGTGGAAAGGCTTCCAAGGGCAAATCCACACTATTCTGCATTGATTTTGAGATTTTCTAAGCTTTCTGTATCTCTTTACGCGCCGTCATTCGTCTTATGTCCCAGAAACCCGGACACTTTTGGAGGAATCAGTATGAATATTCACAAAAATCACACCCCAGCCATTGCGGCGGCGGCTGCATTGATGCTAGGCACGGCCTTGCTTTCAGGCTGTTTGTTTGGCGGCGACGGAAATGCCCCAGCCACTATCGATACACCCATTAAGGTCACGGCCTGCCAGGACTTGGCGCCGGCCTTACAGAAGACCGCCGATTCCTTGGTTGTATTGGGCACGGCACAATTGACCGGTGATTTTGAATATATGTTTAGCGATACGGTTCAAGACTGGAATGGTGTAAAATCGCGGAGCACGGCCGGGGCTTTGCAGACTTTCGACCAAGCGCTTAAAGTTGCGCCCAGCCATTGCGGGGCTATGTTTGGAAAATCCGTAGCCTCTGCGATGATGATCACGCAGGATCCAAAACTCGATGCCTTTGTTAAAAAAGCGCAAGCGTACAGCGACTCCAACGGCACCAGTAATATA
>JAYUHW010000147.1:0-3335 GCA_043766615.1 Fibrobacteria bacterium | reverse complement strand
TTCCCTGGCCGCGGACGATGACGAGATCCCGTACTCCATAATTTTGGATCAAATAATTAGGTTCCATGGATGTTACGTCCTTCCTTGAGTGTTCCACTGCAGTGGATTAACGAATGATGGTGCCGGTATTGACATCGCCGCGCACTTGGGCGGCAAAGCGATCGGATCCGGACCAGCCGCAAATATGCACCTGGGCGACGCCGCTGGTTAAGGCGGCCCGGCACGAATTCAATTTGGGGATCATGCCTCCCGTGGCTACCTCTTCACGAATGAGAGCCTGCGTAGACGCGTCGTCCAGCTCGGAAATGCGCAGACCATCTTGTCCCCGCACGCCTTCGATATCGGAAACAAAGATCAGTTTTTCAGCATGCATGGCCACGGCCAATGCGGAAGCGGCATCATCGGCGTTTACATTGAAATGGGTTTGATTGCTATCCACGGAAATGGGAGAAACGACGGGAAGAAATCCTGCCGCCAGCAAGGTGTCCACGAGTTGCGTACGGACTTTTATAATTCGCCCCACTTGACCCAATTCTTCTGAAACCCGTTCGCATAGAAAAGTGGTCCCGTCCACTCCGCTAAGTCCTGCCGCCACAGGCTCCTTGGCATTCAGCAGGCTCACCAACTTTTGATTGACATACCCGGTAAGCGTCATTTCCACTACTTTCAAGGCTGCCTGACTGGTAACCCGCAGCCCCTGTAGGAAAACGGGTTCTTCATTCAGCCATGCGAGATGCCGGTTGATATCCTTACCCCCGCCATGCACTAATACCAGGCGCATGCCGGTTGTGCGCAACTCCACTAGCGCCTGACACAAGCCGGCCAAGGCCGTTTCATCGTCCATCATCGAGCCGCCGATTTTGATGACGCAGGGTCGGGGAAAATTTGAAGACGCGTTCATAGTAGCGATTGTTCCAGTCAGCTGGCCTAAATCAAACCGAGCCTAGGGGAAAGACCAAATGCCAGGTTCATGTTCTGAACCGCCTGGCCGGAAGCGCCTTTAACCATATTGTCGATCACGGAAATGAGAATGAGCTTTCGGCTGCCTATCGGCTGATAGGCTTTGATATGACAGAGATTGGTATGCTTCACGTCACCGGTGCGCGGCAATTCCTCGCGTATGCGTACAAAATCAGAATCGCCATAGCGTTTGCGTAGACAAGTAACAATATCGGTCTCGCCCACCCCGGGCATGAGATCACAATAAAGTGTGGAGAGGATGCCTCTTTCCATGGGTATGAGATGCGGCGTGAAAAGCACTTCCACTTTCTTTCCTGCAGCCAAACCCAGTTGTTCCTGTATTTCCAAGCGATGGCGATGTTGATCCCCGATGGCATAGGCCGCAACACTTTCATTGGCGTTCACATAATGCGTGGTCTCGGTGGCTTTTTTGCCGGCCCCGGAAACACCGGATTTGGAATCGATGATGATGCCCTCGTAGGAAATCAATCCCATTTTAAGCAGAGGAAAAAGCGGAAGCAGCACCGAGGTGGGATAGCAGCCCGGATTGGCAATCAGCTTAGCTCCGACTATTGCCGCCCCATGGATTTCTGAAAGGCCGTATAAGCTGCCTGGCAGACGTTCAGGGGCAGGGTGGGGATGCCCATACGCTTGAGCGAAAATTCCCGCATCCTTAAGACGAAAATCCGCCGACAAATCGATCACGCAGGTTTTGCCATTGGACAGAAAGGGCGCGACGCACTCAGCGGATGTGCCATGCGGCAAACACGAGAATACGACATCGGGAACCGTATCCTTGATGGCTTCAAAACTTTTCATTTTCTCAGCAGCTGCGGGGAGAAACCCCAAAAATTGCGGATAAACTTTGCCATAGGCCTGTCCCGGCTGAGATTCCGAACTCAGCCACGCAATTCGAACCTGCGGGTGCCGTATCAGCAATCCCACCAATTCCCCACCCGTAAAACCCGTTGCTCCGAGTATTCCTACTTCTATTTGCATAGGATAGCGAAAATAGCAAGTAGGGCCGCCACTTTGTACCTCTGAAGTGCGTCTCTTGATCCGTATCAATAACCCGCTTTTATTGCCAAATAGACATGGCCCTAGTATCTTCTAAAAAGTGTAATGACAATCCCCTTTGGGGAGTTTTGGTAGGGTCTAGGTAATTAATAAGTGCTAAATACCTGGCCATACCGTAAAATATCGAATAAGACAGGAGTTTGGAGAAATGGCCGTAACCAAGGTTTGGCTCGACGAAAGCGAAAATGAATGCACCATGTGCGGGGCTTGTGAAGCAACCTGCCCTGAAGTCTTTGAAGTCCCAGAAAAAATGGTTATCAAAGCTGGCGCGAAATTGGGATTGAAAGATGAAATCGTAGAAGCAGCCGAAGGCTGTCCAGTGGGCACCATTGCCATTGAATACGACGGCAGCGGCAAACGCGATAATCCCATGTAACTGGGGTCCGGGCCTTTTTTAGGCCTGGACTATTTTGTCTGCTACGGCGAAGGGGCTTTGCCATAGTCAAACCTTATCGGGTAATTGAGAACTCTGCCCCGCGCATCCCGAAGTACATTTTGAAATAAGAACGGCTTTACAGATGGCCGTTCTTTCTTTGTAGAAGCTTTTTTCTCTTGAGAAAGCAAGGCTGTTGTAGATGCGCACATCACACTCCATTTCCTTAAATCCCATGTTGCAGTATCCGTAAAAGTGCACCCCCCGGTGTACACGTTTCCAGAGTAGAGATCGAACCGCCCCCAACCATCCCAAGAACGCGTTGGATCAAAGTGGGTGCTGTCTCCTGCGCGCCAACCTACCGGTTTGTTTGCATCCCCGGCAGTATAGGTCAAATAGTGCTTGGCCCATCTGTAGGCAATTGGTGTGGAATCGCAATTGGCTTTGCCAGCATTGGGATAGTGGTTATATCCCCATGAAATGAACATGCTTTTTCCGGGCTCGAAATCAATTGCATTGCCGGTCCAATAGGGAATTTTCATTTCTACTCCAACCAGCAAACTGTCATTTTTGGAATGGACCGAGGCCATGGCCAAAACCCCGCTTGGAAGGGAGGCGGGAATCTGAAATTTATCTGGAGCTGTTTTGCGATTTCGAAAAAAGAACCGTGTATCCGTGGGATAAATAGGCTTATCCAGTTGAACGGTTTTCGGAGAAGTACCAAATACCAGCCCAGTGCCATCCAAAGAAAAATAGGCGCGATAATTGTTCTCATCCCAAGGGGAGGGGTCGATATAGACCTCAGGGGCATTGGCTTTCCAAAGATTCGTTGCCGTGCAGAGTGTGGAGGGATTGAATGCAGTGTTCTCTTGAACCAGGAAATAAAAGTAAAGGGCGAAGTCATCGTAAGCAGCTACCATGGTTA
>JAYUHW010000146.1:0-4384 GCA_043766615.1 Fibrobacteria bacterium | reverse complement strand
TGAGGTCCATCCAGCCCCAAGCAAACCAACTAGGCAATAGAGCCGTTTCCTGCTAATTTTCCGACATGGGTCGTTATCGATTTGTAGTTGAGTATTTGGGGACCGGCTTTGCGGGGTGGCAGGAGCAGCCTGGCCAACTTACTGTGCAATCCGAATTGGAAAAGGCTCTGGCCATATGTTTGCGCACCGCCGTGACCATAATAGGCGCAGGACGCACGGACGCTGGCGTGCACGCTTCCGGGCAAGTGGCCCACTTCGATTGTGAAAAAATCTTTGATGTGTACAAGATTGAAAAATCAGTCAATGCTCTGACGCCGGACTCCCTTTACATAAGGCAATTAGAGTCCTGTCCTGCGGATTTCCACGCCCGCTTTTCGGCGGAGTCGCGACTCTATAAATATCGAATTGCCCTGCGGCCATCCGCTTTACTCGGACATATGGCTTGGTATACCGGATATCCATTGCACCTGGATTTGTTTCGCCGGGAGTTGGCTTCGGTGATTGGTCAACATGATTTTGTGGATTTTTCAGTGCCGAGAAAGGATGGAAAAAGTACCGAGTGCCGGGTCATCCGATCCGAGATTCACGCGGAAGACACCTTTCTTATTGTGACGCTAGAAGCCAATCGATTTCTGCATAGAATGGTGCGGTCGATTGTAGGCGCAGGTTTTGACGTGGCTCGGGGGCATTTACCCGAGGGTCTGGTCCAAAGTATTTTCGCGGGCACCTTCAATGGCGAACGAACCTGGGCGCCGGCACAAGGACTTTCACTGGAAAAGGTTAGGTATCAAGACTATGAATATTAGAGCCATTGTCGTTTGATAAACTATGAGGACGACGGGAAGAGAAGGCCATGCGTCAAAAGGTCTTCTGAATGGTTATATTGATAGGACATGTTGAAAATTTCCGGGATCGGGGGCATTAAATGATCATGGGCAAGTCCTCGAGTGTGGGCAGATTAGTTGTCTTTATCATACTTGGGTTGATATTGGGTGGAATTCTGGGAGAGGTACTGGGACTGGTTCTGGGCCAAATTGGCGTATTGAGCGGGGGAGACATGAACAATCCCATCCGTAGCTTTTTCGTCGCTTCCTTTCAGCCCAGCTTGGGCATCAAAGACAATGGAATTTTAATTGATTTGTACATGGTGAAAGTCCGCCTTGGTCTTGGTTTTAAATTCAATTTTTGCAGCATAATTGGAATGATTTTTAGTCTCTATATCATGAAATGGTCGAAGTAAAAGCGTATGGCAACAGTTTCAGAACTCGCAAAAAAAGTCCAGTCCGGTGAAGTCTCGTCGGAATCCTTGGTCACGGCTTCATTGGCCAAAATCGCGGAGACCAGTGGATTCAATGCCTTTATCAGTGTCTTGGGTGAACGGGCTTTGGAACAATCGCGTTCCATAGACAAACGTCGGGCCGCTGGTGAAAAACTAGGCGCCTTGGCGGGTATTCCAATTGCCGTTAAAGACAATATCGTGATGTCGCAAGGGCGAACAACTTGCGGATCGAAAATCTTAGGTGAATTCCATTCGCCCTACAATGCTACAGCCGTAGAGCGCCTGCTCGCTGCGGATGCCGTTCCGGTTGGCAAGACCAATATGGATGAGTTTGCGATGGGTTCCACTTCCGAGACCAGCGCTTATGGTGCACCGCGTAATCCCTTGGATGAAAGTGTCATAGCAGGTGGATCGTCTGGAGGTTCGGCGGTGGCCGTCGCCTCAGGCTCAGTAGATATTTCCTTAGGATCAGACACCGGTGGTTCCATCCGTCAGCCGGCGGCTTGCTGCGGCATCGTGGGCATCAAACCCACTTACGGACGTGTCTCGCGTTATGGTCTTGTCGCCTACGCCTCTTCTTTGGATCAGATCGGTGCCTTCAGTCACCGTGTGGAAGATTCTGCTTTGCTGCTAAACGCCATTTGCGGATGGGACAATCACGACGCAACGTCCGCACAAATTCCCGTTCCTGATTTTACCGCCTCTCTAGGTAAAGGGATTCAAGGTAAAGTGATTGGAATGCCCAAAGAAGCTTTTGGAGAAGGCCTAAGCCCTGTGGTGCGCGCCGCTGTGCAAAAAACCCTTGAGACTTTGGAGAAGAACGGCGCTGTAATCCGGGAAATTTCTATTCCCAGTTTCAAGTATGCGATTGCCGCATACTATGTAATCGCCACCGCAGAAGCATCCGCCAACCTATCTCGTTTTGACGGCGTGCGTTATACCACCCGAGCCAAGGACGCCAAGGATCTGTTTGGTCTCTATTCCAAGACCCGGTCGCAGGGTTTCGGTGAGGAAGTCAAGAAGCGCATTCTCCTGGGCACCTATGTACTCAGTTCCGGATTTTACGATGCCTACTATATGCAGGCGCAAAAAGTGCGTAGGCTGATTACCGACGACTTCAACAAGGCATTTGAAACGTGCGATGTGGTAGCTACGCCCACCATGCCGGACCTGCCCCAAAAGGTCGGCAACATAGAAACGGATCCCATGGCTCAGTACTTGGGGGATATCTATACGGTGGCGGTAAACTTGGCGGGACTACCTGCCATCTCGCAGCCCATCGGCCGCGCAGGCAAGTTGTCCATCGGTCTTCAATACATCGGCAAAGCCTTCCAAGAAGAATCCCTGTTCCAAATTGCCGGTGCCACCGAAAAACTTTGCGCGGCATAACTCGACCCATCCAGAATGAGGCTTCAGAATAGCTCCGCAATTCTGTTAGCCGGTTTCCTCTTATCCGCTTGCGGTCCCCGAGTCCGGCCGTATTTCGTCCGTTCCGCAGGCAGGTATGTGATGCCAAATGCCTCTGCGAAACCCACAGCAGTGCGACCGGCGCTGGCGGTAGGCTCCTTCGCTCCAATCCTAGGCCGGGAAAATTCCAGACTGCGTAAAGTAGCTGAATCGTATTTAGGGGTGCCCTATCATTTTGGTGGCCAGAGCCGATCCGGCATTGATTGTTCCGGCTTTGTGCGCCAGGTGTTTTCGGAAGCCTACGGCATAGACTTGCCGCATAATGCATTGGCCATGTCACTTCAAGGGAATGCTGTTGCTAAGAGAGATCTCAAGCCGGGCGATCTGATATTCTTCAAGCATTTCTGGATTATCGATCATACCGGCATTTACATGGGCAATAACTATTTCATCCACTCCGCAACCAGTATCGGTGTTGCCTATTCCAGTCTGGAAGCGCCCTACTTTGTGGATCATTATGCCGGGGCCCGACGGATACCGGGAATTACTAAATTATAAACCTATGAAAGCAGCATTCCAGGGTGTGCATGGCGCCTATAGCGATCTAGCCTGCAAACAATTGCTTGGACCCCGTTGTCAGACGGTTCCATGCGAAACTTTTGAAGATGTATTTCTTGCCGTGCAAAAGGGAAAAGTGGATCAAGGTGTGATTCCCATTGAAAATTCCTTAGCGGGTAGCATTCATCAAAATTATGATCTGCTCTTAACCCATAACCTCCAAATTGTAGGTGAGACGCATTTGAAGGTGGAGCATGCGCTCATGTGTCATCCCAGCACTTCATTAAAAAACCTGACACAGGTGCGTTCGCACCCACAAGCGCTAGCACAGTGCAGTCATTTTTTTGCCAAGGAAAGTCGAATCCGACCCGTAGCTTTTTTCGATACCGCCGGTGCCGCCAAATCCCTATCGGAAGAAGCACCTGCGCAAATCGGGGCCATTGCCAGTGCCTATGCCGCCAAACTTTATAAACTAAAAGTGCTGCGTAGCAATCTCCAGAATCTCCCGAACAACTTCACTCGGTTTCTGGCCATTACACCTAATGCTGCCAAAACATCCGGTCATGGACAGTATAAAACCAGTATCGTCTTTATGCCCGAAAAGAATCAAACCGGCATCCTGTTCAGAATCCTGGGCGTTTTCGCATTACGTGATATCGATCTGCTCAAAATCGAATCGCGACCCAATCCTCTATCCCCTTTTGAATACTGGTTCTACGTGGACTTTGTGGGCAAAATAGGGGAGACAAAGGTCGATAAGGCTTTGGATCATCTGAGAGAGATGGCTGCGCAATTGAAGGTACTGGGAAGTTACCCTAGATCGCGGGCTGCACAAGTCACATTAAAAAGGTAAAGCATGACAAGAATCGACGGCAGGAAAACGGATCAATTGCGCCCAATCAAAATTACGGAGGACTTTGTTTCCACGGCGGAGGCATCGTACTTGATTGAAGTGGGTAAGACGCGTATTCTGTGCTGCGCCAGTTTGGAAGAAGAGGTCCCCCGCTGGATGAAAGGCAAAGGCAAAGGTTGGGTTACAGCTGAATACAATTTGCTGCCGCGCAGCACGTCCTCGCGTGTCAAGCGCGAGCGCGCCGGAGCGTCTGGTCGCACTCAGGAGATCCAGCGCCTAATTGGCCG
>JAYUHW010000145.1:0-6043 GCA_043766615.1 Fibrobacteria bacterium | reverse complement strand
TTGTCTGGATTTTTCCTTGTTTTACCTGACTTCCCCATTTTGGATTTATTGGTTTTCTGAATTTTTATTTGACTTAAATTCTTAGTTCGGATTGCTTTGGTTTTCCTCTCTTCCCACCCCATAAAAAATTATGAACTGGTAAATTGCCTTCCGGCCCATAGCCGGGGGGCAAGTATTTAGAGGCGCAATTTCGGACAACGTTAGCCACGCCGGAAGTGGCCTGGGAAGGCCGAAGGGAAGAAGCAACGAAATAATTTGCGCGCTGGGCGAGGATGTGAGCGGAGTGGGGAGTGCCGACCCCGGAGCGAACACCCGCAGCCCGCAATGAAGAAAAGCTGCGGCGCTAACGAAGCCGAACGGGAAAGACCTCAGAGAAAGTTAGCGCCGCGGCTTATTCTGAATTGCCGCGCAGCCTTCCCAGGCCATTTGCGAAACCGCAATGCGGAGCATGCCCGCGGTTTCCCGGCTGGCGGTGTTGCATGCGCCGCAGGCCGGCCAGCGTGTATCGCGCAGGCCGAGTTGTCCCACACACAGGGAGATGATATCGGCTCTTTCTTTCCGCCCCCCCTCTTTTCTTAGCGCACTGGTTTTTCTTTATCACCTTATGGGGAAGGGGCCCCATTCTTCACGTAATTGGAGTAATTACTTTCATTAGGCAAGGCGAAGTGCCTCAGCATTTTGCCATGCGACGTTTGCACTTGCCTTATTTTTCCCATGGTCTCTTGCCTTGGCAGTGAAAGTAGTAGAATCCTTGAGACGTTTCTTTGGCCTCAGGACATAAGTCGAAGGAGATTTTCCTTCGTTTTTTTGGATTTTCCGGAAAGAATATAAGTTCCTTTTCCCATGCATCGTATTTGGCCAAGTAACTAGTCTTCCATGCCTTTAATTCGCTCTTTTGTAATTCCCGCCTGGGACGCGCGTATTCTTCTTTAGAAAATAGAGCAATTACCAGCGTAGCCCTCGGAAATTTGTTCATCATACATTCCCATGAAATATTGCGTAACATGGTCTTAAGGCTATCCTCGTTTTCTATTATCAAGGAGTCGTACGCCGAGACAAAAAGCGTGGCCTTCAACTGTTTTTTATCCTCGTCAAGGCTGATTCCGCTGTAAGGTGGTGGTGGAGATGAATATTTCCTGCGAGCACCCAATCTTTCTGCGGAGTGAATTTGGCTAATACAGAACGCCAAGCTCACTAGAAGGCAGCTACCCCAGGCGAGTTTCGACGCTGGCCGGAAGGCGTGCGCGAATAGCACGCGGAACGCGACGCTTATTTTCTTCCTTTTTTGGAGCCCTTCGAACACGGTTCTTTCCCTTCCACGAGGACGGAAACGGCTTCCGACTGAAGATTGTCCACCCGGATGCGATAATAGTATACAGCACCAACGTCTACGTTTTCATCCACAAATTTCCTTTCCGGGGTTCTCCCGATTTCCACAAATCCCTGCGTGGAATCCAGGGTTGACCGCATAACCCGATAATCTCCAGAACCCGTATGACGCCATTTGAGGTGAACTTCAGGTTCTTTGTCCTTAGATTTTTTCTCCTTGGCCTCCAAATGCATGACCACGGTTTGGATAAGGCTGATGGTGATTTGCAGTGGTTTAGGGGTTTCCACGTTTCCGGCAACGTCAGTTCCGAAAAACTCAATCTGGTAAACCCCAGCGGCTGATAGCGTGAGAGGACTGGAGGCCGCAACGCCATTGACCAAAAGGGAAAAGGCAGCGACACCCGAAAGCGCATCGACGCTCTGGAAATTGATGGTCACGGAGCCATTTTCCGTGCCTGTGCCCGTGTAATCGTGAGAGGAAACAGGCGGAGTGAAATCATTGTGGATGAGGAGGGTATGGACCGGTTCCACATTGCCCGCCTTGTCCGTTGACCAAAATTCCACGGTGTGTTCGCCTTCTTCAGTCAGCGTGATCGCAGTGGTATCCTTGGCGTCACCACCATCCACTTTTACGAATGTCTGGGCAACCCCAGAACCGGTGTCGGTAGCGGAAAAGTGGATGACCAACGGATTGATTCGATTCCAGGGTGCTTCCACGAAATCCGAGACCGTAACAGGTGGGATAACATCGTTCTCGTTGTTTTTATAGTTGACCGCTACCGGGTCGATTTGGCCTTCCACGGTATTCCCATGGATCAACTGGGTAGTTTCGGTTCCAAAGGCGTCGATCTTGATGATTTCCAGAGTATAGGGGCCGGATCCCGTTCCCACAATTTGGATTTGGAATTCTCCCTCCACCGGCTGGTTGATGTGGATGTATTTCACGGGGTCAGGATCCGGAGGTACGGGAAAGTCTGGAAGAGTGGTGAAAGAGGCTTCGCCCAAGGTGGCCGTTACATCGGGGATTTCATCATAGGATATGCCATCGGCGGGATTCAGTCCCCTCCTTCTTCCCAGTGGGTCCACGATAAAGGCCTGTGCCGGAGAAAAAATCTGGAGGACAAGGCCGTTGGTTTTAGACTTGTCAGTTGGCGCCATGAACATGGCGTAAGAGAATTTGTTGTCCCAATCGATTTGTTTATTGATATCACCAATTTCACCATTCACCATAGCAAAATTATTTGCATATCCGACGTCGTTGATAAAGTAGGTTTTGACCCATTTGTTCTCGCGCTTCTTGAAATAGGTTTCGATTCCATTGGCCACCACAAAGTGGGTATGGTCAAACACCTTCAAAAGCACCGGGATTTTCCGAGCGAGATAATCTTCAATCAGGCTGGCATCGATCTGTGAAGCCTTGAATTCCAACTTGGTATTGCCGGAAAGACCATTGGTTCCTTTCAGCAGTTCAGGAAGATTGTAGGAAGGGAAGCAGACTTGGGTTCCGGGATCATCGGAACAGGTCCTGAACAGATTCTTCTTTTTCACGTACCGGGCCAAAGTCAGGGGCGTGAGGTTTACCAATGCCGTTGAATTTTCCGCCTCTACTTTTGTGGCGCCCTGGGCATGCATGATTGATGCCCAAGAAGTCATCCAACAGCCTTTTTGGATAAAGGCATAGCCCGCGACATCGTCCGGATTGATAACGTCATCAAACCAAGGAGCAAAGGTAGGGCCGGCGGCCTGGCTATACCATGGCCCATTTAAATCAAAGGGTTTTTCCGGGGTGTACGAACCAAAATTGAAATCGGTGGTGATGGCAATCCCGTGCAGGCGAATGCCGCCATTGACCGTGGCAGTGGTTCCCCCAGCCAAGGGCACAATCGTCTTGAGTCGTGGTACGCTGACCCGGACCTTGTTTACGCGCAGCTTCAATTCATCGGCGGTGAACCGGATAAATTGCAGATCCATAAACGGCTGCGTGCCGCCACGCAGGGAAAAGGCGCTGACCGGAGGATCGATCAAAGCCCGCACCGGCACGCTCCCCAACGTGCTGAACCGGAACGAGCGAACATAGTCGAGGATCGAAATCTTGCGGGTCACCTGAACCGGAGCGCCGGAACCAAGGGGATCAGAAAGGGTAACATCAATGATAATGGAATCCTTGCCCGACGCGAACTTGGTGGAGTCGTAAAGGTTAAACGCTTCCATAAGAAAAACGATATCGGTCATGTGCACGGCAGGGAAGCTCGATGGGAATTGAAACTCAGCGAATGCCAGCGTATCATCCGAGTTGGTCCGCAGGTTGAGGGCGTTCGAGGTGTGGGACTTCACACGAACAACTTGGATTGAAAGGCTATCTCCCCCGGACCCGCCTTGATGAAGGGTGTCTCCTTCCAGAATCAAAGCCGCGTTGAATTCACTTGGGTACTGCGATGAAAAGTCCACGAATGCGGAGCCCCGGGAAGCAGATAATTGCGTGGCGAAGTCGTAGCTTGCGTTTAGGTCCTCATGAAAATTCGGATTGTGCGGTGTTTCCGGCACTTGGCCAATGGCCAAAGCAAGGGGTAAAAGAAGGCCAAAGCAGAAGACGGGCGGGAATTTCATTTTTCTACTCCGGATTTATGGGTTTCCAAGGATCTTCAAGGGGGTTTTCTTTGAAATGTATCCACGAATGGGATATTTGCGGCCCCCCTGGGAGGCGAACTGCCCTTTGACTTCACCCCCTCGTGACGGCGTCAGGATCGCCTCCCATGCCCCTGCGCGGAGCAGAGTGGACGGCAAAATCACTACCAATTCGGAACCCTCGACTGATATATAGTCTGAGCAGCCTTGCACGGCGGGATGCTTACCCCTCTTGGCTGAAAAAGAGCAAATATCCTTCCCTTGGGATCTTATCCTCCCCTTGAAGGATTGGTCGGAGTCCAACGTAATCCCCACCTCCAGAGGCTTTCGGAGGGAAATGCCCCACCAGAAATCCGCTCGATACTCGTTTTGTTTCAACGGAGAGGGATAAGGAGGTTCCTTGCCGACCTGCACGATGCTGTCGCCATTGAGATCCACAGCAAAAAGCAAGGGATTGTTCTCACGGGTGGAAACGTAAATTTCGTGATCGGGTACGAAGTACTCAAGCGAATCTTTGACCTCGAATGACGACCTGAGAGTTCGTAAATCCGGGGCATAGGCAGCGTGCTCGTTGAAGTAGAGATCTTCCAGCGTCAGAATGGCGCTGAATGTCTCATTCAGTTTTGGAGGAAGATATATTTTGGTCGATTCGGAAAAGGCAAGATTCAAAGCCAGAAAAATAAGTAAGGCACTTTTTTGAATTGAGTCGCGCAATTTGTTTGCTCTTGTTGCGAGTTGAGGCCTAAATTTACGAAGAAATCTGCAAAAAAGCATTGTAAAAATGGTCCTTTCCACGCTGAAGGACCATAAGAAAATAATTGGCTTGAACCCGAATTCCTCAAAAATTCATCAAGTCGACCTCGGCGTCTTACAAGCTACCGCGACGGGCAGAAAAGCAAACCCCGAGCCCGTCAGTAAGTTGCCGAGGCAATGGGACCGAACGTATTTCGAGAACGTATTTCGATATTGGTTTTTCCTGATGGAAATTTGAAAAACCTGTTATTGAAATCCTATCCCTTCACGGCGTAAGCCGCCTTTGCAAGGCGCCGCAACTGCGGCGCCAATTTTTCTCTTTTCCGTTCTTGATTTTCTTCTCTTTCCAGTGCGCCTCTTCTTCTTCTTCCATTTTCTTTTCTTCTCTTGGGGGGCAGTTTTTGTAATTCTCTTTCTTCTCTTGTGTGGGGGCAATTGCATGCAACGTTGCGCCATTACAAAGTGGGTTTTAAGGAGATGCCCGAATTGCGAGGATTTGGGCGAAGTGGTGAGTACCGAGCCCGTAGCCCAAACCCGCAGCGAGCAATGAAAACGGGTTGAGGCAAACTGACGGAGACCGTTGAAGAAGATTTCAGGGAAAGTTAGTGCAGCCAAATCCCAGTTTGAATTGACGGGCACTCCTCAAAACCCATTTGGGCGATGCCCCGAGCGAGTAGTAAACCCAATGAAACGATGACCGAGCGAAGTGAAATGGCAGCTGTTAGGCGATGTGGGACTCGGTATTTCTTTGGGGGCGGTTTTATCTTTTCAGGGAACTTTACCGCGGGATTCTCGCATTGCCTTTCAGAAGTAATCTTGAAATCCTCGAAAGCTATAGCCAATACTTATACCTGCCCAGGGGATAATACCTTTCCAAGTGCTTGGATCAGGCTTCAAAGGAAATAATACCGGTGTGATTCCTCCTCTGAAAAAAAAACCTCCCAGATTTGGTTGATACCGATATCCCAGCGAAATGCCGATTAGGGTTGATAGATCATTATCCCAAGTGGATAAATTATATGAATTGGAAATAATTGGTCCTCCGCCAAACTCATAATGATGGCTGGATTTTCCTAAGACAAAGTTTCCGAAAACTGGCAAGAGACAGTCAATATGATGCTGATCTTCGATTGATCCATTATATATTTCAAAACATGAAAGTCCAATTCGAGATGAAGCATAATTCCCAATAATCCGATCATAGTTTATGGAATACAGTAATCCAGATCCTCCAATTTCCAAGAAAATTGAATTTTTTGCAAAGAAATCATTTCCATGGGAGATGGAGGTAAAAAATAGGGTGAGCAGAAATATTAGTCTTTTCAATTTATTTATT
>JAYUHW010000144.1:0-7980 GCA_043766615.1 Fibrobacteria bacterium | reverse complement strand
AATTTCTAAGAATATGAGTTAAGGGATCTTTAATGGCTTCCAGCAAGCTTTTATCCAGTTCGGTTTCTTGGCCTTCCATTTCCAGTCTTACCTGCTTGCCGCAGGCTGTAGCCAAGTCACGGATCATGCGCGGAAATTTTCCCCACTGACTGCTCACCGGCTGCATACGGGTCATCATTAACCCTTCTTGGAGCTCAGAGGTGATGCGATTCAATTTTTGTGCGGCCACGACTAATTCTGGATTTTGTCCGTTGCCGGAAATTTGCAGAAGTTGGTTGCGCGAAAGAACCAGCTCACCCATTTGGTTCATGAGTCTGTCCAATAAGGCCACATCTACCCTAATATTTTGATCGGCCAGCGATGAAGTTTTGGGGGATTGGCCTTTTTGGTTTTCCAATGCGCTTTTTACTTGGTCCGATTTGACTGCCCCTTGTTCTACCAGGATTTCACCCAAATGTTTTCCTGCCGTCTGAGGAAAAGGCAGTGGCTGCTCGGGTGTTACGGATTGCCAATCTTTCGATTCTGTAATTCCCTGATTCGGCGAGCTTGAATTTGTTGCCGTTATCGAGGCGGATTCAGATGCGGACACAGTGGCTGAAGTCGATGCCGATGCTGAGGCTGTTAAGCCGGCCAAGACCTGCACCAAGGATAAAAAGTCTTCCGTGCCTTCTTCCCCTTGCGTTTCCAATCGGGTAAGGATGCTGCGAACGGCGTCGACCATTTTCAGCAAGGCGGCCAAGACCGGTTGATTTAGGGAAAGATGCCCATCTCTGATTTTTGACAAAACGTTTTCGCCACTATGGGAAACCTTTTCCAATTTTGAGAACCCCAAAAATCCGCACGCCCCTTTAATAGAATGAATGGAACGGAAGATGGTTCCTATTTTTTCCCGATCGTTGGGGTGTGCTTCCAAGTAGAGCAAATCTTGGTCGATGGTATCCAGTCCTTCTTGGCTCTCAACCAAAAAATCCTTAACGATTTCTTTCATATCATCGGGAATTGTGGCCATTAAGACTTCCTTTTCCAATTCAGGATTCTTGCAAACTTCTTCTCTTCTTGGACTCAAACCAAATGCTATCACGTGGGTGTCATTTTGTCCAATTTTTAATCTTGAACGGAAATTTTATGCAGTAATAGAAGCGTCAAATATTTTGAAAACACTATTATGATTGATGATTCTAAAGGCCCGGATTAGGAAATACCAAACCTAGGACAAAGTGAATAGGTTAACGCGGAATTTTAGGAGGTAAGCCGTTTTTTAGCATTACTAGCTTTAAAAGTCCCGATAATCCAGGATGCTTGGGCGCTACGGCGGCTAAGCGGGGAAGCACTTCCATGGCCTTGTCCCATTTTTCACTGATAGTGTAGAGCCATGCCAAAGTATAGAGGTACTCGGGATCGTCACCACTAATGGATATGGCATTTTGCAAAGCTGTAACGGCCTCATTCACGCGCCCGAGTTTTTGCAAAATCAAACCGAGATTGTATTGGATCCGCGAGTTTCGTGAAAGTTTATGGCCAGCCAAGTCCATATACTGGGCTGCCGAATCCAATTTATTTTGTCCTGCCAGAATCAATCCTAAAAAGTAATAGGCATCGGCATATTCGGGATTGAATTGGATGCAAGCTCTAAAATTGTTTTTGGCTTCTTCTGTCCTTCCCATCCGGTCCAAAAGCAGGGCAAGATTGATACGGGCGGGAATAAAACGGTTGTCCATTTTCAGTGCGGTGGAATAGGCTAAAACTGCGCTATCCTTATTCCCAAGTTTTTCTTGCAGCTGACCCAAATTAAATCGACCTCCTGGAAAAAAGGCATTTGCATCCAAGGCAAAACGGCTTTCCATCCATGCAGACTGATATGCGTTACGCGCCGAATCGGTGAGCAGGGGAGAGGCGGTATTGAGACTGTTTACGGCTGCTATGCGCACTGCCAAAAGGCTGTCCGAAAGCAATGGGACTAAGGCTGAAATCCTATCCGATTCGGATGACTCTTGCAGACCAGTGGCAGCGGCCTGTCTCACCAAGGGATCAAGATCTTTAATCCCGATGAGAAGGGCGCTACGTGAGAGGTCGTTCATATATTTGGAAAGAAGCTGCAATGCCGTAGCACGCACAATAGCAGGGTAAGCGTTATTTTCGGACAAGTCAGCTAAGGCGGAATCCGCACCTGGCTTTCCACTTCGCCCTAAAATGAGTTTGTCGGAAAAGTGTGGTTTGCGCACTGGACCATACCACTTGATCACCCATTGCGCGGCCCAGCTGGCTGGTTTATCGTTGTGGCATTGCGTACACGCATTGGGAGTGCCGTAGAGTACGCTCTGATCGGGACGGGGAATGCGTAGGCTGTGATCGCGTCTTGCATCCACCTGCATATAGGTTTTGGTGGGCATATGGCAATTGACGCAAAGGCTTCCTGTGGAGCCTTGCAAATGCTGATGGTGCGAGGGTCCGTCGAATTGGGGCGCATCATGACACCGGGTACAGAGCGCATTGTCTACGCCTTTGAGCCTTAGGCTGTGCGGGTCATGGCAATCCGAACATCGAATGCCATGCTGATACATTTTGCTCTGCAGGAAGGAGCCATATTCATAATCCTCATCTTGAATCTGGCCGTCCGGATGATAAATCGATTCACGTAACAATTCTGGGACATATTCATCCAGGAAATTCTTATGGTATTGATACTCCGTTCGTAAGGCCATGCGGCGCGCATGACACCGGGCGCAAGCGGCTACTTCCATTTTAGAATCGACAGTAATAGACTGGTGCGTCCCTTGGGATGTAGGTGAAGCTGGATGCGAGGCTGAGTCGGCGAATTGTACCACTAATCCATACTTGTTCTTTACACCGTATCCGGAAAACCATTTCGAAATAGCGCTGGAACCGGCCTGCGCCGCATGGTTTTCCCCAGGACCATGACAGGCTTCACAGCTGACATCGATTTCCTTCCACTCCGTAGTGAAAGTGTCAGCTTGCGCATTATAATTGCGTTTAAGTCCGGTGGAATGACAGTCCGCACACATTCCATTCCAATTCTGACCGGACCGAGTCCAATGCAGCCAATCATCTGAAGGAATGTTCTGATCCCCATTCAAATGGAACCAATGGGAGGTTATAGTATTCCAAGCCAATGGCAGGCATTGCAATCGCCCACCGGGAAACTCAACCAAGTATTGCTGTAGGGGATGAACGCCAAACGTAAACTGTATCTTAAAATCACCAAGCCTCCCACTTGGGCCTTCTGTATGGACAAAGAAATTACCGTTTTGTTTGTAAAAGCGTGAAAGTATTCCGCTATGGAGTAGGCTATCGTTATTGAAATTGCCAAGCACGGTGGAATCATTCGCATGGGCCATGGATTTGGCATGGTCGCTTTCTTTCCAGAGTTTGACCTCTTTGGAATGGCAATGCGCGCAAGCCTCTTGGCCAATGAAATTGGGTAGGTTTTGCTGATCCAGTTCGGTCCGTTCCACCGTGCCGTTTGCAGTACCTAGTCTCTGAGAGTCAGAAATTGAGGTATGTGTACGACTCAATCGCCAACTCAAAAATCCGGCTAAAACGATCCCCCCTGCTGCCAGGGATAGTTTCCAGTTTTTGAACTGCATTGAGCGCCATAAGATAGTTTAAGTCCCGATTAAATGTTTTTTTGTGATTCCGATTGCTCTGGCCGGCTTTACAGGAAAACCATTTACCAGAAGTCAGCCGTTGTTTTGCGGGCATAAAGGCTCCAGGGCGAGTATGGACGGATAGGGGAGAGGGCTGCCGCTTGGGAAGCTTGCGATGAGCTGGGCTGTCTTTTGGGCCCCAAGGCCCGACCTTCAGTTGATGTTTTGCCTCCCGATTGATAAACTTTCCGACTGGAAAAATAATTGGAGTAAGTAATTCTATGATAAATGAACTTTGTTCCTGTGACACACAAAAGCCCTTTTCACTTTGCTGCCAGCCGGTTTTGCTGGGTGTTAAAGTTGCAGAGTCACCGGCCGAATTGATGCGGGCTCGTTATACAGCCTTTGTAAAACAGGAAATCGATTTCATCTTGAATTCCGTTTCTCCCACGGTGCGAAAAAGTTTTGATCGCAAGGGCATCGAGGAGTGGTCCCGCGATACGGATTGGGCTGGCCTTGAGATAGTCGCTACCGACAAAGGTGGACCTAAAGATGAAAAGGGTCAAGTAGAATTCATTGCGCGGTTTCGGGAAAATGGCGAACTCAAAGAGCATCATGAGTTGGCAACTTTTGTGAAATCAAACGGTGTCTGGTACTTTGAAGACGGGCGCACGCCTCCCGTTAAGCAGTTTATTTCAGAAGGTCCAAAAATCGGAAGGAATGATCCTTGCCACTGCGGCAGCGGTAAGAAGTTCAAAAAATGCCATGGGGCGGCTGGGTAGAATAAAGGTCGAATTAAAACTTCGGAGTGGGTTGGAAGTGAACTCCTACAGGGTCTCGCTGACCCTTAGAATTTAGAGGCAGTGTAACACCTCGGCTGTCGACGAGTCTCCCGCCCAAGTAGCGGTTTTTTGTGCCAACATGCTTTGCAGTTCTAATAGCTAAAGGGCTTTCCACCGGTACTTGCAATTCCTTTACCACATTGTCCACAGCGGATGAGGCTTTTAACGCTACAAACCGAGTTTTCATGCTGTCTAGTATTGGGGTGTATTTTGCATTGCCGATTAGATTGAAAGTTTCATTGGGATCGGTTTGCAGGTCATACAACTCTTCGTATTGAGGCGTGACAAAGGGATAGACGATGTACTTATAACGCTGTCCCACAGCAGCATAGGACAGTGGAATACCAGGCAATAGCAAGGTAAAGTCATGCAGGTATTCGGATCGCCACATTTTAGTAGTGCCGTTTATCAAGCCCATCAAATCCCTACCTTGCATAGTCACAGGCGCTGGCACGCCTGCCAGGGAAAGAATGGTTGCAGGGATGTCGATGTTCAACGCCATTTCCTTGCGATGAATTCCCTTTTTGGACGGGGAAAGGCGTGGGTCATAGACAATTAAAGGGACGCGAATAGAAGGGTCATGCGACAGCCATTTTCCGGAATAGCCTCGGTCACCGGTGAAAAAACCATTGTCGGATGAATAGACGATGACGGTGTTACCGGCGACTCCCATGGCTTGAAGCTTGGCTCTGATGCGACCGATAACATGATCTACTCCCGATATGAGTCGATAATAATTCTTCATGCTCTCTTGATATTTTGTCGGGGTATTGAATTCCAATGTCCAGCGCGATCGCAATTCCGTACTGGGATCCTTTAAAAAAGCTGGCAAGGCGTTGAAAAAAGCCGGATCGGAATTGGGTGATGTGGGAATGGTGGCATTGACATAAAGGCCCATATCCGCCGAGTCCGGAATGAATTGACGGGGATCACCATCTTGAATATGCGGAGCTTTAAAGGAAACGGAAAGGCAGAATGGCTTGCTTTTCCCCTTGCTGGAATCGAGAAATTCCAAAGCTTGATCGCCCATCTTAGGAGTGATATGGCCAACCACCACATTGCCTACTTTTATTTCATAGTTGCCCTGCCCGCTGAAGCCATACCATCTATCAAAACTGGTGGTGGGTAAAGGGTCGCCTAGTCCCCACTTCCCGATGAATCCGGTATAGTAGCCCGCCTTTCGTAAAACCACTGGATAGGTCTGGGCCAATTGGGCAGCGGAGAAAATGGAGAAAAATTGGTTGAGGCTGTCTCGGCTGTAATGCTGACCAATAAGCATTGAGGCACGGCTGGCAGAGCAAATTGAGGTGGTGACATACGCATTGTCAAAAGTCACCCCTTGCCTGGAAAGAGAATCGATTTGCGGAGTTTCGATTACGGAATTGCCCACGGCTCCGAGAGCATTCCAGCGCTGATCGTCGGTCAAAAGAAAAATGATATTGGGTGGGGTGGTTTGGGCATAAACCGTACCTGCCAGCGTGGACAAAATCGCAATAAACTGAAACGCTGATAATTTCATAGTAGCATCCTATCTCAAATTGGCCCACGAGACCTTTTTATTCTATTGGGACGCTGGATAATATACCTCTGGCGGCGCGATGTTGCTTGATAGTACGCCCGACCCTCGTATAAATTGAGTCAAATTGGAGCAGGAAATTGTGCGGTAAGGAACAATGTGCGTTTTTTGGATTTTGAAGTAAGCAGAATTAATCCAAAATCGCAAATATGACACAATAATTGGGTAAAATTGCCTGCGAAACCAAATTTAATGCTTATCTTAAATAAGCAAATGGAAAGCAAGAAATCCCCTCCCGAAGTCTTTGAATATCTCAACGCCAGGGACTTTATCCGGGATGTAATGGCTTGGGCAAAAACGCATAAACCCGGATTCACCCATCGACTCCTGTTGGAAAAAATGGAAGTGTCCTCGACAGGGTTTATCGCCAACGTGATATCGGGAAAGAGCAACCTGAATGCGCGCCAAATCGCTTCGCTAGGGGAAATTTTCAAACTCAATCCTGCCGAGTCCCGGTACTTCCAATCCTTAGTAGAGTATACGCAGGCACGTAGCATTGAAGATAAAGGCGATGCGCTGGACAGCTTGCGCATGCAAGTTCGAGGGCGCAACAAAAAATTGGATCCACGTCAATATTCGCTTTTCTCCAAATGGCTGTACCCGATGGTTTTCGACTTGCTGGCAATCATTCCAGTGGGCGAAAACCATAAAGAAGTAGCGGCTTTGTTCGACGGAGCGGTAAAAGCGGAGGACGTCAGAAAGGCCCTACAGATTCTGGAAGAGTTGTCGCTCATTCGCAAAACTTCGACGGGCAAGTACGAACAAGTGCAGGCGACGCTTAAAACCGGGGATGAAATCCAATCCGTGGATGTGTTCAAGTACCAACAAACCGCTTTGAAGAAAGCCATCGAGGCATTGGACAAAATTCCAGTTGATGAAAGAACCATTTCCGTAACCACCCTTCCTTTATCAGTCGAAGGATTGCAGAAGGTGAAACAGGCGGCGCAACAATTTCGGGACAAGGTGCTTAAGATTTCGGAAGAAGACCGCGACTACGACCGGGTCTACCAATTCAACTTGAATCTTTTCCCCACTACCAAAAGCATTCGAAAGTTGGGGTTATGAACCTCCCCTTTCCAATGCGAAGCCCTCTAGTCTCGGTTCGGGCTGGTGCAATGGCCTCGGTTCCGATGCTAATTGTGGTTCTATGCTTTGCCTTAGGTTTGGTACTGGGCCTTGGCGGATGCAGCAATGGTTCCTTGGCAGGAACGGATGCAGGCAACACACAAAAGATTGCGGGTATATTAACGGATAGGAATGGTAAGCCGGTGGCCGCGCGCCTGGTGCAGCTGCGGAATGCCGATTTCCAGGGTAATGTTCAAGATACTGTGCTTATTCGGCCCACTCTTGGCAAGGAATGGACCGATTCCACTGGACCTGCCGGTGAATTCAGCTTTTTACTCAGTGCTAGGGACACAGGGAGTTTCGTATGCGAAGCATTGCTCAATGAAGTGGAAGGCGTAAGGTTTCATTTCCGGCGCGATTCCAGTCAAGGTGTGGATTTGGGCACATTAACCATGCGACCCATTGGTGGCGTAAGTGGGAAAGTCCAGTTGCCGCAGGGGGTTTTCGGATCCCTTTCAATCACCTTACTTGGAACCCATCAAACTCATTATTTTGGCACTGGCAATGGTGACTTTGCCTTTTATTCTTTGCCTCCCGGTGACTACACGCTGCGCATTGAAGGGATCAATCCAACCCGTAACGCCATTGATACTTTAATTTCTGTGTCGGCAGGGAAAACGGTTACTGGAATCATACTCGCTCCCGGACCAGCGGCAGCAGATGCTCCAGGACAGATAGCTCTACAACTTCGGTCACCACGTCCTCTAGCCGGTTCGCTCAAGGCCAAACTGGCGGAGGGCGGGAATGTTTTGACCGCCGATTCTAACGGGAATGTGGTTTTCAAGAATGTGGCTTCAGGCCTGCATACGGTTTTAACCTGGGGTGAAAACCC
>JAYUHW010000143.1:0-9522 GCA_043766615.1 Fibrobacteria bacterium | reverse complement strand
GAGCAAAAGCGCGAAGAGCGCCTAATGGTCGACGAAGACGTTATCCAGGAAGTGGTTGCCAAAATGACGGGCATTCCGCTCGCTAAAATGGCCAGCACGGAATCCAACCGGCTTCTCAATATGGAAAAGGAACTCAATCTGCGAGTGGTTGGACAGGATAGAGCTATCGAGGTTATTTCCAAAGCCATCCGTCGTTCGCGATCTGGCGTGCATTCAACCAAGCGCCCAATGGGCAGTTTTGTCTTCCTCGGTCCAACCGGCGTAGGCAAGACCGAATTGGTCAAAGCGCTTGCGGCCTTTTTGTTTGAATCCGAAGATGCACTCATCCGTATCGATATGTCCGAGTATATGGAAAAGTTCGCTGTCTCCCGCTTGGTGGGCGCGCCTCCAGGTTATGTAGGGTATGAAGAAGGTGGCCAGCTCACCGAGAAGGTGCGTAAAAAGCCATACTCTGTTATCCTTTTGGACGAAATCGAAAAAGCCCATCCGGATGTATTCAATATCCTCTTGCAGATTCTCGACGATGGCCAGCTGACCGACAGCTATGGTCGAAAGGTGAATTTCAAGAACACCCTTATTATCATGACCTCGAATCTTGGGGCCAAGGATATTAAAAAGGGCGTGGGGCTTGGGTTTGGCAAAGATGATACCAATACCGAATACGAGCGAATGGAAAAAATGGTTCGCGAAGAAGTAAAGCGCACCTTTAATCCCGAATTTCTGAATCGTCTGGACGATTTAGTGGTTTTCCGCTCTTTGGAGAGAAAGGAAATGGGTCGTATCGTAGACATATTGATCAACGAGTTGGAAAGCCGACTGGGCCCACGCGACATCAAAGTTCAAATTTCGGATTCCGTGCGAGACCTTATCGTTGAGAAGGGATTCGATCCGCAGCTTGGTGCGCGCCCTTTGCGTAGGGCCATACAAAAACTGATCGAGGATCCGCTCGCCGAAGAAATCCTTCGCGGAAAGATCACGGACAATTCCATGCTCAAGGTGGGTCGCAAGGGTGACCAACTGACTTTTACCCCGTCTTCAACCGCGAAAGTAAAAGTCCCCGAGCCCGGAAAAAAAGGCGAAAAGGAAAACGTCGAGGTTAAAGAGGGATAAGGTCTTTTCTAGTCCAATCGACGACTCTTAATTTGGGGTTTTAGCTATATTATTCCGGTTTCCAACCAGGAAGTTAGTTTGACCCTCTCCAAGTCGTTGATTATTCTTTCATTCCTCCTTTTTGGCGTTTTTTTGGCCCCCCACTCTTCGGCCCAAATGGAGCCCAGCTTCCGAAGCCCTGTCAAGGAAGTCAAAATTGCGGATATTCGTCTTGAAGGAAACAAGACCATTGATAAAAGTTTAGTCCTTAACAACCTCCTGGTTAAAAAGGGCGAGGAATACCTTCCTCCAGTCTTGCGCCAAAAGGTGCAAGGTTCCGTTTCCGCATTACATAAGCTTGGATTTTTTTCCGAAATCAAAGTGGACATCGATTATCCTGATTCGCTGGAAGGCGTCATTTTAATCTTTTCAGTAACCGAGCTTCCAACATTGGCTCGCGCCGACTTCAAAGGCAATAAAAAGGTTAAAAAGGACGATATCAAGGACGCGCTTGATTTATTAGACGGACAAGTTTATTCCCGCTCTGCTGTGGAGCGCAATCGCCAAAAACTGCTCGACCTTTATCATAACAAAGGCTACTTGCTTGCCAAAGTGGAAGTAGAAGAAGGAATAGAGCAGGAAACCGGACGGAAAACGATCACCTTCGTTATCGATGAAGGAAAAAAAGTTTTGGTCCGTTACATATCTTTTGCCGGGAATGTGCATGTAAAAGATAAGGAATTGCGGAAAAAGATCTCAACCAAGGAAGATCGCTGGTGGCGGTCAGGTGATTTCAAGGAAGATGAATACCGTCTGGGATTGGACACATTGGTGGATTACTTTCGGGAACTGGGTTACTTGGACGCTTCAGTCAAGGGCGAAAAGATCAATTATACAGCCGATAAACGGCATATGGACATTCGCATCAACGTGTCGGAAGGCAAGCGGTATCGCTTCGGCAAGGCACTGTTCATCCATAATAATATTGTCGATGACGGAGCTTTGACTGCTCAAGTTTTATTGGATTCCGGTGAAGTTTTCAACATGAAGCGATTTGAAGCGACCAAGTTTCAGGTTCAGTCACTATATAGAGAAGAGGGCTACCTCTTTATGGACATGCAAGATCAATTCACCTATCGCGACAGTATCGTGGATGTGACGTTCAACATTAAGGAAAACAACATCGCTCATATTCACCTTGTGGATATCCGTGGCAATACCAAAACTAAGGACAAGGTTGTCCGTCGCGAGATTAAACTTTTCCCAGGGGATATATTCCGCCAGTCCTTGATTATGCGGGCCCAGCGCGATATCATGCAACTTGCTTTTTTTGACAATGTGGAACCGAATATTGAGCAAGTGAAGGATGGTGATCCCAGTGATGTCACCTTGGTGATTAAGGTTTCGGAAAAGCAGGCAGGCACAGGAACCGTTTCTGCAGGTCTAGCTTACAGTGCGCGGGATGAGCTAGTGGGAACGCTCGGTTTGCAAATCCCTAACTTTCTCGGCAATGGTCAACGCGCAGATTTAAGCATGGAATGGGGGCCTAATAAAAGGCTTGGCTCATTGGGCTTTACGGAACCTTGGTTTTTGGATACGCCAACCTTGGTAGGTGGTAGTCTTTTCTACAGTTTCCAGAAGTCCCTTCAACCCAACCAAAACGACTATACCCGTTACGGCCTGCGGCTCAATCTTGGGCGGCGCCTCACATGGCCGGATGACTATTTTTCAGTGAGTAGCAGCTACAACCTAACCGAAAATGATAATGGCCAAGTCAGCAGCGGCAATTCACTGATCATTCCTTCCGGTTTGGAATCCTCTCTTCATCTTTCCTTGACCCGCGATGATAAGAATCTTCCCTTCTTTCCATCTGAAGGCTCCCTTTACCGGCTCACCTATAGCCGCGTGGGTGGCCCTTTGGGAGGGGATTTTAATTATCACCAAATTGAGACCAAAGTGGATTGGTGGTTTCCAACAATTCAAAAGCTGGTGCTGGGCGTGGAAACCGAATTTGGCTTACTGTTGGGAAAGAATATTCAGACCTATGATCTTTTCCAGATGGGTGGTGTTTTGGGATACCAAGGAAAGTTGCGCGGCTATGACCCAGGCAGCATCGGCAGTACTCGCATTGGGCGAAGCTTTTTCTCCCTGGTTACCGAGCTGACTTATCCTGTGGTGGAAAACACCTTTTACCTGCTCAGCTTTTTCGATGTTGGCAATGTATTCGGCAACACCTCCAAGTATGATCCCAATCAGGGATCCGGTAACAGCTATTACAATCCCATTGCTAGTGCGGATGTGCCAGCCCCTTGGGAGGAAATCGATTTCTCGGATATGCGCCGGGACGTGGGGTTTGGATTCCGTTTAGTCATCCCGCTTGTAGCGCCTTTTGGAATGGGGTTCGATTTTGGATGGCCGCTGGATGATGTCGAATCCTACGAGGGTACGCGGCACGTCAAGATAGGCAATTCACCAGTAGTCAATTTCGTAATAGAGCAAGGATTTTAAGGAGGAACGATGAAAAAATTATTGTTATGCATGAGCTTACTTTTTGCCAGCGTGGCGTATTCTACAGATTTGAAAATTGCCCATGTGGATTCCAAATTGGTGTTCGACAAGTATGCAGACACCAAAAAAGCCCAAAAGGAATATGATAAACAAGTTCAAAAATGGGAACAAGATGCCGCCAACAAGCAAAAGGAATTGATGGAGCTGAAGGATAAGTTGGAAAAGCAATCCTTGATGCTGAGCGAAGAAAAGAAGAAGGAGATGGAAGCCGACTTCCTCAAACGCAAGAGCGAATACGAGCAATTCGTCCAAAAGATTTACGGTAAAGATGGGGAACTTTTCCAAAAGAATGAAGAGTTTTCCGGTCCCATCATCCAGAAGATCAAGAAAACCATACAAGACGTTGCCAATCAAGAGGGATACGACCTCGTCCTTGACCGCGCGGCTGGCGCTGTGGTGTTTTGGAAGAAAGACAACGACCTGACTCAAAAGGTTATTGATGTGCTGAACAAAGAAACCAAATAAATTTGCGGTTCCGGACCGCCATTCCTGCCGCAGAAATCCTGAGGCATTGTCAGGCCCTGTTTCCCGCGGCCAATCCTGTCAGCCCTTCCTCCATTCACCCAGATTTGAACATTGCGGGCCTTGAGGCCCCGGATTTGAGCAACAAGGATTCATTGACGTTCCTCGGTCAGGATGCCCCTTTGCGTTTGCGGGAAGGGTTACAAGCCGCGATTATTCTCGTTGAGCCCGGTGTTACACTTCCAGGCGCCCTTCACACCATTGAGGTCACTTCCATTCATGCAGCGATGTCTGCTCTCATCCTTGCGTGCCAGGAGTTTTTCTTTCGCCCGGAGCCATTTGATATTACGGCTGGCAAGCCAGTCCATCCTAAGGGAGACACCACTTTTCAAAATGGCAATTTCATTGAATCTGGAGCCGTGGTGAAAGGATTTCTGGAAGGGGACGTTTACATTGGTTCAGGGGCTTATGTAGGACAGGGATCGTTTATCGGATCCGGTAGCCGCATTGAAGCAGGAGCCCGAGTATTGGACCATTGCCACATCGGTAGGAATTGCATCGTTCAATCCGGAGCGGTTATTGGAAGTGCCGGATTTGGTTTTTTTCCAGGTGCAAGAGGCCTACTGGCCATGCCGCATTTGGCCGGAGTGGTGATTGGCGAAGACTGCTGGATTGGAGCCAATTCAGTTATTGCCGCGGGTGTCCTGCATCCTACAACCTTAGGCAGAGGTTGTAAGTTGGACAGCCATGTGCAAATCGCCCATAATGTGCGGTTGGGAGAAGATGCGCTGTTGGCTTCCCAATCCGGTATAGCGGGCTCTACGGTGATCGGACACCACTTTCAAATGGGAGGTGCGGCATCGATAGATGGGCATCTCCATATCGGCAATGATGTTTCCGTGGCAGCCTGTTCGGGGGTAACCAAGGATTTGCCTGACAAATCCGTTGTGGCAGGTTTTCCTGCCCGTCCAATACGGGATTGGAGGCAGCAACAAATTGCAATCAAGCGGTTGGCGGAAAAAAATATCAGGCCTTTTTCGCGCCATGGATAAGGTGCGGACGCTTAGGTTGGCCGGAACCGGCATCCATTCCGGACAACTTGGACAACTTCATTTTTCACATAGACAGTCAAGCTTCGGAGCCCATTTCGGCGAGCCGCTCAGATTTATTTTTCCGGGATTCCCAGCCATGGAGATTGGGGAATTGGGCAAATTGTCGCGCCGGGCGAATCGCGCTACGGTTCTTTATAAAGAGGCAATCCATTCAGAGTTTGAATCTCCCTTTATAAGTACTCCAGAGCATCTGCTTGCAACCTTATTGTTCTTTGCCGATCAGCCATTCGATATCCAGTGCGATGTTTCGGAATTGCCTGGTCTGGATGGCAGTGCTTTAGGCTTTCGGGAGGTGCTTGCCCAATTGTCTCCACAATGTGCCGTTGAGCCACGCTGGCGGGAATATCCTAGCGATCTCCATTGGAACCACCATTGGAGTTATGGCCATGTACGTGTTCAGCCGGCAGCCAATTTCAGAATACGGTATATCCTGGATCGCGCGCCTTTGCACCAGAATTTTCTTTTGGACGATCCGCAAGTGGCTTGGAGCGATATTCTACCGGCCCGTTCCTTCGCTTATCATCGTGAATGGGAGCAGGCTTTAACGGTTGGACAGATGTTAGGGGCTGGGTTGGATTCTGGTCTGCTCTTGGCTGAAAGTGAGGCCGAGCACCAGGCACTGCTTTCTCGTCACAGTGACTGGCAGGGGGGTGCATTTCCACTCCTAAACCAATTGCATTGGCGTATGGAAGACGAACCCGCTAAGCATAAAATCCTAGATGTGCTGGGCGATTTGGCATTGGCCGGTCTCGCCCTTCCCAAACTGGATATTGAGATTCGCAATGGCGGCCATTGGACCAACCACATGCTTCTGGATAAACTATCCTTGAATTAGATTTACCCGTAACCAACCTTTTCAGGCGGAGAATGCAGGCCATGGTCGATAACACGGAAAACCTTCTCAAGTCCGATAACCCAAAGTTCATCATGGATTATGCCGGCATTCTTAAGGTGCTTCCGCATCGCTATCCTTTTTTATTGGTCGATGGAATCCTTTCCTTTGATAAGGGTAAATCGATCACTGGTCAGAAAAACGTGACCTTTAACGAACCCTTTTTTGTGGGACATTTTCCGGCGGAACCGGTAATGCCAGGCGTTTTGCAAATCGAAGCACTGGCACAGCTCAGTTGCATTTTGGTCGCCTTATCCTTTCCCGAAGAGTCTGCGGGAAAGCGACCTGCCTTTGCCGGAATTGAGGAAGCCCGATTTCGTCGCCCCGTTAGGCCTGGGCACATTTTGACCTTAACGGCGGAACTGGATAAATACCGCCGTGGCTTCGCGGTGGTCAAAACCCGTGCGGAAATTGACGGCGAGCTGGTAGCGGACGCCATAATCAAGGCTTCCATGGTCTGAGGTTTGCCTCCCGGTCATGCAGATCCATCCTACCGCCATATTGCATTCGTCTCTGGTTTTGCCGCCTGATTTGGTGGTGGGCCCGTATGCCATTTTGGAAGAAGATGTGCACTTGGCGCCGGGCGTTTCCATTGGGCCATTCTGCCATCTTTATCCTGGTGTGCATCTTTCCGCCTGTGTCACCTTGTCCGATGGCGTCATCTTGGGCAATGCCCCGCAGGATCTCAAATATAAAGGTGAAAAAACCGAAGTGCACATTGGCACAGGCACCTGTTTGCGGGAATATGTCACGGTTAATCGTGGAACCGGGGAATTAGGATGCACCAAAATCGGCAAAGACTGTCTGATTATGGCGTATACGCATGTCGCTCATGATTGCTTTTTGGGGGATCAAGTCATCATCGCCAATGGTGTGCAAATGGGTGGTCATGTAAAAATCGGGAATGCCGTTGTCGTATCAGGTCTGACGGGGATTCATCAATTTGTGACCATCGGAGCTGGTGCATTTATCGGAGGGGGGCTCAGAGTGGATAAGGATATCCTGCCCTTTTCCAAAGCACTAGGCGAACCGCTTCGCTTTGCCGGGCTAAATGAAATGGGCTTGGCCAAAGAAGGTTTTCCATCAGAAAGTGGAAAAGTACTCAAGGCGTTCTATCGACAGCTGAGTCTTGTGGGGCAGGAAGTTTCAGAAGCCAGGCTCAACGAAGCCATAGCCTTGGAAGACAAAAACAATCGGCTTTGGCTGATTTTAAGGACCTTTATCCAGTCGCATAAGCGTGGGGTGTTGGTTCGATTGCCAGCAGCCGTTTAACGCAGGATTCGGAAATTCAATTGACCGGCTGAAGATTCAAAATGTCTTCGATTAAGGGCATCAAGTCCCCTTTTAGCCGTTCGAAACAAAATACCTGTTCAAACATGAAAGTGCTGCGATGTGCCGCGGCTTTTTGACGGATCCAATTGGCCACGAGCGATTGCCGTTCCGCAAATTCATGTTCCTCTTGAACATTCATTTCCATCCGAATAGTGGTGGATTGACGGGCTAAATAATGAGCCATATTGAAGGGCATGTTATGTTGGATGATGAAGATTTTAATAATCATGTCCAACGGGTGGGGGCCGTCAATCCTCTGGAACTCTTGCACGAAGTGTAACAGTTTTTCTCGATTTTTTGTTATGAATGGAAGAATGGATTCTTTCAGTTCATCCAGTTCACCGTTTTGAAAAGCCACTTCTAATTGCTTAACGATTTCTGATCGCACCAAGATTGTCCTTACAAAGATTTCACAAAAGGTTATGCGCTGCTTAAATATTACCAAGGTTCATTCCATTTTGCTGTAGAATTGTGATGCGAAGATCGCATTTGAGTTTGGAAGGTTTTTCACTTTTTCCAGTATTTTACCCACGAAAACCCCATAAGAGCCAATGACTTGGTAAAGAAGATGTAAAGTTATCCGGGTTTTATTTACCATCAATAAACGTGTACAGAAAAAATTAAAACCATTGACAAAAAAAACCCCGCCTGATGGGGCGGGGCTAGAGTATCATGGCGTTTTGAAACGAGAGAAAATCTCGTAACAACGCTCAAGCAAAGACAAGCTTGCGATTAGGCAAATGCCAGTCCGCGTTTTTTTCCAGCAGCTTTTTTCGCCTTTGGAGCAGAAGCCACTTTTGCCTTTACGATGGTTTTGGGTTTGAAGTTAGCCTTTGGCGCAGTCTTGGCTTTTGAGGCCACCTTGGCTGTTTTAGCGGACTTGCCAGATTTTCCTGCCTTTGCCGCCTTACCTGGTTTAGAGGCCGAGGCAGACTTTTTGGCATCGAGGCGCTCCTGCACCGCCGCTTGTGCGGCAGCGAGCCTGGCAATGGGCACACGGTAGGGAGAGCAACTGACGTAGTCCAGACCCATGGCGTGGCAGAATTTAACGGAACTTGGCTCACCACCATGTTCTCCGCAAATGCCAACCTTAAGTTTCGGGTTGGTCTTACGGCCACGCGTCACACCGAACTCCACAAGTTGGCCTACACCGGATTGATCGAGCGCTTGGAAGGGGTCTTCAGCAAGAATCTTCTGTTCCACGTACGTAGGTAAGAAGACGCCGGAATCATCCCGGCTATAGCCGAAAGTCATCTGCGTAAGATCGTTAGTTCCAAAGGAGAAGAAATCCGCTTCTACGGCCAACTGATCCGCAATCAACGCGGCGCGAGGGATTTCGATCATGGTACCGATCAAATATTCCAGCTTCTTCACTTTTTCAGTGCTGAGAACTTGAGCAATAACGCGTTTGGCGTTTTCCTTGAGGATGGTCAATTCTTTGACCGTACCGACGAGGGGAATCATAATCTCCGGTATAATCTTTCCACCCCTTTTATTCAGATTACAGGCGGCTTCGATAATGGCCTGAACCTGCATGTCATAAATTTCCGGGTAGGTGATGCCGAGGCGGCAACCGCGGTGTCCAAGCATAGGATTGAATTCGTGCAAGGCATTGACCTTCTCGCGAACCTCATCCTTGCTGACGCCCATGGTACGGGCCATTTCCTCTTGCTCCGCTTCCGTATGGGGAAGGAATTCATGTAGTGGGGGATCGAGTAAGCGAATGGTTACGGGATATCCCTTCATCGCTACAAACAACCCTTCGAAATCAGCGCGTTGGATAGGAAGCAACTTGGCCAACGCCAGCTTGCGTCCATTGACATCCTTAGCGAGAATCATTTCCCGGAAATACGTGATGCGTTCACCTTCGAAGAACATGTGTTCCGTGCGGCAGAGTCCAATGCCTTTGGCACCGAATTTGACAGCTACCTGCGCGTCTTTGGGAACATCGGCATTGGCGCGAACGCCTAACCTTTTGAGCTCATCCGTCCAGGTCATAAAGGTGCCGAATTCACCCGTCAAAGAAGCGGGTACGGTTTCCACTTTGCCCAACATCACTTCACCGGT
>JAYUHW010000142.1:0-5248 GCA_043766615.1 Fibrobacteria bacterium | reverse complement strand
AAATCCTTGAACACGTCCTTAGAAATTTGCCAATATTTTTTAGACGAGCAACTGTTGGCCACGGTTCCCGGTAGCGCGTTTGGCATGGAAGGGTATATGCGGATTTCCTTCGCCCAAAATTTGGAGGTTCTAGCCGCAGCTTTAGATAGACTGGAATGTGGATTTAAAGCGCTGAACTAATCCACCTCTTCGGCTGTGCCCGCCAAGCGGGTTGCGAAATCTTTTTCGATGATAAACTTGAAGCCTTGGACGCCGGGATGCAAGGTCAAAAGCGTGTCCAAAGGTGGGCTGCCCTTGCCTTTCATGACTATGCGGTGACTTCCCGAAATCATGGCTTCCAATTTGACGGGCGTAAGACCTACATACCGTCCATCCACAAACACTTCGGCAAATGGCGGCGACGATTGCAAGGTCAAGTTCGCGGGGCTTTCAATGGCAGCGGTGCTAGGATTTTCGGTATCGGTAGGGCTTTTGCTCTCGACAGAAAGGGAAGTGTCTATATGGACTTTTGCCGGAACCGGCAAGCGCAGCTCCGGACCGTCCTTGATTATCGGAACTGAAATTGCCGGCGTCATCTGAGCAGTGGAAAACGCAACCTTAGTGTTAACGGTATGATGGCCCAGTCGATACCACAGTCCCGTGACTACTACTGCCACCACCACTATGGACGCAAGAGGCCAAGCCAATGCGGTTTCGCGCCTCGTTTCACGGGAATATCTCAACGTGCGCTGTGCGTGATCTTGGACGGTGGGTGAACGCGTGGATCGCCATGTGGTTTGCACACCTTGAGCGGAAAGTCCCTGCAAATAAGTAGAGACGCGTTCCGACGGTTCAACAATGCCTAAAGTCAGCAAATAGCTTTGTAACTGACGATGTAGCCATTTGGGCCCGCCACCCCGTTGGGCCGGATCCTTATGCAATAAAGTGTCTACAAGGGACATCAAAAAGGGATCGATATCCGGCCGCAGGCGCCAGAGAGGTACATGCGGTTCACTGACAATTTTACGGAAAAGGTCAGGCAAGTTTTTCCCTTGAAAAGGGGGGTGACCGGCCAGACAGTTGTAGAATACCGCACCCAGAGAAAACATATCCGCTTGGAAAGTAATGGGTTTAAAACCACGCGCCTGTTCCGGTGACATATAATGGGGTGATCCCAATACAGCTCCCGTTTTGGTGAGGCTATCATCCTGAACATGCGCAATACCAAAATCGGAAATTTTAAGATTACCCTCTTGGTCGATCATCATATTTTCCGGCTTGATATCCCGGTGTACCACTCCGTGACGAACGGCTACACTCAAACCTTCCGCAGCCTGACAGATAAGCGCCGCCGCCACCTGCGCATCCATGGGTTCGGCCAGAAGAAAGGGTGTGGCGCGACTTATCTCCTCACCCTGATCCACCGGTTCCGTTGGATGCATGGAGGGAATTTTCAATTGCTTCAGTAAACTGCCCAGTGACTGTCCATCCACAAACTCCATCACCAAAAACATTGACTGACCTTCTTGGCCGAAATCGAAAACCTCCACCACATGCGGATGACGCACAGCCGCAACAATTCTGGCCTCTTTAAAGAATCTATTTAACACATCGGGTTGGGTAGTTAATTCAGAATGCAAAACTTTTATAGCGACAAATCGACCCAGCAGCGGGTCGCGCGCCAAATGGACCGCTGCCATGGCGCCTTGACCAAGTTGATACATCACTTCATACCGGCCGTAATGCTTTTGCATGCAACAGATAAAGTAACAATGGAAAACAACTGTGCATATGGGTAAATCGTTATCACGCTTGGAGCTACAGAAATTGGTTTAAGCCTGCAAAGTGTAAACTGAGGAAAAAAAGGAATTTAGGGACCTGGGCATACATTTTTCCTATAATTTCGATACATTCGGAAGCGAATGCTGTAAGGAAGGAAAACGCATGGAAAAGCCTTCACTGCAAACTCAGGTAGAGAAACCGCCGACTGAAAAAAATTTTGGCGGCTATACGATGCTCGAGCATTTGGGCAAGGGTGGCATGGGCGATGTCTACCGGGCCAATCAAGTTGGTTTGAATCGCATTGTCGCCATTAAAATTCTTCCATCCCTTTTAGCGCGCAGTTCAGAATTCTCGGAGCGCTTTTTCACGGAAGCCTATGCCATCTCCCGCCTGCAACATCAGAACATCGTCACCATTTACGATTATGGCGATGAAGATGGGCAAAAATTTATTGCCATGCAATATGTTCAAGGCACAACCTTAAGTCGCATCATCAAGGATTCCAAATCTTTGGATTTCGAACGAATTATCGGCATCACGAAACAGATTTGTCGTGGACTTAAATACGCGCATCAAAATGATATCGTCCATCGCGACATCAAATCCGGCAATATCATGATCGAGCCCGGTGACAAGGTGTATATATCCGATTTTGGCATCGCGAAAGTGATCGATGCACCCAGCATCACCACTACCGGCATGGCCATGGGTACACCCGAATACATGTCTCCGGAACAATGTGAAGGCGGCATTGTCGATGGGCAAAGCGATATTTACGGCCTGGGAATTATCATATATGAAATGGTAACCGGTCGTCCGCCTTTCCTGGCAGATACACCGTTGGCCGTGGCCTATAAACAAGTTCACGATATTGCCCCTTTACTCGGTAAGAAACGCGCAAACGTCCCGCCCCGGCTGGAATTGATTGTGGCCAAATGCCTCAAGAAAAATAAAGCCGACCGATATTTAAGTGCCGATGCACTATTGCAGGATTTGGATTCCGCTCATATTGAAATGGGTACCGTTGCGATTCCCACAACACCCATACCCTCTGATCTGAGAATTACCGATCGCCGGGATCATAAACGCCGACACGCAAATGATCCCATGTCGCTTTCCCGCGGATATCTATGGGGCATTCTCGGTTTGTTCCTATTGATTCTCAGTGTGCTCACTTATATTTTGATTCGGCCAGCACCACTCTCCATGGTTGGAATGCGCTGGCTGATTCCGCAGCTTCAACAATCGCAACCATCGAGCGACAACAAGGGTGAAACTGAAATCACTTTCACTTTTCCAGGCAAGGTTTTGCTCACGAGTTTGGTTTTGGAAACGGGTGTGTTGCCCGCTAAAGGGTCCAAGGCAATGGTTTTGGAACTTGACGGCAAGAAACCGGTGCGCTTTACACTCCAGGACGGAGGACTTCCCCAGGTTTTTAATTTGGGAGGTGTCCTTGTCGAGAAAGGCACGCTTCGTTTCAACCGTGCGCCCGTCTCGAGTATGGAAGCCAATTCGGCAACTCGAAGCCTGGAAGGTTCTCCGGACCCACTAAAGGTCGTACGCTTTGTTGGTCTGCCCTATGACTGAAGCATCAGCCCCAAGTACCCTGGAGGCCACTCCCCATAGAAATAATGAGAATCATGTCGAGGCCGGTCGACGCGGTGAAGACGCCGCTCTGGAGTTTTTGCTAAACCTTGGGTATCGTTTAATCCGTAGAAATTATCGTCACGGGCGGGGCGAAATCGATTTGGTTATGGAGGATACAGACAATTTCTTGATTTTTATTGAAGTAAAAAGCAACCGTACCAAAAATTCCGGACACCCCTTGGAGCGCATTGACGGCAGGAAAATCCGACAGTTGCAGAGGATGGCCGTGCGCTATTGTTGGGAATTTCACCAAGAAAGTCGTGATATTCGATTTGACGTGGTGGGCGTGGATTTGACGACGGCTGAATCGACCTCCATTCTGCACATAAAAAATGCCTTTTTGCCGGATACTGCCGGCTATTATCCTTCCCGTTAAGTAGCTACCTTAAGCTAAGTTGCGAAAAAACATCCATGCGTATTGAACTTCATCCCCAGACTCCACAAATCCGATTGGTAAAAAAGGTGTTGGAAACTTTTGCCTCCGGTGGTGTTGTGGTATACCCAACTGATTCCGGTTATTCAATGGGTTGTGATGCGCTCTCGCGGAAAGGTGTACAGAAACTTTACCATATCAAGCGTGGAATGAAAAAATACTTGATGGCGCTCATGGTACGGGACTTCAGCGCCTTGTCCGATTTTGCAAAGGTGGAAACGTCCGCCTATCGCTATATGAAATATTTGGTGCCGGGACCGTATACCTTTATTCTTCCCGCTACCGTTCGCGCCAGAAAATTGCTGGATGTCAACAGGCCGGAAGTAGGCGTGCGCATGCCCAACACCCCATTCACGAATACACTTTTTGAAATTGCTCCCGGCTCCATAATTCTTACCACCGCGGCCAAAATTACAGAAGCGGACAACTTCATTCAGCCCACTGACATCGAAGAAATGTATGGAAACTTAGTTGATATGATAGTGGATTTAGGTCCCCTACCCATCACCCCGACCACGGTCATTTCTTTGGTTAGCGAAAGCCCGGAAGTGCTTCGCGAAGGGGCGGGACGCGTTCCCGGGCCCAATACACGTGCAGTTATTCACGGTCCAGGGATGCGCGGGACCAAGCGCTGAGGATTTGACGCACTACAGCAAAGGAATTGTGCGCCACTACGGGAAGAAACCGAGTAAAGTCCTCGACGGCATCGCCATCCGCCCGATCGGAAATCGTCCGTACCACTAAACAGGGAATCCCATTAACCGCGCACACTTGGGCCAAGGCAGCGCCTTCCATTTCCACCGCGTCACCCACCAATTCATCAAGCAAGTATCTATGATGGTTGATGTCCGTACGCGTCATGAATTGATCTCCGGTAAGTATGCGTCCCGCATGGATGGTATGGCTTTCCAATTGGGCCCCGAGTGCCGCTTCCAGCATCAAACGGTCACCGGTAAAAATGTGTAGGTCGGTATAAAGCAGTCGTCCCCGTGAAAATCCCAGCGCAAATCCATCCACATCGTGTTGTAGGCATTCGCGACCAATCACGACATCGCCGATAGCGTAATCAGGATTGAGGGCTCCAGCCACACCGGTAAAAATGATTGCGTCCGGTTGGAAGGCATCAATGAGATGTTGACTGACCAGGGCTGCAAAGACTTTGCCCACCCCGCATTTGACCAGGATTACCTCCTGGCCTTGCAAACGGACGGTGTAGAAAATAAAGCCATGCCAATCCTGACGGTCTACGATTTCCGCATGGATTAGGAATTCGGAAATTTCCGCATCCATTGCACCAAGAATTCCAATCCTACTGGACCTGGGCAATTCGGAATTGGGTTTGGTCATTATGGAACGCTCAGGTTGATGCGTAAGGTATCCGGGGCAAGCCTTCGGTCAGAGCTTTTG
>JAYUHW010000141.1:0-5195 GCA_043766615.1 Fibrobacteria bacterium | reverse complement strand
AAAATAAGATTTGAGGGTGTTTTGGTCAGGTTCTTTTACTTTAACCCCTGTAAGGGATATTGACATTTATTCCCCTATAGGGTATAATTCAGAGATATACCCCAGAAGGGATAATTATGGAATATGCGGTTTTTACCCCAAAGCAATTGGCCCAGGCTCTGAAAGGCTGGCGCAAAATTCGAATGCTGACGCAGGCGGATGCCGCCGGTCAAGTGGGCTTAAGGCCTAAGACCATTTCAGCCCTCGAATCGAAACCGGAAACGAGTACGCTAAGCAGTTTTTTCAAACTGCTTTCGGCATTGGATTTGGAATTGGTCCTTCGCGACAAATCCAAGGGGGCTTCCGGTAAAACCCATTCTGGAGAGTGGTGACAAATGGGCCGGCCGACCACTGCCAAGCAGCTCAATGTTTGGATGAATGGGGAACTGTGTGGTAACTGGACCGTTACCCATAACAAAGAACACGTTTTCACTTACGATGCGGCTTGGCTTATGTCTCAATTTTCCAGACCCATATCCCTTTCCATGCCGCTTCGAACACCCGGCGCACCTTATCGCGGTCCTGCGGTGGAAGCTTTTTTCGACAACTTGCTTCCAGACAATATTGAAATCCGCAAACGTCTACAGTCCCGTTTCGGAACAGGAAGTTTGCAGGCTTTCGACCTTCTGACGGAAGTCGGCCGCGATTGCATTGGCGCTTTGCAAATTATTCCGGAGGGAAAAGATCCTGGAAAAGTGAAGGCCATCCAGTCCCAGCCACTCAGCAACTCGGAGCTCGCCGACAGCTTGCGAGGCGTTTCGTCTCCACAGGTGCTAGGTCAACTGGACCCGGATGAATTCCGGATCTCCCTGGCCGGGGCCCAAGAGAAAACAGCCTTCCTAAAACATAGGGGGAAATGGCATCGTCCCAAAGGGGCAACGCCATCGAGCCATATTTTCAAACTACCCATGAGCGACCGAATCGGGAGAGATCAAATTGATTTGTCCTCTTCTGTGGAAAACGAATGGTTATGTCGTCAGATTGTAGCCGCGTTTGGAATCCCGATCGCTGCTTGCGAAATGGCGGTCTTTGAAGATCAACGCGTACTTATCGTAGAAAGATTTGATCGGGTATGGTCGCAGGACAAATCTTGGTTGATTCGGCTTCCGCAGGAAGATCTTTGCCAAGCCTTGGCAGTTCCCTTGGGCGTGAAATATGAATCGGACGGCGCTCCCGGTATTTTGGAAATCCAAAATTTCCTGCTTGGCTCTTGGCAATCCCAATCCGACCGGCGCACTTTTCTCAAGACGCAGGTGCTGTTTTGGATGCTGGCCGTGGTGGATGGCCATGCTCGAAACTTCAGCATCTTTATCGGTCGAGGAGGAAGGTTTCATTTAACGCCGCAATATGATGTCCTTTCCGCTTATCCTGTTCTCGGGCATGGTAAAAATAAACTGGCTCCGGAAAAGGCCAAGCTGGCCATGTCGGTTAAAGGGCGCAGCAAATATTATTTGTGGGAACGGATTACCCGCAAGCATTGGCTGGAGACGGCACGAGCATGCGGGCTGGAAAAAGAAATCGCGGGGATCCTTTCCGAGCTCTTTGAGAATGCGGTTGGAGTGGCGGATACCGTGCGGGCGAATCTACCGCCAGGATTTCCGTCTTCGGTGGCTGAACCAATATTAAAAGGATTGAAAAAAGCGGTCATGTGAACTTCCTAGTTCACCAAAACGGTATGGGCCTTTTCCACAATCAATTTGAAATCCGGTGAAACCGAAGCGAGATCAATGACATCTACTCGAAAAGGGAGATCCGAATCTGAAAACCGCTTGGCTTTTCCCGATATTCTACTTCCATAAGCCCAAACTGTAATGTCAGGAACAATATTCCTCAAAATGGTGCACACTGCTGACAACTGGTTGGATTCAATATCGAGACTCATACAGTACGATTCGCCAAGCACTCCAAGAGTTCGGTTGCATCTGCAACAAAATTCACAGCTATGGCGTACACTTCTTCGGCTTTGGCCTCCTGGTAGGTATGCACCGTTTCATTGCGAGCTCGATGATATCCAAACCAGAGAACCGGGTCTTTAAGCAATCCCTTCTCGGCAGCCAATCTGAATAAATCCCGACGAGGGAGTGCATCGATATTCTCTGGGCCTTCTTCTTGTTCCAAGTACCGTTTTAAAGCCTTCCACGCAAATTCATACGTGAATTCAAAGCGCTGAATGACGGAAAATCCCTCAGAAACTCATTTTTGGGTTCTAAGCTTGCCCGCCTGAGCGCATCTAACGCTTTGCGATATAGATTAAGGTTGAGTGTTTCCGGCAGCATTTGGGTTCGGTACCAAAGCATGGCATCCATTCCGTTACGGCTTTTTGTACCCGAGGTGGATATCCGATAGAGTTCATTGGCAACGTGAAGGAGTGGAGGAGGGCGTTGGGGATAGATTCTGGCTTCATGGGGCCGCCGTTTTGGTTGGATTATCACAATATTTCAGTAATTTAAGCATTACTCAACCCCTAAAAACTCAATGCTTGACTATACTCCAAAATCGGCGTACATTTATGGAATATGTTCCAAAGGATTTTTTCTCCTCCCGAAAATCAAAGTTTCTTCCTTTTTGGCCCACGAGGAACGGGTAAATCTACCCTGCTCCGCCAGCATTTCGGAGGAGCGTCAGCCGCGCTAGGAGCATTAGGCGCGAAAGGATCAGAAACCGCGCTGTATATCGATCTCTTGGATCCGGAACAGGAGGACGCCTTTCTTCGTAATCCGAAGGAACTTGAAAGGCGACTCGATGCCCTTCCGTCCAGCGTCAGATGGATTATTCTAGATGAAGTTCAGAAGGCCCCGCGCTTGTTGGATTCCGTGCATCGGGCCATAGAAACCCGATCGCTTTGTTTCGCGCTGACGGGCTCGAGTGCCCGAAAACTTAAACGAGGAGGGGCGAATCTTCTCGCAGGGAGGGCCTTCGTCTATCCTCTTTATTCCTTAACCCACTTGGAAATTGGAAGCGCTTTTGATTTGGATGAAGCCTTACATTTTGGTACCCTGCCGAAGATTGTCGGCATGAAAACACGCGAGGAAAAATCCGAATTCCTACGCGCCTATGCGCATACCTATATCAAGGAAGAAATCGTGGCCGAGCAACTGGTCCGAAAGCTCCAGCCGTTTCGGGACTTTCTTGAAATCGCCGCCCAATGCAATGGCCAGATCCTCAATTTCACCCGAATCGCAAAAGAGGTGGGTGCGGATGTGAAAACCATCCAAAGCTATTTCGAAATACTGGAAGACACCCTTGTCGGGTTCCTGTTGGCGCCTTTCCACGAATCCATCCGCAAGCGACAAAGGCAAAGCCCGAAGTTTTATTTTTTCGATACAGGCGTAAAGAGAGCGCTGGACCGTACCTTGACCCAAAGCTTTGGTCCAGGTACGTATGCTTATGGCAACGCCTTTGAGCACTTCATCATTCTGGAAATCCATCGTCTCAGCACCTACGAGCGGAAGGATTGGCAGCTTTCCTACCTACGCACAAAGGATGATGCGGAAATCGATCTCGTCATCGAACGTCCGGGAATGCCCCGAGCGCTGGTGGAAATCAAATCCAAGGACCGGATCACGGAAGCGGACATCGTCCACCTGAACCGATTGGCACCGGATATCCAAAAGAGCGAGGCTTTCTGTTTAAGCCGCGATCCAGTTAAGAAACGGATGGGGTCGACGCTTTGCCTTCCTTGGCAGGAGGGGTTGCGGCAACTGGGGTTGGGGCTGGGTTAGGACGTAGTTCTCCGGGAAGGCAGATTACCATCACCTTTATCGGGTAAAACATTTCCTGGTGAAGAGGCGAGTTTGATCCTAGACGTAATTCTCCGGGAACAGGGTTCGTTCGACGCATTCGATGAGGATGTGCAGGGCGGTCATGTGGATTTCCTGGATGCGTTCGGTGGTGTCGGAGGCGACGATGATTTCGAGGGTGCCGGTGCCTTTGAGTTTGCCTCCGGTTTTGCCGAGTAGGAGCAGGGTTTCCATGCCAAGGGTTTTGGCGGTTTCGACGGCGCGGATGACATTCTGGGAGTTGCCGCTGGTGCTGATGCCAAGGAGCAGGTCGCCGGGTTTTCCATAGGCTTCGACTCCGCGGGCGAAGACTTCGTCCCAGCCATAGTCATTGGCGACGCAGGTTAGGTGCGAGGATTCGGTGAGGGCGATGACGGGTAGGGCTTTCCGGTGTTTGCGGAACCGGCCGGTGAATTCTTCGGCGAAGTGGATGGCGTCGCAGGCAGAGCCGCCGTTGCCGCAGGTTAGGACTTTGTGGCCGGATGCAAAGCAGGAGGACAGGGTTTGAGCCATGGAAGCGAGGGTGGTTAGGTTGGCGGGGTCGGATTGGAAGCGGTCGAGGGCGGTGCGGGCTTCGGTTAAGGAGTGGAGGAGGGCTTGGGGGATTGTTTTCTGGGACATGGGGCCGCCGGGGTTGGTGGGATTATACCAATATTTCACGAGATTGAGATTTTTCTCCCCCCGAAAATCAAATTTTTTTCCTTTTTGGCCCATGAACTGTCACCGCTTTTCCGGACACAACCTTCAGATTGATTTGCACAGTTTGAAATCCGGTGAAAGCGAATCGATATCGTTGACATCGGCTCGCAAGGGATACTCCGTGCTCCTCATTGACGAATTGCAGTGCTCGGCCATAAGCGGGGCCTTCCATAAGTCAAACCATCAAACCAAAAACCTGGCTTATCTTTTACGCTACCTCGCGGATCATCAAGGCTCGCCAGGAAGCGTGACCAAGTTGGCGCGCGATTGGAACGAGTATACACGGTTCTGAGCTGCTCGTGGATGGAGCCGGCGGGCGGGCCCAAAGCGCCACGGAAGAACCGGAAGTTTTATGCGGCGGATCCGTTTTTGTTCCATTTGTTTTACGAAGCGGACAAAGGATGGGATCCGGCCTTCGAGTTGTCGAAGGCGAGACTTGGGGAACCTGCTTTGATGGGAAGGCTGATTGAGGGCGTGGTTGCAGCGGAGCTGCGGCGAAGGAATGGGGCGGGTACGGTTGGTGCCGGTTAAGGAATGGCTGAATAGCACCGGTTAAGATGTGCAGGGCGGTCATTTGGGTTTCCTAGGGTAGCAAAACGGTATGCGTCTTTTCCACAATCAGTTTGAAATCAGGCGAAACCGATGCGAGATCAATGACATCTACTCGAAAAGGAAGAT
>JAYUHW010000140.1:0-20898 GCA_043766615.1 Fibrobacteria bacterium | reverse complement strand
GAGCGATCGGCTTTATCAATGCGTGTTTTAATTGAATTTTGATCCATGGGGCTTCCTTTGCTTGGGCCGGCAAGTAATAATAGTGTGACGAATAGCGCTTTAAAATCAGCCATCAATTGCGATTCCATGCGCTGGATAGGGTCGATTTGTAATGCTGGTGTGTGATCTAGCCAATTCCCCGTCCGTACCGTCATTAGGCAAGTCCTTGACGGAAACCAAATCTCCGGCCAGCATAAAATTGTTTTCGTCTGTGCCGTAGGTCAAATCCTGCCACCAGCGGTCGGGATCGTTGGTATCGTAATTCACATATTTGGACATTAGCCGCATACGCGACCACAAATCATGGCGCCACGGTGTAGCCACGCCACGATCATCGGTATGGGCATATTGGGCGCGGGTCAGTTTCAGCATATGTCCAAATTCATGGGCCAGCACACGGCCCATCATCGGCATGTCCGCCCCCTTGCTGGAAAAAACCGCGGAAGGGTTAAAGGCCCAGCGATTTCCGGCATGGGCTAGAGGAGTGGAATTTTCCAGCACCCCATCCGCATTGTGATAGGTCATGCTGAGAAGTTGGGTGAAGTAAATATTCATGACGCCACTGCGGTTTAATCTCCTAGCGATGGTGCTGGAGCGAATATGATTGTGAACATAGTCATCGGCCACCATTCCTGCTTGCGCCTCATCCAAAGTATGCGATTCAAAAGCGCGAAACACAAAACGCACGCCTGCGGGATTCCAGATGTCGTTTATTCGATCGATAAGCGATCGGGCTTCCGCTTCCGTCCAGTTTGGTGGATCTGCCAATTCCGCGCTTCCGGCATCTCGCACCGTCAAGAGGTGACCCCAAAGGTCCACTTGCATAAGTGCAACCACCTTAACATCGAGCGAGGCAATGATGGGTCCATCCGCAGCTCCTTGATGCATCTCTAACACTTCATCGCCCGTAGCCACGGCGCTGAATTCAAAACGATCATTGTAAGTGGTCATGATGCTATTGGTAACGGACACGGTACCATTGCCGGAATGAGCCGTTAAGTGCCAGGGAAAACTACTGTCGTCCAAATTGATTGGAAAGCAGCCAAGTTTATAAACCGGGGAGGGAGCTTCACCGGCCACCGGAGCGGGAAGAGAGAGCTTCATGGCCTCGCCTCCCCGGAAATCGATCTGTGGCGAGTCTCTGCGCGTGGCGCCAACATTGGCCCTTTCAAAATAGGCCAAGTAACGACGATTGAGCGGTTGTTGCCCGCCAGGCATATGTCCAGCGCTACTAAAAATCTGATTGATTTTAGTGCGGGTATTTGACCCAGCAACCCCATCAATAACCAATCCGTGGTCCGCTTGAAATTGCAAAATGGCTTGTTCCGCCAAATCATTCATGGCATCGGTTACGGCCCCATGATGGTAGCCGAGAATTTGCAGTCTTTGTAACGCGCCTTCCAGATTGGTATTCGGCCGCAGTGCACCATCCCATACCACAATCGTCCGCTCACCGGTTGGATCCGGATCGGTTCCGTTCACGCGAATGACGTTATACTGGGTTCCGAACAATTCGAGAATCGCCGTCTCACCCACAGGCATGTCGAAGTGATAAATGCCCTCAACCGGTTGCACCTGAGACACAGCGCCGGAATGCAAAGTAAGCGTGGCGTCCCCACCCGTTGTGATGCGCCGGTTCGCTACCGTACCCGGTCGTGTTTGAAAAACGATATGCACCGCGGCGGTATTGAAATGCGCCGTAGATCCTGAACTGCCATCACCTTCTGCCATATCCAATTACCTCAAGTCCTATTAATGTCGGTTGGCTTGCGTCGAACAAGTTAAAAATTTAAGCGTCATCGCTCGGGATTCCCGGTGCTCGTAACACTCTAATTTTCCACCACTGCTTTTCTTTGACGAGACGGAGGTACCCATCGGATTCGGTACGAAGATTCGTAGAAGGAAGGAATCCTTTTTCACCATTTGAACGCGTCACTTTGCGCCAGGTGCAATTGGAAAAGTTTTGCACCTGCCTGGATTACAACGCCACACCCACTTTCTTCACAACGGCTTTCATCCACTTCGGCAAGGCAATTGTAATAGGGGGCATTGAAAATACTGTCTTTTGAACTTGAGGAGAAACAGCCGCCGTTTGATAAAAGAGAGACAAGCAGTGATTTGAGTGGGATGAGATTTTCGGTGCCACCGTTAAGCTTCCATAGTTCGACCAAACCATCAGGGCCTGCGGCTGTACCGGGATTGAATTCGAGAATATTTGAAAAAGCATTTAAAACATGGGTCTGGTCCCCTGCTTCCAGATCCTGGAGAAGCTTGGCTTTGAACGTAGCCATGGTCCCGCTTTTGTCCCATTGATCTTCTAAGGGTTGGAAGCGGAGAGCATTGGCTTTGGCCAGTTGGCCTTGGCTTGAATCTCCAATGGATGAGGATTTTGATGCCGGTTCACAATGGACATCTTGTTTCGCACCATTGCAGGATAAGAGCACCAGCAATCTCCATACCCCGAAGATTATTAGCCGAACCATTTTCATCCGAACTTTCTAACTGGCCATGAGCGAGCGCATGGATTTTCCATTTAATGTCTCAGAGCTTTTCAAAGAGACTTTCGATTTGTATCACTCGAATCTTTCCCGTGTGTATTTATTTTTACAATTAGGCAACAGCGTTAAGGTTCCTCATCTGAATAAGCAAGAATAAATGTCTTTCCATTAAAAAATAAAATCGATTCAATCGCAGAGTATTCTATCACCCCGATTACGTCCCCATTAAACGATACCCGAGCTTTCCAATCAGAATAAGTTGAATCATTCGGGCGAATAATACGAACACGGTCATCAACATTCATTTCTGCATTGCCGTTCACAGTTTCCGGATTTCGAAAATAACCGGAATCCTGTAAGAAAAATCTTGCTTGCGTTCCAAGCGTAATCAGCAAGCCTGGTTCGAACGAGACCATTTTATTCGTTTTGTCTTTCGACCATGGATTCACGCAAAAAATTTCGTGAGAACAGAAAGCAATATTATTTGGAATCAACAATACTACTGAATCCACGCTTCCGTCTGCATCGAAATCCGCGGTCCATGCATATTTCAAACCGGTTCTGTCGCGAGGAATATGGAAATCGGGATCGGCCCTATCCTCCATGGCTGGGGGTAATTCTACGGTATCTGACAGGCTGGCCGTAGTCGAATCCGGAGAAGCTTTAGATTGATTTTGATCCGGCGATTTTTTGCAACCACAGAGTAAACCGGAAGTCAGTAGTATCGCACAGAGACGAGTCCTTGTAATCATTGGTCAGCCTTCTCAAGAGTTTTTGAGCATCGATTTAAAAAATCTCCTTTGACTGATCCCTTGAAAATTTCAAAATGAAGCATGCTTCTGGCAAGTTTTTTAAGGTGCCCGACATAACCAATTAGTTGACCCTTTAAAATTTCCGCCACCCAATTTCTAGTTTTAAAAAAATATTTACCCTAATGCTGATAAAAATAGGTCCAAGTCGAATCCCCATCGAGTTTAACCCCACTAAGAATAAACTCATCCTTAAGCTCTGAGTCGCCACGCTTATGAATATATGTGTATCGAATAATTCCTAAATCAGGGTGAAATTCATACTCGGTAGAGTCAGAACTAAAATGTTCTTCCTTTGCTTCTTTCTCTCCTTTATTGATGTTATAACATCCTGATAATTTTTCCAGGCTACAATTTTCTTTAATTGTAGCCTCTCGAAGGCGTACACCAGCATCGTCAATGGTGAAATAACAGTCCCCTTCATTCGTTCGCGCAGATAGTACGCCTTGGGAATCGACTGTCAATTCCCAAATACCAACCTTATTTCTATCCTTTTCCTCATCATTCGCAGCGTAATAATATTGAGCGAATTTAACCGTCAAGCTTCCAGCCACCGCTTTGCGTTCAATCATCGAATCAATTACAATTCCACTACTTTTACCTAAAGTAAATTCTGTGTACGTATTTTCCTTAATGCGTTCCAAAAAGGGAGGAAAAGCATTGGATAAACCAGGAGAGTTAATCTTGGCTACTTGTGGATTGCCCAGTGACTGAACTTTTTTACAGTTAATTAAAGAAAGACAGAGAGCTAAATAAACAACAAAATATGCCGATTTCATCTCACCCTCGCCTTAGGACAACCGGTAACAAATTTCCCAACTAAGTCTATCAGATTCGGAAATCATCTCAATTCTATTTTTTATATCGCCCCCAATTCGGGCCGCCTCTTTTTTCCAAAACCCTTTCTGATCCTTTCGATTAATCTTTAGACTATCACAATATTTCTTAGAATTTCCTTGTTGAATCTTTCTATCAAAGAGAATAGCTAGCGACTTTTCCGAGATAGGTTCAAGCCCGATTGATTTTAAATAGTTGACTACCGGCTTAAAATAATTCTCATACACTAATTCATTTTGAGCGGCTTGGAAGGCAGGATGAGTGGCAGCCAATTCGAACTTTTCCACCCAATACTTTTCCCAAAGATCTTTACCTCCGACTTTCATTAGGGATGGCTTTCTATTAACTTTTTTATTTCCCATTGAGACGCCACAATTGTCGAATACTTCTTCCTCAAATTTTGAAGGTGGCCCTTTTTTAGCAGTAATCTCTAATAAAGTTTCGGAATATTCTCCGAAGACTTCGCGAAATTTTCCCTCATCTTTTATCTTCATTTTGTGCAATAGCTCTCCCAGAGGTCCCTGCTGAGTAAATTGAACGATTCCATAACTTAGCCCGACATGCTCCGGGGTGCTGAAATACTTGCTTTGCCTAATATTTGGATCTTGCGATATTGGCCTAGCCTGTTGTGGCTTGGCTCCATGCTTTTTGTACCAATTTTTCGGTAAGTCAAAATACCCTTCGAATTCAAAATCACAATTTATGGCCGAATAAGCCTTTGATCCACTTTCAATAATTACCGTCTCGTGAATGATTTTATTTATTGCTAGATGATCTAACTCTTTTACCTCTTTACATATTTCATTTGTTGTTTCAACTTCTTTCAAATCCCCCTTGCCACTACCTCCATGGGGTTCTTGTTCCTTCTCTGGAACTGCCGGTCGATCCTTATCCGCAGTAGCTTTCAGTCCATTATCCGCGGCTGGCTTCTGCTCTCCAACCCCAACTTTCGTATCCCCAAAAACCACCTGAAACTTACCCCGAATCACCTTCTCATGTTTAGCCTTACCCTGCCCATCCAACTTACCCTTAAGCACCGCACCATCACGCAGCGTCAACGTATAAGGCATGTCCTTCCTCGGCTTGCCGGCATCGCCAGTCAAAACAATTTCCACCGTATCATGCACTTTGAGCGATGGGCTCACAGCCACACATGTCCCCACGCAAACCATGATTTGAAACGTCTCGCAGGTTTCCAGTTCGGGCTTATGACCGGCTTCGGACAAAAGCGAAGCCTTGGCATCCCAGGTTCCCGATACCTTTCCGCCCTGTACTTTTTTCTCCTCCGTGACCACCATGATTCGTAGTCCACCTTCACCGGTGCCATACACGCTCACCCACGCCTGCGCCCCTTCATCAAAAGCGTCCGCTTTCACAGACCAGCCGCAGGATTCGGAGGCGGCGATTTCCGCCTTATCCCATTTGGCTTCGGATAAAACCGGGATGGTAACCGTGAAGCTACCTTCCTTGACGTATCCGCTGTAGGAGCCTTTGCCATCCATGCTGCTGGCACCTACAATTAGCTTGCCATCCGGGTCTTTGAGTGTAAAAGGAATGCCACCGAGCGGTTTTCCGGCGGAATCTAGGAATTCAAAATCGACGGAATGTACTTTAGGCGGGGCTGCTGGTGGTTCCGACAGTGGGAAGGGTTTTATGGCTTTAGGCCCAGTCTTGCCTGCGGCGGCTGCGGCAGCTGCGGCTTCGGCGGCACCGGCCTGGGAACCGCTGCCTGCTTCCCCGATGAGCACTGTAAAGCAGCCCATGGCATTCATAGAAGGTGGGCCCACACATACGGCTTGATCGGAAATGCGTGCCGCAGGTTTCTTGCCAACGAGCACACCCATACTGCCGAGAATTATTGGCCCGCCCACATGCGGAACCGGACCCGTGCACATGGGACAGACATGCATATCCCCCAAAGTCGAGGCCGGCATTTTTCCGATAAGTACCGTAGGGAGACCAAGAACAATGGTGCCGCCGTGCGCGGTCAAATCACCCATACGAGCTGCCGGTTTGCCCATCAGTTCTCCTCGATTCCAAATTCCAAAGTTGTGAAATCCTTCATGCTTTCCGGCCCGCCATAATAGGCGCAACCTCTCCAAGTCAATGCGATTTGGTTGGTCGCTTTGTAAATCACCGCTGTCTGCAGCACCATGGCCATGGATTCCGGCCCTTCGCCTACATCCAGCCAGGCTTTGGGTTTGATGCCCGGCAATTGAAAAGAGAATTGCGGCGTGTCCGCATCCATAAAGGCCATCTTGATGGTTTCATCACCATGCAAATAGGGGAATCGCATGCCCGGGGCAGCGCCATTAAAGAATTGGGGATTGAGCATGGGTGGTACTTGTGAAGGTTGCCGCGAATTGGGCGTACCCACTTCCGGCGCGGCGTGTAAAGCGCGTTGGCGTTCCGCTTCCGATTTGGTCCACTCCTCTGGTGGCAATCCTGCCCACGTGAATCTTGGATGCGAATTTTTATTGATGCAGCCGAATGCAACAGGCTCGGGTGCTCCAGCCCAATTTTCATATTTGCCGATGGCCAGATTCTGAGGTGTCAGCAGACGTTCGGGATCCTCGATATTGGGCAGGAGTAAATCCTGTACTGCTTGTGGTATTTTCTTAACTGTGAATCCGCGTCCCACGGGATTTTTCAAATAGGACCAAGTGAAACCCGGATCGGATTTTGTGTCTAGACCTCCATAGGCCCTGGAAAAATCGAGCGGCATTTCGGAAAAGGGTTCCGGAGCGGAAAAGGCCAAACCTGTGGCGGTGACGAATACCTTGCGATCTCCAAACACGCGCGCAATTTTACGAGCATTGCCCACTTGAATGCCGACCGTCAATTGGTCGATTTTTTTACCACCCGGAACATGGGCCTTACCGATGAGAATCACATCGGTCAAAGGTTTGTAGGCGATCAAATCGGATTCTAAGCGCAGGGCATTGCTTTGGGGATTGCCTTCACCCCAAAACTCATCCGCTTCCACGATTTCAATTTGCTCATCGTCCAACCAGGCGGTTTTGCCAGATGCGAATTTATATGTGCGCTTGCCGATCACGGATAGGATGGGAGAACCATCCGGAGCGTTACCGGGCGCTAGGCGGGATATCCATTTCATCAGTTTATCATCACCATGCTTCCTTTAACGGTATTGATACCGGAGGCTTCCACATTTGTCATCACTCCCGTAACCTTGTTTTGCATACCTGCTTTGGAGTCGACGTTAATGGTCCCCTCCAATTTCAAATTGAGACCCTTTATACTGGCATCGGCGGTGGCTTCCAGAGTTACTTTCTGTTGGCCTTTGGCGCTGATATTGGCGCCTTGCATTGCCAGGTCCTTGGCCGCTTTTACATTGATGCCATCCGATGTGGATTCCAAATTGATTTCCTTGGCGGTGATATCGAGCTTACCGGTGGCTTTAAACTCCATGTCGCCGGTGGTATGAATCGAAACCTTTTTCCCAGCCGCATCGATCTGGAGGGAATGCGATCCTTGACCGTCTTGCATGGCGATTAGTTTTTTGGCATCGTCCATCATCAGAATATGGCCGTCCTTGGTTTGCATGGCCAAGGATTTATTCTGATCGTCCAGGGTCAGCTTATGACCGTACTTGGTTTCCACTGAAAAAACCTTTTTGTCGTAATCCATCTTAAGCGTATGCGCGCCATCGGGAGTAGAGATGCGGATATTCTTATTCTTGTCGTCGAAGACCATTTCATTCAAATCCGTAGTTTTAATATGGATTTCCTGACGCTCGGCGTCATCGTTCAGGGTGATGACGTGTTTGCCTTTAGTTGTGATCTCGATGACGGTTTTATCATCTTTGTCGTCCAGGCGAATCTCGTGCCCAGAGGCTGTGCGAATGATGCTTTCTGTATGGTTCCGTTTGTTCACCGGAGAGGCATTGCTGGGATTGGGCAGCGTGCCCAAGGCAACGGGCCTGTCGACATCCCCGTCCACAAAGGCCAGGACCAGATCGTTTCCATTGTGGATGGGAAAATGCATGCCGTAATTGGGGCCGCCATATGGCTGGTTCATGCGAATGGGCAAACTGGCCTGACCGTCCTTGAGATCGGAAAGATCGAACGGAAGCTTGGCGTGATACAATCCATCATCATCCAAATAAGCGTGCTTGCCTTCCGGGCCGTCGACGCGGGCCGTAATGATGCCGCTGATTTTAGGACGATGGGTGCTGCGCTGCGGCCTGAAAACTACATCGGCGGGCATACAGGAAAACTCGTTGTGGTAAATGATATTTTCCGCTTCGCCCTCAAAGCCCTCACGCTGGTCACCATGATGATGGACGCGCACCAAGGTGTATTTTCCCTTGAACGGGGAGAAGCCGGAGGGATCTTCCAGCTCAAATCGCATTCCGGCGCGAAAGGATCGGCAGATGCCTTCCCCTTCCAGCACCACCTTGCCAACCGAATTCATTTCCGCGCGTAGGCCGGCCATGCGCTCGGCTTCGGCCGTGGTCTTGACATGTGGGCTGAAGCGATAATCCTCACCTTGTCCGGGGCGACTGGATTTTCCAATCACATTGGTGGCTGGGGTGCGGTAGTTATAATCCTTGACTGTCGCATTACCGGTCACCATGCGCTGAATGCGGAAAAGTTTGGTTACGTGTTCCACGGCCATGTGGGAAAGCCCCGCTTCCACCGTGATTTCCACTTTGGGCGTATTTGGTATGGCCTTGATGGCATCGACTTTATCCGCCATGATGAAAACGTCTTTCTCGCCTTGATGATCGAAATAATAGAAGATGCCCTCTTCCTCCATCAGGCGTGAAATAAAGTCGAAATCGCTTTCATTGTATTGCACCGTGTATTCGCGTTCCAGGAAAGGGCCTTTGGCTTGAAAATCCCAATGGGTTGTTTTAGCTAACGAAGCGCCGGTCAGGACAGACTGGACAATTTCATTGATTTTCTTTTTTTGGAAAATGCGGCTTTGCGTCGTATACGACAGCATGCGAACATGCGGTTCAATGATGATGATATAGGAATGGCCTTCTTTTCCAAAGTTGCCCGCGGAATCCGGTGCCATCCTGAACTCGGTTACCATGCCATGATGGTTAACGGTAAAATCTTTGCCTTCCACCTTGAGCGTGGTGTCTTTGGCAATCATGTCCGCATAGGCTATTTCCCCATCGCCGGAAGAAGCGGTGACTCTAAGCAAGAAGCATTCGGAAAGCGCTTCGTTTAAATCGAACTCATGCACGCGGAAAGTATCAGGAGGCAGAGCGCCGATCTTCAACGTGAATTTCATGACGGTTGAGGAAGGCATGGTTCATCCTTTAAGGAGGTTTAGATGGTAATTATAGAATTCTTGCCTTTTCCAGATGGTGACGGCGGTCACATACGAAAAGAACCCGGCCTGGACCGGATTCTTTTCCTGACCCCCGCGGACCCGGTGGGTGGCAGGAGTCAGTTGCAGGGCAATTTATCTGGGAGGAGTGCGCCCTGACTGGTAGCCTACTCGTTTTTAAGGGATGACGGTTCCAGGTAAAGCACCGTTGACCGTGACCTTGCCGACCTTACCCAGGGTTACGGTCAGCTTGCCGGTGCCGGTGGTGGGGCCTACCCAGTTGAGGCTGATGGCTTTGGTATCATCCACTCCGGCTACGGCGGTAAAGGTCGAGGCGCCGGTGTACAACAGGCCAGAGAAAGTGTGTAGCACGCCATAGGCTTCCAACGTTACGGTATGCGCGCCGGGTGTGATATAGTCGAAGAATACGTTTACGTTCTGGCCACCGGTGAAGTAACCGGAAGCGAGTAACGAGTCGGCCTTGATAACGCCGTCTACCTTCAGAACCACGCGGTTCAAATTCAGTTTGTCTTTGCCGGTTCCCGATACAGAAGAACTGATGCTGTCCGGCAGGGCGTTGAAGTTGGCTTCATACATGGCAAAGCGCGAGGTGAGATTGAGGCTTACAACGGCAGTATCCGCAGGCTTGACAAAAAAGGAAGCGGTGGAACCGGTGTGGATGACGGAATCTTTGGCATCCAACGATTTTGCCGTGATGACCCAGTTGCGCAAAGGTGCCAAGGTCAAGACGCGCAGGACGGTAACGGCAGCGTTACCGCTGACATTAGAGGTATCACGAACCGTATCTGCGGGTGTTGCGCTGGATACGGCGGTGACAATGAGTTTGCTTAAGTTGATGGCCGAGCCCTTGCTCAAGGTGCCGACTTTTCCGAGCAGCACGGTAGACCGAACGGATGCGTTGGCACCGATTTTATCCCCGGATGGGGTGGACGTCGGGCTCTGTCCGCAGTTGGCGAAAAAGGCCGGGGCGATGAGGACGGTTAAGAGTTTAAGGGTTGAAGTTGTTTTAGTTTTCATAATGGAACCTCCCAGTTGCATGTTAAGTTTTCGGTAGGCCCAAGAAAAAACTTTAGAAAGGAAAAAAGGTTGTGTGGGTACGCTCACACTATTCTGTAAACATTGCCGAAATTAAGCTAAAAATGCCGAATTTACGGGAAAAATAACCGATTGTGGCATCGGTTAAAAAAGGTCAAAATTCTAATTAATGACATCAAATAAACGGAATAGGCTTCCCCAGTCAGTTTGACCGTATTTTCAATTTTCTCTCATCTTGCTGCATATTTAAGGTTCAAATCTTAAATTGAGTACATGCCTACCATTTTGAAAATCGGTCCTTATCGATTCTATTTCTATAGTCATGAAAACGATGAGCAGCCTCATATCCACGTTGACAGAGACAATTCATCGGCAAAATTCTGGCTATTTTCCGTTGCCCTTGCAAGAAATGTTGGCTTTAGTTCAAAGGAACTGAATAAAATAGAAGGTATGGTGGAGCAGAATCGGCTTAAACTATTGGAGGCGTGGAATGGGTATTTTGGCACTTAACTCGGATGAGCGAGCAAAAAAAATTATTTTCACCGAAGACCAACTCAGTGTCGAGTTGATGGATGGACGAACCATTTCCGTCCCTCTAGCGTGGTATCCGCGACTGCTGCACGCTACAAAAAAGCAACGAAACAAATGGTCTATAAGCGGAGGCGGTTATGGTATTCATTGGGACCTGCTTGATGAAGACCTTTCAACGGAAGGTTTATTGAAGGGTCAGCCTGCCCCTAAGGTAAAGGCTCCAACTAAAAAGGTGGCATAATACTCCCCGAGTGGAATTCAGGATACCTGGTGCAAAGTCTGGTAGTCCGAATTCAAGTGCTGTAAAAAAGCTTGCCCACCACATACGCCGGCACTATCCAAAGCGCCCCTGCCAACGCGGGCATCAAAGGCACATGATTAGCAATCATCGCCATAACGTCCACCAATGGAACCAGTCGTAGTAAAAGCCCGATCATTTTACCGGTATTCTTAGGCGAGGGGTCGCGCGCCAAGTCGCGGATGGGAAAACGCAAAAGCATGGCCAAAGCCAACCAGACCATAGGCAGATAATATTCATACCGATACCAAAGGAATGCAGTCACGGACCAGAGAATAAACCATCCGCCCATCCCCGCCAAAAATAAGTGGGTCCGCCGACGGGAGTTGCCGTCCACTTCGTCCCGGGCCAAATAAGTGACCAACGCGATGTAGGCCCATATCGATAAGAGCGCCAAGCCCATTGGCTTTGGCAAAGAGGCGATACTTGGCCAAGCCGACCAGGTCAGTGTGATACCGGTCAGCACGTTTAGCAATCGGCAAAGCCCCATGGCCACGGGCCCTAGCGCTGAACCCTTGAGTACAAAGTTGTAGGAAAAAATAGCCAGGCAGAGCGCGACGCCCATAACCGCGGAGAGGGGATTAGCTAGGCCAAGCAAAACCAAACCTGCCGCCATCATGGTAAGGCTCAAAATCCAAGCCGTGCCCAATCCTATCGCACCGGATGGGATAGGCCGACTGGGCCTCTCGCGAGCGTCCACATCCTTGTCCGCAACATCGTTCAATGCCATGCCCGCCATGATGAACAGCGCCGCCGCCGCCAATCCCAGGCCTAAGGCAGGCGTAAAGGCTCTCCCGCCTCCGATAAAATAACCGGCATAGACATTGGACATGGAGCTGAAAACGGTTGGGATCCGAACCAGAGATAAAAAGGCTTTGGGCTGCATGTGAATCAAACTCCGTAAAAATTTGCGAGTAGGATTAGCGCGATTCCGCGAGGACATGTTTTTCAATCAGATCCCGCACAGCGGTCATAGGTAGTAGAGGAGTTACGGGCTTGGCCAGGGCAAAATCAGAAATCACCAGCGGTGCATCGGCCGGATTGTCCGCTGGGGTGCCGTGGCTGCCTTTGATGAGTTCTGGAGTGAGGGGGATGACGTCCATATAATATCGGAATCCCAAAATCTTTTTGAGTAAGGTCCAGGCAATTTTAAGTTTGACGGCCTTGCGCTTGGGATCCAGGAAGAGTTCCACCGGATCATAACCGGGTTTTCGGTGGATGTCCACGCATCTGGCAAAGTCTGGCGCAAGCCGATCGTCTTCCCAGTAATAATACGTGTACCACGAGTCGGGTTCGGCCATCAAAATGATGTCTCCGCTGCGTGCATGCTTGAGTCCGGCTTTTTCGATAGCCTCACCTACCAGCACGGTGCGTTGTCCCGGTTCCTTTTCAAAAAGCGCGGCAACTTCCGGGATGCGGGATTTGTCTTTGACATAAATATGGCAAATTTGATGATCCGATACCGCAAAGGCTTCGCTCGCCCCCGCGTCCAAGAGCTCCCAAGTCAAGCTCTTCCGGATTTCCAAGAAACCGGCCTTGCGTAAGATTCGGTTGGGATGCAGGCAACGGGTAACCCGGGTGATACCGTATTCCGAAACCAGCATGACTCGGACCCCCCGGCTTTGATAAAAGTCGATAAGGTCCCCGACCACGGTATCGATGGCAGATAGCTCGGCCGGAATTTCCTTGGCGCCTGGACCAAACCGTTGCAGGCAATAATCGAGATGGGGAAGATAAACCAAATTGAGATCGGGTTGATGCTGGGTAAAGGTCCATTTGGCACAAGCGGCAATCCACGTAGACGAACCAATACCGGACCCCGGTCCCCAGAATTCAAAAAAGGGGAAGGGCCCCAGTTCTTTGATCATCGGATCGTGTAAGCTCGCCGGTTCCGTATACACGTCGAAAACTTTGCGTCCGTCTGCCGGATACTGGGGCCGTGGCGTCACGCTCCAATCCGCGCCGGAATACATGTTGTACCACCAGAACAGTTTGGCGCAAGTGAAGGTTGGGTGCTCGCGTTTCAGTTTGGCGTATACGGTTTCTCCTTGAATGAGTCCGTTGTTCTGTTTCCAAAAACCCACTTCCGCCAAGTCGCGAAAGTACCAGCCATTGGCGACAATTCCGTTTTGACTCGGACCCGTGCCGGTCAGCATGGCCGCTTGACTGGAACAGGTCAGCGCCGGAAAGACTTCCTCCAGCCGCGCACTCCAGCCCGCTTTCAGGAATTTTTGGATGCGAGGCATGTGTGGGCCAATCAAGGAGGGTGTCAAACCCACTACATTCAGCACCGCAGTTTTGTGTAGGCTATCCGCCATTTGAATTTCCTTCCCAAACATTGCCATTTATCCTGGTCCCTGTGGGCACGTGATTAACAATGAAACGCAATTCTCCAGCTATACTAGCCATCAATTCCGCATCATTCTTGGGCCGATGGGATTCCGGCAGTACGCTCCACGTATAGGTCTCTACTTCAAAGTGCCGACACAAATCGTGCTTTATCGAAAATTTAAAAGCCGCAAGCATGTCGTCCCGGGTGGTTGAAATCAAATTTGCATCCAGCATGCCATCGGCATGGATCGGCACATGAAAATGCACACGCCAGGGATAAGACCATAAATCCTGGTTTCTATTGGCTTCCGCCAAGGCAAGCGGTAAATCATCAAAGTGCAGTAAACCGTCCGGTGTGCGGATGCGTGTCTGATGGAGAAATCGTTCCTCAACAAACTGGTTCCGTAGGGGCTGGGATTGACGGGAAACATCCGGTGAAAAAACCAAAGCGCTGGACAACTGCATTTTGGCAATGGGTATATCGTGCTCGCGATAAGTATTTAGCGCCTCGATGGGATCTTCGAATTGCACGGCTTGATGGCAGGTGTCATAACATAAGCCACAAAAGTGGTTTAAATCCGCAGCTGCGATACCGATGCGTTTTGCTTCGGGTCGCAAAAATGTATTCCAAAACTCCACCACTTGATCTGTGGTTTCAAGTACGCAACCCGGTTCCGGTTCAATGGCTAGCCGAATGGATTGCCCCCCCGTATCTGCCAGGGTACGGGCATACTGGACATAAGTGAGCAGGTTTCGAACGGCTATCCTGGAAAGCTCCTCGCTCCATCCAATGCGCCAACCAAGTGGTAAGGTAGATAGCGACCCTTCGCTCCCCTTTGGCAAAAGCCCCGATAAAATGCGCGCACAGGCCAAGGTATAGTCGAGTCGGTTTGCATCCGACCAATCGGGTTGGTACACCTTGGTTTTAACCACCTTGTCGTGGAAATTCCCAAACGGAAAACCATTGGCTGTAAATGTGGAAAGGCCCTGCTCCTGAAGCAGAACCTTTATTTTTGAAAGGAAAATTGGTGAATCTTGTTCGATTTCTCCTGCCAAAGTGGCAGGAAACCACAAACCCATGGGAAGCGTCTTCCAACCCAGGTTCGAGCGAATTCCAGCTCCAAAACGGCTTATCGTATCCCGCCAAGAGGCCAAATCCCCAATTGGATGTACATTCGTGCAGTATGTGAGGTGGAGATTTGTCAAGTTTTTTAGCCTTCCCGTTCACTTGAGAAGAAGCGCATCAACAATCCCATTACAAAAGAACCGTATCCGCGTTAGATTAAATTAGTAAACCGTTATGGCTAAGTAGAGGAACGGAATTCAAGTATGCAGCATAATTCGGACACCGGCAAAGGAGTTTTGGCATTCGCTGCGGAAACCGGCTCCGTGCAAACCTGGACTTCTCCTCTCACAGGCAACATGCCCATTCATTTCGGCGCTGGTGCCATTGATCTTTTGCCCAATCTGTTGCGTGAACTCAAGCCCGATCGCGTTTTCATCCTCTCCGACCATAGGGTTTTTGGCCTCCACGGCGCCGGTCTTTTGCAAAGCCTATCCCAACATTTCGCTCCGGAAATTCTCCTCATCGCTGAGGGGGAGAACGAAAAAAAACTCTCGAACCTGGAATATATCTGCCAACAACTTTTCGAACGCGGCATCACCAAATCCTCTGTAATCGTCAACTTTGGCGGGGGTGTGGTTCTCAATATCGGCGGATTGGCAGCGTCACTCCTATACCGGGGCATCCGGTTTGTCCAAGTGCCGACCACGCTAATGGCACAAAGCGATGTGATTGTTTCCAACAAGCAAGGCATCAACTTCGCCGGCGGCAAGAATCGGCTAGGCGTGTACACAACTCCCATCGCTGCAGTCGCGGACACTCGCTTGATTCGCACCGAACCCTTGCGACAATTGCGCGCCGCCGCTGTCGAATACTGTAAAAACGCCATTCTTCTTGGTGGCCATCATTATGCGGAAGCCATCCGATTCTTTTCTGCGCGAGACACGTTTTCGGAAGCTCAAATTGACCTTCTGCTTCTCAATAGCTTGACCCAAAAATTCGAAATTGCGCGATTGGATCCGAAAGAAAAATCCCTAGGCTTGATGCTGGAATACGGACATACCGTCGGTCATGCTTTGGAATTCCTTTCCCAGGGCCGACTCCTACATGGTGAGGCCGTCTATCACGGCATGAATGTAGCCGGCCAATTGGCCAACAATATGGGCATCATGTCCACTGAGGAACTCAAGAAGCAAAGTGTATTGCTGTCCCGATTGCCCGGCATCCCAACGCTGCCCAAAGATATTTCCGTCTCGCAAATTCTAGCCGGCGTCCAACGCGACAATAAGAAAGTCGGCAAAGGCATGGCCTTCGTTTTGGTGAAAGCCATGGGTGAAGTGAATCGGTATGAAGAAGGCGTGCTCACGCCCGTTTCCGAAATCCAGCTGAACCGCGTTATGCTGGAGTACTGGGATGCTTTGTTATAGCACCGGGTCCCTGCCCGACGCTTTCACCTTTTCCGAAATAGCCGACCTCTTAAGCCCCAGTCCATTTAGGGGCGTGGAACTGGTGGTTACGGCCGATATGCTGAAACGCGCCGATGATAGCACATACTGGCGCAATGTCCGTGGAGCATTTGAGGCGAAGGGTCTCTGCATTCGAAACGTACACATGGGTGCACCATTTCTGTTGGGCTCGGTTCCCCATCACCCCGGGCTGTCTTCCCTCGATTCCATTTTGCGGAACCAGAAAGCGGAAGCCGTCGAAAAGTCTGTGGCCATAGCTGTAGGCTTAGGTAGCCCTAACGTTACCTTAACTACCGGGTTACCTGAAAGCGAAAATTCGATTGATCGCCAGGTTGAGGCCCTTAAAAATGCAATCGGATCTCTGATCAAAAAAAAGCCCCGGGGCTTGGACTTCATGGTCGAACAGGAGCCGGAGCATGTCATTCGTTCCAGTGGGCAACTTCTAGATTTAGCTGTGACTTTCCCCGGGGATGTATTTATAAACTTTGACGTGGGACACAGTCAGGTGCTGGGCGAGGATATCGGGGCATGTATCTTGGAGCTTGCGCCCTATTTGCGCAACATCCATCTTGAGGATATCAAGGATCGCATCCACGTGCATAAATTGTACGGGGACGGTGATGTGGATTTTTCTGGCATCTTCCGAAGCTTGAAGGAAATTAAGTACACCGGGGACTTGACGCCGGATCTGTATCCTTTCAAGGACGACTATGTTCGCGCCATTGAGGCTTCAACCCGGTTTCTGCATGGGCATGAGATGGTGTGACGGCTGTCCTATAATTCAGTTGGAAATGCTAAAGTAAGGACACAATGAAAAGTCTCATCCAAATCAAGAATGTACTTTCTTCGCATAAACTCCAGATGTTTAAAAAGTACCATGTAAAAAATCTGGCAATTTTTGGTTCTTACTCGAGGAACGAACAGAATAGAAAAAGCGATTTAGATATTCTCGTCGAATTCAACTCCCAGGTTGGTGTTGAATTCATTGACTTGGCAAATTATTTAGAGGCTTTGCTAAAAGTTCAAGTCGACCTGGTTTCTCGAAAAGGGATCAAACCAAAGTATTACAAGGAAATCAGAAACGATTTGAAGTATGTCTAAGAAAACACCCGGTCTTTTGCCAAATTTGGTGAAGGAAATAAAAATTGTGGCGAGAAATAAAAAGTAAAAGCAGCCACATAACAAAACGATTCCACCCGACGCACCTCAACCGGCATTAAGTCGTCCCGAGTGGCTGTTTAAAAGTAACGATGTGAAAACCCGGGCATATTAGCCAGTCGGAAATAATAGTAGATTCCCCTTATGAATTTAGATCCCTTTGCAAAACCACCCCTTGATCCTTTTAACTCCAAATGGAATCTCAATCCATCTGCCCCAAAGGACATTTTCACCAAACCCAAGGTTGGAGGTGGCGGAGGTGTAAGTCCTGTCAAACGAGTGGCAACACCTGCCATCGAAGAAAAAGAGGAAGAGCTCGAAGTGGAAAAGGTGGCGCCACCTCCACAAAAAATCTACCCTGTAAAAATTTCCAATCCAAAATGGTCGGTGGAAAAAGCGTTATTTGGGGATACGGTCATGGCATCCGTCGATGTGGAGCTCCCCGATGGTCAAAAAGACTTCACGCGAGTTGCTTTCACCTTGTTTTCCGTCCTTCCATCTGGAAAAACGGAAAAAATAAAATCACAGGATGCTCACGCAAAGGAAGGTAAGGCCGAAAGCCCTTTTGTGCTGAATCGACAGGGAAAAAAGTCTAGCCAGTCGGCAGAAACGCATCTATTCATGTTTACTGCAAAACACTCGCGCGCTGAAAAAGAATTGGAGAGCCAGACTCTGGAGGTGACCGAACCCATGCGCAATCTAATCTGCGAATTCGATGACCATTCCAATCTAAAAACGGCGGGTAATGTTTTACTATTAAGGGATGCAAATGGCTCAGTCCATTCAACTTTTAAAGCCAGTGACGGAACCGAAAAAGATGGAATATTATCCTTCGATTTCAAAAACCTTGACGCGGAAGTCGACTATATTCTGGAAATTCAAAACGAGAAGTCAGAAGTTATAGAGACTATTTTTTCAGACAAAAAACACGGGGATTTGGCAGAGGGCCAGGCGACCATCGAGGACAAATGAAACTGAAGCAAAAGATAAAATTGTATGGCATTGGATTGCTGGCGATGGCCGGGTCATTGATGGTTGTTAATTGTGGAAGCAGGGATACACAAAATTTACCGAACAAAATAAAGGTCAATGCGGTAGTCAGGGATGGGTATCATGTGCATGCCAAGGTCGAGTTTTATGCAAGCAACCCGATTAAATTTATCTGCACAGGTATTTTAGGGGAAGGGTTAAAAGGAAAAACGGATATTTATAACAACATTTCCCCAAACGGTGTTGAGTTTGAAATCAAGAAAACATGGCCGGGAGTCTGCAGCTATATGTTAGTGTATATTGAAGTCGCGTGTACCAAAACGCAATCATTCCCATATAGTCACGACAACAGCTTTGAATCCGTTTTAATTGGTATGCTGGATACAGTTACCGACGCTTCCCGCAGTTCACACAATACAATACTCAGCAACAACAGGATTCTGGACAACTCCCTCTTCATAAAGGTAAAGGGAAGTGGGAGCCGTTTTTGGGGATGTAAAGACGACTGCGAAAACGAGGAGAAATTTGGTATCGATAGTACAAATAAGACTCTCACCATCAATTGCAGCGAAGGTTAAAAATGGTTCATAGAGTTAAAAGCAATGACGGAAGGACAGTTGTTTTAACGCAGTCCTATCAAGCAAAAACAGCGCTCTATTTTTCAAAAGAATATTCCCTTGTAAATGCCGTCAACCTGGCTGCCTTGTCGCTAATTGTATACGAAAAATTTGGAGATTTGAAAGACACGCTTGAGTCGCTTTCTTTTAAAAAGAGGCCAAATTTTAGCAAGGTCGGAGAACCCCTAGCGATGCCTTTTCTAGTTCCCTACACTGGAAGAAAAGCCTACTCTACCGAAGGCATAACAGAAATCAAGGCCGACGAATCCATGTTTTCCATCATTGATACCCAGGCCTTCCATTACAACGACGATGAGTACAACGTTTTCGTATTTCGGGGAACGCAGGAGCTTAAGGATTTTGCTGCCGATGGATTTGCTCCAAAACATTTTTTTCTGGGTGGCGATGTCCACAAGGGCTTTCACGACAACTTTCAATCCGTAAAAAATAAAATCAACGACATCCTTACGAAGCCCGAGAACAAAAAGTGCAAAACAATTGTAACGGGCCATTCGCTTGGTGGGGCGCTGGCCACACTTACCGCTGCCTATGCGTCTTCAAAATACATGCACGATCCTTGCGGCCAGGTCATGCTGTATACATATGGCTCACCACGGGTGGGAGTAGTGGAATGGGTGGACTCGTTCACTGACAAGTTCATTCATTTTCGGCATCGGCGAGTGCACGATCCCATCAGCATGTTGCCGCCGCACCATTCTTCCCAAAAAATGCCATCCTTGCCGGTTAGATTGATCAGTGGCGCAATTGGCGGCGTGGCTCTGATTGTTGGCGAAGCCATTTTCAGACCCGGTGATGCGAGCGAGGCTTTTATCCATCATGGTCAGGGCATTTTATTGCGCGAAGGCGAAAAGGGTGCTTGGGTCATAAAAACCGAACTTAAAAACGAAATTGTGATTCCGGACGGCATCGGTTGGAATTCCAAAGAAGCACTCCTTGCCCGCGAGTTTGTGAAAAATATTACTGCATTCAGGCATGGCATAACCCCACACAGTATGTCGGGTTATTTTGCCAATTTGTTTCACTTGCTCAAAGAAGCCATCCGCGCTTGGGAGCATGATCCAAAAATCTGGCTGGAGATGAATACGTCCATTTCAAAAGAGGAAACCGTATTCATTGAGACCTGGAAAAAGGAGCGGGAACGGGACGCGGTGGATTTCCGTACTAAACCTATGGTACAAAATTCAACATCAACACCAGAATCTCGCCAACCCATTTCTCAATTGGAAAAAACCGCCTTTTACAACGACCTCATTAGCCATGGCATCCATCTCAAAATGCAGGCGGACAATGAAATTGCAATTTGGAATCAACCTGGTGCCAAGGGAAAATTACTCAGGCTAATTGTTCCAAGCGACCTGACTGCTGCCATTGAAAAGGAAATGCGGTACCAGGAAACAGTTGCAATCGAATCTGCACAGCCAGAAGCGAAAGCAATTGATTGGGTGCCCATGTTCCCCAAGCCAGCCTAAATCAGAGCATTTGGCCCACAAGCGCCAATCCCTCAACTTGGCAGGGAAATTTGAAGAAATAGGACAAATAGGGGATGGATATCCAGTATGTGTGACCGTTGTCATAGTTAGCTAACTTGGATTGAATTAATTTTTATCCGTACCCATTGAAAACACTGCGACTTTTGGAGTTGAATATGCCCGGTCCATTTTACACCCATTCAAAAAGCCCTCTCCACCAATTTGCGCTGGCCTTTCTCATCACCCTTACCGGTCTCTTATTCTGGTCCTGTGACCTTATCCAGTCTCAAAAAACCACGCAGGTCGCCTCCCGGCTGGATTCAGGCAAAATGTCCGCTGGTTTCTTAATCTAATCGCTTACGCTACGTTCGTCATTTCGGTTCTGTGTTTCAACCGTACTTCCGCTAC
>JAYUHW010000139.1:0-6244 GCA_043766615.1 Fibrobacteria bacterium | reverse complement strand
CCCGTTTTTTCTTCTGCAACCGATCCCGCTCTTTGCTGCCGTGTGTCCGTAACGCTGCGCAATTGACTGGCGGTGATATCGGCTTTAGGCAGGACGCCTGCTCTACCCCAGGATACTTGCCCGGCAGCGGCACGTGCTTCGATCTCGGAAACTTGAATGTTACGGTTATTATCCAAGGCTTCCTGGACAGCGGTTGCTAAGGACAAAGTCGGCACCTCAGCCAATAGCGTCGTACATCCTATCCAACCTGAAAATAAATAAGCACTCCAAATTATGGTCCTATTCATTCGCCCTCCTTCGGCAATTCGCCTCGCTTGGAGAGATAGGTATACATGGCGGGAACCACGTACAAAGTCAGCACCAGAGAGAATAGCAAACCTCCAATCACGGCAATGCCCATAGGCTTGCGGCTCTGAGAACCGGCTCCCAGCGCCAAGGCAATGGGCAATGCACCCAGCACAGTGGCGAGACTGGTCATTAGGATGGGGCGGAAACGCGAAGCCGCGGCGTCTTTGACGGCATTAACCAGGTCAAACCCTTGATGGCGACGTTGATTGGCGAATTCGACGATCAATATGCCGTTCTTTGTTACGAGGCCTATCAGCATAATTATTCCGATTTTGCTGAAAATGTTCAAGGTCTGTTCGAAATACCATAGACTTAATACCGCGCCAGCCATAGCCAATGGCACTGTGAGCATGATGATGAGCGGGTCGCGATAACTTTCAAATTGTCCGGCTAGCACCAGGTACACCAGGCACAGAGCCAGCCCAAGAGCGAAAAGCAAACTGGAGGAACTTTCCGCAAAGTCACGCGAAGGACCGGAAAGCGCCGTGCTGAAAGAGGGATCGAGCACCTTGGCCGAAATGGACTGCATGACTTTGATGCCTTCACCCAAAGTGACTCCCGGCGCAAGTCCTGCGGATACTGTTGCGGATACGTATCGATTGAAGCGGAAGAGTTGTGGTGGATTGATTTGTTCTTTATACGCCATCAAATTGTCCAGGCTTATCAACTGGCCGGATTTGTTTTTTACGGAAATGTTTTTCAGGGCGGATGGCTCGCTGCGAAAGGGCCTGTCCACTTGCCCGATAATTTGATACTGTCTGCCATCCTTGAGAAAGTAATCGAAACGAATGCCGCTGAAAGCCAATTGCAAAGCTGTGGCCACGTCCCGCACTGAAACACCTAGGTTACGCATGCGTTCTCGGTCAATGTCAACGCGCAGTTCGGGTTTGTTGAACTTCAAGTTCTCATCCACAATGGCAAAGGCTGGATTTTTACGGGCCTCTTCTACGAATTTTGGCAGCACCTCTTTTAGCTTGTCGAAATCCGTAGCCTGAATGACAAGCTGTACGGGCAGTCCACCGCGAGCGCCAACCGAAATCGTTTGATCCTGGGTGACAAAAGTTCTTGCCCCGGAAAGTGCTTTCACCTTGCCGGTTAGCATATCCGCAATTTTTGACTGGGGCCGCATACGCTTGTCCGGCTCGACGAGAAAGATTCTGAAAATACCGGAATTGACCGAACCGGCCGCGCCGAAACCGGGCGAGGTGACGGAGAGAATAATATCCGCCTCGGGAACATTATCCGATACGGTTTTGGAAAGAGTGTCCATGAAGGCATCCATATATGCATAGGAAGCACCTTCCTGTGCGGTGGCATTCATCATGATGGCGCTGCGATCTTCCATCGGGGCAATTTCGGATTTCAAAGTCATACCGATTCCCAGCATCAAGGCTAATGAAACCGCTAGGGCTACAAGCGCCAGCCAGCGGCGCTCCAGAAATGCGGTCAGCGAATTGCGGTACAGTTCATTGAGCCAAACAAAAAAAGGCTCCGTGCGCTCGTAAAAGCGGCCATGGCGTTCTCGATGCTTAATGAATCGCGTAGTCATCATCGGTGTCAAGGAAAGCGAAACCAGGGCAGATATGAGAACCGAGCCCGCCACCACGACTCCGAATTCACGGAACATGCGGCCCGTAAAACCCTGCAGAAAAACGATGGGTAGAAAAACGACAGCTAAAACTAAAGTAGTCGACAGTACGGCAAAAAAGATTTCCTGCGATCCTTTAAAACCGGCCGTTCGCGGATCCATGCCCTTTTCAATCTTGGCGTAGATATTCTCCAATACGACTATGGCATCATCCACCACCAGGCCGATGGACAGCACCACCCCGAGTAAAGTCAAAACATTGATGCTGAATCCACATATATACATGAGAAAGAAGGAACCGATCAAAGATACAGGTATGGCCAAAACCGGAATCAAAGTAGTGCGCCAATCCCGGAAGAACAGGAAAATGATCAGCACAACCAAAAGAAAAGCGATCAGGATGGTGTCCTTCACTTCCAAAATGGACCGGGTGATAAAGCGCGTGGAGTCAAAACCCAGCTTGAGTTTGATGTCCTTGGGCATATCCTTCTTAATCAATTCCAGACGCTTGTAAAATTCCTCCGCGATGGCCAAATTATTGGCTCCAGGCTGCGCGGAGAGAGCCAAGCCAATCATGGGCACTCCGTTATTCTTGAGAATGGTTTTCTCGTTCTCGGCACCCAGCTCGGCCTTTCCGACATCGGCTAGGCGGACCACTTCTCCGTTTTCGGCCTTAATGATGAGGTTGTTATAGTCTTCAGCAGTGTTGAGGCGGCCCGTTGTCCTAACCGTCAGTTCCGTGGTCTTACCTTCTATAATGCCGGAAGGCAGTTCCACATTTTCTGCGGTGACGGCGTGGCGCACATCCACGACAGTGAGGCCGTAGGCGGTGAGTTTTTCCGGATTAAGGCGCAGGCGCATGGCATATTTCTTTTCGCCCCAGATGCGCACTTCGCCCACCCCAGCAATGGTTTGCAGTCGTTCCTTGATGCGCGTGCCGATGGCGCTGACTTCCAAAATATCCCGCGTGGTGCTTTGCACGGTGAGCATGATGATGGCCGTGGCATTGGCATCGGCCTTGGCCACCGTAGGCGGATCCGCATCGACAGGCAAATTGCGGACGGCGCGTGCCACCCGGTCCCGAACATCATTGGCGGCCGCATCGAGATCCGATCCCAAATCGAATTCCACCGTGACGGTACTTTGCTGATCGCGGCTGATGGAGACGATGGTACGGATGCCGGAAATGCCGTTGACGGATTCTTCCAGAGGTTCGGTGATTTGGGATTCAATAATGTCGGCGCTGGCACCACGATAACTGGTAGTCACGGATATGGTGGGAGGATCAACGGCGGGAAATTCCCGCACGCCCAAATAGGCATAGCCGATAAAGCCGAACACTATGATCAAAATGGAAAGTACCGAGGCCAGTACCGGGCGACGAATGCTGACTGAGGAGAGACTCATGGCAATAATGTAACAGGTGCGCCAGGGCGGATTTGCATGATGCCGGAAGTGAGTACTGTGTCACCGGATTTTAAACCGCTGGTGATTTGTACCAGCGAGTCCGTGCGGAGTCCGGCCTGCACCTGAACGGGTTCGGCTTTGCCTCCCTTATAGAGATAGACTTTGGCCCCACGACCATCGGCGGTCATGGCTTCGGTGGGTATGAGCAAAGCGGAGTCGACCACCTGCAATGGCACGTCCACAGCAGCAAAAGCACCAGGCAGGACCAGGCCGTCCGTATTTGGGCACAGTGCGCGCAAATGCAGCGAGCGGGTTTCCGGGTCCATTTTTGGGTCCACCGCATAGACCTTACCCACCTGTTTTCGATCCGATCCTTGCACCGTGAAGTTGATAGAGGTACCGGCCTTAACCCAACCGGCATATTTGCCAGGAATGGAAAAGTCCACTTTGACCGGGTTTATCTCCTGTAAAGTGGTGATCCGAGTCGCGGGCCCGACTAATGCGCCTTCGCTAACATCCTTGAGGCCGACTACGCCTGAAAATGGAGCACGTAGCTCCGTCTTTTCCAATTGGGCGCGCAGCACCTGTTCCCCACCCTTAGCCAGATTCAATTCGTTCAACGCTTGATCGAAATCTTTTTGACTCACCGCCTCAATTTTGAGCTGCATGCGCATGCGGTACTCGTTGTCCTCGGCCAACTTTCGTTGGGACTGGGCTTTGAGAATATTGGCTTGCAATTCCTTATCGTCAATTTTAACCAACAAGTCCCCTTTGGAAACCTTGCTGCCTTCTTTAAAGCCGATGCGAAGTATTTTTCCGGTTATTTCACTGCGGATCTCCACCTCCTCATTGGCCATTACAGTTCCGGTACTGGAAATCCGATTATCCAGACGTTGAGGCCGAAGTATCCTGGCGGTAACCGGTAACGGAGGCATTCCCCCAGGTCCACCCGGTTTTCCAGGCATGGTGGCGGCGCCAAGGGCCGGTGTTTTGGACTTTAGTTTGGGGTAGGCCAGTAAGCCGACCAGGACTGTGGCGACGAGCGCAATAAGAGTTCGATTAGTGGCCTTGGACAACGGCAACTCCTTCCGACAATTCGGAATGACATTTTCGCAACGAAAATAAAATACGATCGGATATCAATGATTTGGATATCTATGGATCGCTTACCTAAAGTAGCAAACCCACAACTTGATCTTGAAAATGGTCTACCAGAGGTCTTCTTGGCCCATTCTTGCTGCCAAATCGTCAAAACAGGTACGAATTGAGCTTGTAGGATGGTATATTATTGGTATGATTCGGCAACTATTGCATCGATATCAGCAAACCATGGCGATGGTTTTGATGTTGGTTTTCCTTGGAAGCCAGATTTTCAGTTGCTGCCTCGTCAATCAGCGGATTGGTCAATTCTTGGCCATGGCTTTCACATCAGATAAAACTGCCCAGGCTCCCGCACACTCCTGTTGCCCAAAGCCAACTAAGGCAGGCGAGAGCGACCACGCTTCAAAATCCGATCCCTCGCAACACAAAGACTGTTGCATTCAAGATGCCAATCAGCGGCTGCCGCAAATCCCATCGGAAATGGTTTTGGCTCCAGGTTTGCCTGAATGGGTTGTCCGTATTTTGCCTTTAGCCGCCATCGACCTTCCCACGTTTCCTCCTCGACCCGATCTCCGCTCTGCATCCGACCCTCCGCTTTACCTCACGCAACTCCGAATCCTTATTTAGAATTCCGGCCATGAACTTCCTCCGGAAGTTTGTCGCGGCCCTCAGCTGATAGTTTAACCAGCCAGCACGTCCTACCAGCGTTGCAAGGCTAAGATGTTACACTGCGTCCATGGATAAAATTGAGAAGGATTCCTTTTATGCGACGAATACCAAATTTTATGCAACGATTACCCACACTCCGCGTGTTTTTTGGAATAGCTTTTGGGCTGGCGATGGGTTGGGGCGAACCGGAACCCCTTAACAGACTCATTGGGGAAGCGCTGCAAAATAATCCCGGCTTAAAAGCTCTTGAGTTTCGGGCCAAGTCCATGCATTCCTCCAGCGATCATGTCTGGTCCCTGGAAGCACCGGAAATTGGAGTCGATTTTTACCAAACTCCAACGGCCTCGTTTCCAAACCCCCTTAAAAACCAGATGGAAATCGATTACTCCCTGAAGCAGGCTTTTCCCTTTCCCGGAAAAATTTCTTCGCGCATCAATGCGGAGCATTCCTATGCAGCAATGGCGGAAGCGGATGTGGAAGTGCGCAAACGAAAAACCATACTAGCCGTCAAGTCCTATTACTATGAACTGTACCTCTTGGATCGAAGGCTCGAAATTAATCGGGAAAATCAATTGCTAATGGCACGGCTGATTGAAGTCGCGCGTAGGCAATATGAAGTGGGAATGGGTAGGCAAGCCGATATTTTACGTGCCCAGACAGAAGCCACAAATTTGAAATCGGATTCCATCACTCTTGTCCAAGCAAGGCGCAGTATGGAATCTATGCTGAATTCCCTGCTGAATCGTAAAACTGTAAATCCCATTATTGTAACAGACACGTTAACACCGGAAAGTCTGGACTGGAATCTGGATCAAATCCGGCCCATTTTAAAAAAATCCCACCCGGAGCTGCAAGGCATGGCAGCGAATATCCAAATGCGCGAGGCAGAAGGGAAGTTGGTTCGAAAATCACTTCTACCAGATATCATGGTAGGTGGCATGTTTAAGGACATGCTCAAATCCACAACTGGCTCCCATAATGCCGGTCCACCTGAAAATTATTGGTCGGTGATGGCCAGTATGAACATTCCCTTTGCGCTCTGGTCGCTTCCAAAATACCGGGCACTGGATGCACAGAGCGCCGCAAACCTGGAGCAAGCAAAAATGGATTATTCCGATGCGGAAAATATGG
>JAYUHW010000138.1:0-2881 GCA_043766615.1 Fibrobacteria bacterium | reverse complement strand
TCGGGAAAGGAGTACTTTACGGAAATCTTCATTGTCAAAACTAAGGAGGCTGCGCGAAGAATATTCCGTCGTGGTAGAATTGAAATTATTAAAAGTCTTAACCATATGTTCATTAGCCTGGGGATAGAAGGCGGCCAGATTGCTGTCCGGGAATTGCACCAGGATTTTATGATTGTCGACGATGATGCAGGAATCGAAATTTTCGGTTATGAGACCGTTGATGGCACGAAGGGCATTGATTTTGGAAAGTGCAGATTCTTCGTGAGTAGGTATCGTGACCATGGTCAAAATGGGAAGATTGAATCGCTTCAAGGCATTACCAAGCAGCGCAATGTTGCTGCCCGTACCACCACCTAAACCTGCAGTGATCAGCACAGCCTCGGCGCCGATCAGAAATTGTTCAATTTCAGTGAGCAAATTAGGAAGGTGGGAAATGATCGCTCTTTCCCCAATGTGGGGATCTTTTCCTGCGCCATCACTGTCCGGGAGTGGAGTATACAACTTCCGGTTTTCCGGAATATTGGCCAAGTCCTTCAAATCCAGGATGGAAGTATTGATGGCCATGGAGGGGTATCCATATTTGGCAAAGGTATTCGCCAAGTTACCGCCGCATTGGCCTAATCCTACAACTGCTAATTTAATTCTGTTTGTCATGAGATTCCTTGCGCCGTTTGCAATGATTCGGGGACGTCACACCCTTATCCAGGCCCAGCATAAATGTCTAGGGGTAATCTATAAATCCGGCAACCAGGCTGCCATGAAAAAAGTCGTGTGCTATGCTTCCGTGGAGGTGCTGGACTGCTTGTCCATGGCGCCGATAAGGGCATGCCAAGGCAGGGAGGCGCATTTAATCCGGGAAGAATACTCCCGCACGCCCTTGAATAGCGTCAATTTTCCCAAATGGTGTGCGTGGGTGTCTGTATCGAGCTCACCTAGCACCATTTGATGAAATTCACTGAAAAGTAAGCGAGCCTGATCGATGTGGATCCCTTTTAGGAACACGGTCATCATGGACGCGCTGGCTTTGGAAATGGCACAGCCATTGCCTTGAAAACTTAAATCCGTTATCGTTCCGGTTTCATCCACTTGCAAGTATACGGTGATATGATCGCCGCATAATGGGTTATGGCCTTCACAAACCAAAGAGGCTTCGGGCAGAGCACGGTAGTTTCGGGGATTCTTATTGTGATCAAGAATCACTTGCTGATAGAGTTCATTAGCGCGCGACATTAGGCAAACATCTCAATTACTTTGCGAATCCCAGCTGCCAAGGCGTCCAGATCCGATCGTTGATTGTAAGGTCCAAGCGAGGCCCGAGCTGTGGCAGGAACTCCATACCGGTCCATGGTGGGCTGGGCGCAATGATGTCCCGCGCGGATGGCAATGCCTTCGGCATCGAGCAAGGTTCCAATATCATGAGGGTGAATTCCAGCTAGGGTAAAGGCCAATATCGAAGCCTTATGCGGTGCCGTTCCAATGAGTTTGAGTCCAGGGATGTCCTGCAAGAGCGCCGTTCCATATTCGAGAAGGTCGTTCTCATGTGCGGCAATTCGATCGAGTCCAACTTTGTTGAGGTACTCAACCGCGGCCCCAAGGCCAACCACTTCTACAATGGGGGGCGTCCCGGCCTCAAACCGATAGGGCGGGGCTTGATAGGTGGTGTTTGCGAAGGTGACTTTTTGAATCATATCGCCACCGCTTTGGTACGGGGGCATTTTTTCCAACAGGGCCATTTTCCCGTAAAGGATTCCAATGCCGGTGGGGCCGAACATTTTATGTCCTGAGAATGCGAAAAAGTCCGCGTCGAGGGCTTGCACATCCACTGCCATATGGGCGATGCTTTGGGCTCCATCAATCAGGACCACGGCGCCGACGGCATGGGCCATTTTTATGATTTCACCCACCGGATTAACCGTGCCTAGGGCATTGGAAATCTGGTTAACCGCCACGATACGGGTACGAGATGAGAGCAGCTTCGCATATTCGTCCATCCGCAAGGTGCCGGCATCATCTACTGGAATGACTTTGAGGACAGCGCCGGTCATGGCCGCCGCTATCTGCCAGGGTACAATATTTGCATGGTGTTCAATTTGGGACAGAATGATTTCATCCCCGGACTTCAGAAATGGACGGGCAAAACTATGGGCAACCAGATTAATGCTTTGCGTGGTGCCGCTGGTATAGATGATTTCCCGTTCGCTGGCGGCATGAATAAGGGTTGCAATTTGCTTACGAGTATTTTCATAAGCTGCTGTTGCTTTTTCACTCAGCCGGTACACGCCCCTGCGCACGGTGCCGTAGCTTTCCAGGTAGAATTGATGCATGGATTCGATGACCACCAAGGGCTTTTGCGTCGTGGCTGCGCTATCGAGATAGTAAAGGGGCTGATCGGCATTTTCCCGGTTAAGCAGGGGAAAATCGGATTTGATATTGAGCAGTGGAGAAGTATTGTCACGCATGGATTTTTGAGCTCTCCCCGGCTATGGAAGGCAAATGCAGTTTTAAAGTATCGATGAGGGCGTGATCCAAAAGGGTGCGGAAGCTGCCGGGGCTGGTTTTGTTCAGGATTTCCGCTATGAAGGCCACGGTCATGAGCGTACGCGCCTGCGCCTGGGTAAGCCCACGTGATTCCAGATAAAATTGCTGCGCGGGGTCAAGCTTGCCAATCGTGGTGCCATGTGTGCACTTCACATCGTCGGCATGGATCATCAGTTGGGGTTTGCTGTCGGTCCGCGCCTCATCGGAAAGCATCAGGTTGTTGATCAGTTGGTTGGCGTTTGTACCTTGGGCATCTTGGGCTACAAAAATAGTGCCATCCACGCTGGACCGGGATGTACCTGCGACAACGGACTTGAAATGTTGGCGGCTGGTGCAATGAGGG
>JAYUHW010000137.1:0-3353 GCA_043766615.1 Fibrobacteria bacterium | reverse complement strand
CTGGATAGAATCCAGTCCGGATCAAACCGATTTTGCATCGCTGCCCATCGCGCATAATACTGATCCCGATCCGATCCCAGCAATGGCAAGACTTCCGGTGAAAGCAGTCCGTGCGAATCCAGAATTCGGACCTTGGAATAATAACCTAACGCGCCCACTTCATCGATCATGACTAAAGGATGAATATTTGGGCCCGAGATGGAATCCAAAATGCGTCCAGCCTCCCGATAACGCCCCTCCCGCGCTTGTTCTGCAAATCGATACTTTTGTGGAATGTGTTGTCGATACGTTTGCACGGGAACATAGATTAAGAAAACCAGCACTAAAATCCATGCCGTGCCGTCCCCAACACGACCCTTTGCCAGCCGGTCCAAACCACAGAAAATAATGGCCAATAGAAATGGTAAAACCGGGAGATAATACCAAACAAACAGGATATAACTCGATTGGGTCACCATGAAGAACAAAAAATAAAGCCCCGGCCAAACAAGGATCTGCCAAGGGAAATCGGCATAGGTAGCTTTTGAGTGACGCCTGGATAGAAATCCCACTGTCGCTCCGGCAATGGCCAAGATGTTGACCAGAGTCACTGCGGTAACTCCCCCCGTACTCGGACCTTTAAAGAAAACATGTAAGATCCAGGAATTTAGGCCTTCCAAAAAACCGATTTTGATTTCCAATCGCTTGGCCACAATCGAATGCGGCAGCCAATGTCCATATGCATATCGATAGAACACAAAAAACAAGGCAAGTCCAAGCAGCGCGGTGAGTGTATTAATTAAAGTGCGGCGCCAAAGTGCGCGCCCATCGATGGACTTGATTTTAAAGCTGGCCCGGAAATGCAGCAAGACCAGAACAAAGGAAAGCAGTGCGCCTTCGGGACGGGTCAGTGGCGCCAAAAAGGTTACCAGCGGAAGTCCCCATACAGGCCGCACCGAATACAATGCGTACCAAGTGCCTGCAAGCGCCAATGCCACGTACATGGGCGTTTCCATACCATAGGCAGATACACCTAAGGCGTTGACGCTCAGTCCGTAGGCAGCCACCGTAACTAGGGCAAAGGGCGGGGACATGCCCATTCCCACTCTGGCGATGCGGTGAAGAAAGAAAAATCCCAACAAGTCCCAAAATAGATTGGTGAAATAGGCCAGTAGCGTATAGTCCTGTATCCGGAAAATAGCCGCTTCCGCAGCCAGAATTACAGTGTGCAAAGGCGTACTGGTGGCACAAACGGGATTGAACGCAGACATGATTGGACCCAAACCCGCATTCCAGGATCGAGCGTGGGCAAGGGTGATATACGCGTCATCGCAAATGATGATGCCAAATCCGATTTTTAAAAGCGCGTACACGGAGAGAAAGACTGCAGGCGCAAGGGATGGCAATCCCAAGTTAGTGGTTTTTACGGACCCGGAGGAACCTACATCTCCGCTTGCGATACCGATACCACTTGTTCAATGGTGGTGAGACCGGCCAGCGCCTTTTCAAGTCCGTCGCGGCGTAAAGTCGCCATGCCTAATTCGCGGATGGCGTAGGCCTTGATCTCTTCGCTGGATTTTCGTTCCAAAATCATTTGGTGGATATGTTCATCCGGAACCAGGAGTTCAAATAGGGCCAAACGCCCCTTATATCCGGAATTGTTGCAATTATTGCAGCCCTTACCCTGATAGAAAGGGGTACCAGGTCGGATACCTATGCTTTCGAGCATTACTTCCGGTACTTCCACTTCTTGTTTGCATTTGACGCAAATTCTCCGAACCAGGCGCTGCGCCAACACACCTTTGACGCAAGAGGTGACCAGAAAGGGTTCCACACCCATATCGAGAAGGCGGGTAAATGCGCCTGCAGCGTCATTGGTATGCAAGGTACTGATCACCAAGTGACCGGTTAGAGCCGCCTGAATGGCCATTTCCGAAGTTTCTCTATCGCGCATCTCACCCAACATAATGACATCCGGGTCTTGACGCAAAATGGCACGCATGCCGGCTGCAAAAGTGAAACCGGCTAAATTATTGATTTGACCTTGGGAAATGCCGGGGATATTTTTTTCCACCGGATCTTCCATGGTGACTACGTTGACGGAAGGGCTGGTCACTTGCTTGATAAATGCATACAACGTGCTGGATTTACCACTACCCGTGGGCCCGGTTGTCAGGATGATGCCATCTGGTAAATCAATGAGCTTGCAAACGACTGGAAAAATAACGGGTGAAAAGCCCATTCGATCGATGGACTGGATTTCCACATTGGGATCGATAATTCGGATAACCATCTTTTCCACCACGCCGCGCGAACGTAATAGAATGGGGAAAGTGGATAGCCGCAAGTCCACCTGCTTTCCCTTATACTGAATATGCGCGCGACCATCCAGGGGCCGGCGTTTTTCAGCGATGTCCATACCGCCCAGCACTTTAATACGGGATATAATCTGCACCATAAGGCGGGAGGGAATCGGATTTTGCTCCGACAATTCCCCATCGATGCGATAACGAATGCGTAAATTCTTTTCCTGTGGCTCCAAATGGACGTCGGAAGCGCCCAGGCGAATGGCTTCACTCATGATCAAGTTCACGATTTTTATAATCTGGCGGCCTTCTTCGTCGCCGACTAGTTTTTCATCTTCCTTCGGCTCGCCGTCCTTGTCTTCCAGAACCAAGTCATGGTCTTCTGCTCCACCAATCAGATCGCGTAACTGTTCCTTTTCACCGGCATAAGCCCTTCCAATAGCGGTTAATATTTCCGCTTCCGTACCGATGACGGGCTCCACGTCCTTACCTGTTTTGAACTTGATATGATCAAGGGATCTCAGATTGGTGGGATCGACCATGGCTACGGTCAAAATGCCACCCGACTCATACAACGGGATGAGCTTATAGGATCGAGCCATTTCCTCCGAGATGAGACGAGTAATATTGCTGTCGAATTTGAAATTTTCCAGATTGATATGCTGCAAGTCGAGCTGCGCAGCCAAGACATCCAGAAGTTTGGTTTCTTCAATAAAGCCAAGTTTTATCAGTGCTTTTCCCAGCGGCAGATTCATGGCCTTTTGCTGGACCAGCCCCTCTTGCAATTGGACCGCGCTGATGTAACCTTGATCAACAAGGATTTCGCCTATTCTTTTTCGCTGGGAAAATTCGAGCTGTTTCCCTAAGACCGTATTGAGAGTGTCTTCATCGATAAAACCCAGCTTAACAAGCACGGTACCGAGACTAATTCCCGTCGTCTGGTGATTTTCCAAAGCGTGATCGAGCTGAACCTGGGTGATATACCCTTGCGCCAGGAGGATTTCCCCTACTTTGCGTTTGCTGCGTTTGACTGGTGCGTTCATGTCATCTCAGAAAGTACCAAAGGTT
>JAYUHW010000136.1:0-1738 GCA_043766615.1 Fibrobacteria bacterium | reverse complement strand
TTTATTGGTGGGGTCTATTTTGGCGACTGTGCCACGCCCAGGAGTTACAGGATAGCGAGGATAGCCACCGCCAACGGTTTCGGAAGGTAGGCCCACATAGAAAAAACCTCCGCGATATTTCAGATCCAAGGAATATTGGTTCCAGCCGTCATCGGGTTCTGGCTTATATGGGAAGGGCGCGATTTGTACGGTATCTTCGGCAATCCCATTTTTATCCGCATCGATAAATTTGAGCAAACCGAATTTGACTACGGCATAAACGTCTCCATTCACCACTTTTACACCCAATGGTTCCCGCAGATTTCCAGGATAATAGCGTGTTACGGTAATTTTGGCTTTGTCTTGGGCCTTCATGCCTGAAAGCACCCATATATTACCCAAGGGCTCTACTGTATAGTTCCACACCCAATTTGTGAAAACGATCTTGTCATCGGTGAGCCAATCCCAGCCACTGATATTTTGCGTCATGCCAGTGGGCAGAAGGTCGATCAAATCAAGACCAGGATTGATGGCAGTTTCCGAAGCGGCGGTTCCAAAAGCCGTCGGGGACACCCAGGCTTTTTGGCCAAGTGTAAAAGTGGAAAGGACCGTGATCACATATATAAGACGAGTGACAATTTTTGGGTTTTGCATAATTCGAATATAGGCGTAAATTCAATTGTATGTAAAGCGATTTTGGATTTAATAGGCCACTTAACCCACTTTTGGGTCAATTTTCTACGTTCTGGAAGGTCGAAAGTGCAAAAAAGGCTGTCTCTCGCATTGAAAGTTAGGTTGCTTTGAAAAATTCCTTCCAAACAAAGTGGCTTTTCCTTGTATTTCCGTTTGCGTGGTCGCTAACCGCATTTCCTACAGCGGCAGCGCCCTATCCCGTAAAAGAGTACATGACTCCCTATTGGGATTCGGATACCATGTACAATGAATCCGTTTTGATGGTTTCTGATTCATCGGGAAAACTACCCGAAGCAAAGTTGTTGTTTTCGCCCCTGGTCATTCAATCCGTTAAAAGTTCTGGCCTGGACACGATTTTCAAACAGGGTGTGGACTGGACCTTTGCTAATGGCCGATTGCAATTGATGGCCGGATCGAAAGCCGCCTTTCTGACCAAGGCCTTTTTATATCCCACTACCGCAGGGGCAACGCAGACCAAAGTGGGCGGAGGCTTTGTTTATTGGGCCGAAGGCCATTTCTTCCACGATCGCCAATTGTCGGTTACCTATACCCACCTCCGCAATGCGTGGAAAGGACCCATTCCAACCTACGCGGAAACCAACTTACCCAACACCCTGGCAAAATTGAGCAAGGGCCAGCCTTTGAAATTTGTTCTGATTGGAAACAGCATCACTGCGGGATACAATGCCAGCGCATACACGGGGGCCGCGCCCAACATGCCTCCTTACGCCGGGCTGGTAACAGAAAATCTCCGGGCCAATTATTCGTCCGTGATTACTCTTAAAAATGTGGCCGTCGCAGGAACGGATGCTGCTTGGGGCGCTGCCAATGTTCACACCTTGGTGACCGCTGAGAATCCCGATCTGGTGGTTATTTCCTTTGGCATGAATGATGGAACCGGCAACGTGGCTCCGGACCTCTTTCTAACCCGTATCAAAGCCATCATGGCGGATGTAAAGGCGGGCAATCCTACCGTTGAATTCATCCTGATTGCCACGACGCTGGCCAATCCGGAAACCGGTTTCGCCGGCCAACAAGCAAATTATAAGGCCAAGTTACAGACGCT
>JAYUHW010000135.1:0-4805 GCA_043766615.1 Fibrobacteria bacterium | reverse complement strand
GAGACTCCGCCTACAATATCACCTGCTGCAACGCCCATTATTTTAGCAAGCCTGTGCGCATAGTTGGGAAGGCTCTCGCCTTTTTTTACAGGAATCAAGTCCACCAGGACAAAAGGCTTTGCGGGCAGCTGTAACAGTTCAAAGGCGCGTTTGTCTAAACCGAAACCAGTAATTAGGAATACCCGCATGCATCCAATTATAGCCTTAATTCTGAAAAAGCCTTTTCTTTTTTGAACCTACCGAAGTCCGGTTTCATAGGCTATTGTTTATTTAAATTAAAGGGAGTGGGGAACGCGCTAAGGACGATTGGCGGGGAGCCCATTTTAGGGGAGAGTACGAATGCAATGCAGTGAATGCGGGTCCTCCTTGACCTTGAACGCAACTATCTGTCCGGATTGTGGTGCCAGCCAATTAAATACTCCACCCATTCGGACCCGAAAACCCACCGACGTTTCAAAAAAGCTAGTCGCTGAAATTGGAAACGCATCTGCTAAAAATACCCTGCCTAAAACGGGTGATATTTTTGCTGGTCGATATAGGATTGAAAAATACCTGGGATTAGGCAGCCTTTGTAATGCTTACCTATGCCGAGATTCCGCCGAGGACAACCGTGAGGTTGTTTTGAAAACCATGCATGCCCGCAAGGCCTTAGAATCAGGAATGGCGGACAGCTTTAAATTTTTGGCGGAATCGGTTGGCCGGTATAAGCATCCGGGAATCGCTAAAATTTTTTCGTCTGATATTTTTGAAGGCGTTCCGTACTATACTATGGAATGGATTCCGGGAACTCCGTTGCGCCTTTGGCTGATGGAACGACTCAACTTTGAAAATCGCGTTCTGCCGGGTGTGGGAATTATTCGCAGTCTACTGGAAATCTTTGAAACTATTCACGAATACGGCTGCTATGGTTGCTTAAAACCCGAAAATATTTTTATTACGCTTAACGGTCCCGTACTTACCGATTTTGGCGTAGTGGGTTTCTTAACGCCTCAGGAATTCGAATTCAATGCCTACGCGCGCAGATATATTTCCTATATGGCCCCGGAGCTGCGCCAGGATTGGAGCAATCTCCTTCCGCAAAGCGATATTTATTCACTCGGGGCGCTTCTCTATGAAATTTTAGTAGGTCGAACCCCGGCCCCGCAATTGCGCCTTCCTAGTGAACTGAGTCCAATTTTTGGAATTGACGCGGATGAAATCATCCTCAAGTCCATGGCCGCCAATGCAACAGATCGATTTGGAACGGTTGAAGCGTTTAAATTAGCCGTCCAATCACTGCTCGCTAGTCTTTTAACTGCGCAACCACCCACTGGCTTAACGGGTTTACCCCCTGCGGCGAAAAGGATTAAACCAGAACACAGCCACTTGGATGTTATCAGTGATGTCCAGGCAGTTCATAATCCCGATCTCACCTTTTCTGCGCCATTGGCTGCGCCGATTCAAACGCCAGAAGGCCGAAGTGGCAAGCGTGAAAATATTGAATTCGAGGCTGGAGACCGGACACTATTCTATCCCAACCCCGCGATTTCAGAAAATCAAAAATTGTTGGCTGACTTGGATGCTATGGGGGATAAAATCATCGAAGAGGCACATGCCAATCGAAGTTTCGCTCATAAACCAATCACACCTTTGCCTTCGCCATCGCATTTGCCGAGAGCGGATGGGGTGAGTTTTCCTGACCAAGTGGTATCGGAATCCGTTCAAGCTGTCCAATCCCTGGAAAGTTTGCCGGGTGCTCTAACAGTGGAAAATGATTTTGAAGAATCGGACGCTGTGCCTTTACCTGTCTCGCTTTGGTTGGCAATCGCCGTCGGCGGCTTAGTGTTGGTGGCTCTGTCCGCCTATTTCGGCATAACCATGGCCCGGTAAAGAGCAGAAAATGGAAATTCGCATGGAAAGCGTGGGTACAATGGTTCATGGTGAAACACGTACTTTCACTTTTATGCGTAAGGGTTATGAGGTACAGGGCTTCGTGATACGGTACCACCAAAGTTATAACGCCTACTTGAACATGTGTTGTCATTGGCCCGTTCCCATGGATCTCGGTGACGGCGATTTTTACCATGCGGAAGCCGATAGGATCAGATGCAAAACCCACGGCGCCGGCTACCTGCCGGATACAGGTGTTTGTGACATGGGCCCGTGTATCAATGCCCAATTGGAAACGTATCCGGTGTCCGTGCATGGAGATGATATATGTGTGACAGTACCCGATTGACCGCAACTCATGTAGTACCTCTTATAGATTTTATTCCATATCCAACCCGGAGTATCTCTTATGTTTAATCCAGCGTTTTCCAGTGAAGCCATGTTTCTCCGAAAAAACAATATGCCCGTTATCAATCCGGATAAAGCCGGAAATCCCTTAAGACATCCGGCCGCCAAGGCCCCACGCATATTCGCGGATACGGCCACAAGGACTGACATCGAGCCTCTCCTGCGAGCAGGGATTATCAATGGTGTGACCACCAATCCCAGTTTGCTCAAAAAAGCTGGCGCTAAATCTTGGGATCATGCCAAAGAAATCATGAAGGAGTTGTGCACTCTGTTGCATCCGTTTCCGGTATCCTTGGAATTGACCGAGTTGGAGGAGGAAAAGATGGTTACCCAGGCCGCGGAACTGGCCGCACTCGGCGACAATTCCGTGATCAAAGTTCCGATTGGTGGGTACCGAGCTGTATCTGCTTCTGCCGATCCGTTTACGGGACTTAAAGTGATTCGCCGCCTTTGGGAAAAAGGCATTAAAGTCAACACCACCTTGATCTTCAATACCACACAGGCATTTTGGGCTGCCAATGCCGGCGCGGCTTATGTCAGTCCATTTTTAGGTCGCTTGGCGGATTATGCTTACAAACAGGATAAACCCGAGCGGTCCCCTGGAAATTCCTTATACTGGGTCGATGACCATAAGAATTCCAAGGGGGATCAGGTGTTGCATAACAGTGAGTATGTGGCATCGGGGGGACCGCTTAAAGACGCAGGCGCAAGGCTTATTTTTGAAATCGCTACCGTTTTCGCCAACTACCAAATTACCACGGAAATATTAGCCGCCAGCTTTCGCAACCAGGTGCAACTCACGGAATGCCTTTTAGCGGGTGCCGATATTCTCACTGTTCCGGCACAAATATTATCGACCGTGGCCGATCATCCTTTAAGCGATGAAGGCATGAAAGCCTTTGTCGAGGACTCGAAAGCTTTCGGAAAGTGAGGAAATGATCTGAGACGTGCTCTGGGAAGTGTCAAAACCTCAACTTGATCCTTGTCTCGCTTTGGGATACAATCAGGATGGAACTGGCCATTGCCAATGCATGCGCCATTAGAATCGGATTCCTTTCCTAACAAGCAGGTTTAAGAATGAAACTAGACAGAATCGATGGTCCCGACGCCATTACCTTCACAGTTAAAGGTTCCCTGACGGGGCTGGCTGAATCGGCGATTAAGCTTTTCGAACAAATCAGCAAAGATGTCGAGCAAGGAGGGAAACCCATTCTTATCGATATGAAAAGTGCCCTATTCATTGACAGCATCGCCATTGGACTTGTAATCGGTGTAATGCTCAAAGCCAGTGGCCTGAGCCAAAGTGTCCGTATGCTCAATGTGCCCGATCATGTCGCCACAGTATTCGACACTATCAACCTTAAGAAGGCCTTTCCCAACGCTTACTGATTTGAAGTGGAGCTTAGCTTAACGGCAATCCATCCCCATCCCAGTAGAAAGCAAATGCCACCTACCGGCGTTATGGCACCAAGTCCGCGTAGGCCGGAAAGGCTGAGGGCGTAAAGACTCCCGGAAAACAGAAGAACGCCGATTAGGAAAAACCAGGCACCCCACTGGATGTTGGTTGCCGTGGCTTTAGCAAACAGCGCTAGCGCCAGCAGTGCAATTGCATGCAACAGATGGTACAGCACAGCGGTATTCCAAACATGCAACATTTCCGGCGATAGTCTGGCTTTTAAAGCATGTGCACCGAACGCGCCTAACGCCACGCCCAGAAATGCCAAAATTGCCGCTGATTTTATCCAGTCCATGGGTTAATAAAGTAGTTTAGCCGATGCTTCCTTTCTAGGCATCCCTAGGTAGGCTTGGCATTCCCTATTATATTTTCCACGCTCTCACCGATTTGACGGTGGGCCAAAAAATTAGAGGTCGTCCATGTCCGTTAATATCGAAAGTTCTCTCAACGAATCCCGAAAATTTTTCCCTCCGGAAGCCTTCACCAAGGATGCGGCCATTTCCTCACAGGCCCAGTATGCGGCCATGTACAAGGAATCCATTGAAGAGCCGGAAAAATTTTGGGGTGGCATCGGCGACCAATTGCATTGGTTTAAAAAATGGGACCGGGTGCGCAACTGGGACAATAAACCCTTCGCCAAATGGTTCGAAGGGGGAAAGACCAATCTTTCCTACAATTGTTTGGACAGACATTTGCATACCTGGCGCAGGAACAAAGCCGCAATTCTCTGGGAAGGGGAGCCTGGCGGCGAACGCAGGATTTTAACGTATCTGGAATTGCATCGCCAAGTCTGCAAATTCGCAAATGTCCTCAAGTCCCGTGGCATCCAACCAGGGGATTCCATCGCATTATACATGCCCATGATTCCAGAGTTAGCCATCGCCATGTTGGCGTGTGCCCGTATTGGAGCCGTACATTCCATTATCTTCGGAGGCTTTTCGGCACCTGCCTTGGTTGATCGTATTCATGATGCGGCTACTAAGCTGGTCATCACGGCAGATGGAGGATTTAGACGCGGCGGTCTCGTCCAACTTAAAGAAGTGGTGGATGAAGCTTTGAAAAGTTGCCCAAC
>JAYUHW010000134.1:0-2185 GCA_043766615.1 Fibrobacteria bacterium | reverse complement strand
GGCAACAGCCCAGGTTCTTCCAATATAACATGGGCATCCAGAAAGGTATGCTCACGACTAGGATAAAGCGTTTCCAATTCGCTGCGCCAACATGCGAGATTGGATGCCCATCCTCCAATCCAAACAATCGGTTCATGCATCGGCGACCTTCGATAATCCTTCTGCCAGAACTTTGGCCAGTGCGCTCATTTCCAACGGCTCCATTTCACAGGTCAGGCTAATGCGCAGCCGGGCTTGGCCTTTTGGCACTGTGGGATGGCGGACCGCTGGTGCGTGGTAGCCGGCCCGGAACAGAAAATCAGAAAGCTGTACGGCTCTAGAATTGGATCCGGCCATCACGGGTATGATATGACTTTCACTGCTTCCGGTGTCCAGTCCCATAGCACGAAATTCTTTTCGGGTTGATTCCGCGAGTGCAGCTAATTTTTCGGCGCGCCAGGGTTCGGCATCGGCAACTTGAATGGCTGCAAGGGCAGCGGCTACCGTAGGTGGTGGCAGCGCCGTACTGAAAATAAAACTCCGAGCCGTATTCACTAAAAATTCAATCGCCGTTTCCGAACCCGCGACATAAGCCCCGAATCCGCCGTAGGCTTTTCCAAAAGTGCCCATCACCAAAATGCGACCGGAGGCCATACCGGCCCTTAACGCCGTCTCGAGTAAATGCGGGTAGGCGCCAGTTGAATGCGCTTCGTCCAGATACAGAAAAAATCCAAAGCGATTTTGTAGAGCCAGCAACTCTTCCAAGGGCGCGAAGTCCCCGTCCATGCTGAAAAGCGTTTCACTGCATACCAGTCCATGACCTTTATTCGCACCACCAAGTTGCTTAACAAGGAGCGATTCCAAGTGGGTCACATCCCGGTGACGGTAACGGTAAAAGGACCCGGACAAGGGACGTAGGGCTTCGGCAATGCTGGCATGATTAAGCTTATCACTGAATATCGGTCCCAGAATGGGCGCCAAGGATTGGATGACACCCAGGTTGGCCATGAACCCTGTATTGAAAAGCACAGCTTTGCCCAAGGGCCGCATTTTCAATACAGCCTCTTCCAATTCCAAGTGAATGGGCAAACCTCCACCCAGCAGTCGAGAACCCCCTGAGCCAACACCTAAGGCTAGAGCCGCTTCAGCCGCTGCCCGCTTCACTTCGACATGGCCTGCCAAGCCGAGGTAATTATTAGAGCTGAGGTTAAGGCATTTTCTGCCTTCGCGGATCACATGTTTTTCCGGAAGTCCGTCATAAGCAGACCGAGTTCTTAGCCTGTCCTGCTGGCGTAAATCTTCCAAGGCTTCGGAAAATGGGGTCACTTTGGATTCCGATTCCACCAAGTCTCCAGGCTTGCCGACAAAGATTTGCCCCAGGCAGCGGCGACGGGTGAAAAATTTTCCGGGCCTAGCGCCAGCTCCGGACAGAAACTCAATTCCCCCAAGCAGGGAATATGGGTCAGGGCTTCCAAGGTGATGCGATTGTCTGCGCAAATATCCAGCACTGCAGTATCACGGTGACAAAAGAAAAAACCGGAAACCGGGACCGCCAGCGCTCTTAAATAGGCCACGGTCGTTAATGTATGGTGTAGCGTACCCAGGCCCGGCGCACTGGCCATAAAGGTTTCCAACGACAATTCTCCTGCCAATCCGGCCAGGCTGTCTCCCTTGCGATTAATTGGAACGGCACAGCCTCCTACGCCTTCCATCACCACCAAGTCATGGGTGCCTGCCAGCGAGAAAAAGTCCTCTTTGATGCGACCCAAGTCGATGGATATATTTTCTTTTTCCGCGGCCAGATGGGGTCCGGCGCTCATCCGTAACGAGTAGGTAACGTGCACGGTCAAGGCATTGCCCGCCAACGCGCTTACCCATTCAGCATCCCCGTATTCTTTGGGGGGCGTGCCATAAAAAAAAGTTCCGCATTGGATAGGTTTGTAATAGGCGCATCGCAATCCCTTGTTCCTGGCCCAGAGGACCAAGGCTAAACTCAAAGCGGATTTACCGATATCCGTTCCTGTGCCGGTGATAAACAGTGCTTTTCCCATTTCTGGTAAGAAAATCTATTAAATGCCGATTTTTATTCGGTCTTTGCAGCGAGTTGTTGAGCTGTAGCATCAAACCTTCCTATGCATTTCGATGGATTGACAGATGGGGGTGGCGGTGCTATTTTCCATGCCCCGGTTCACTAGCCGGGCTGGCC
>JAYUHW010000133.1:0-3494 GCA_043766615.1 Fibrobacteria bacterium | reverse complement strand
CATGTCCCCGATTCCATCTACAAGTAAGGATCCGAATTGCGTCGCCAATTGCATATTTTCCTCAGGCGTCCCGTCACTGTTACCGCGGAGGATAATTGGGTCCAGACGGTCTTTGTGAGCCAGCCATGCCGCCAAGTGCCGGTACCGGGCGACCATATTCTGAGCAGGCATGCAGGACCAGAACAATTGAGGCAGATCAAATAGTTCCACAGGCAAGCGGTCAAGGTGCGACACGTCCTCCACTTTGATTTCCAAATGCTCAGGGAAATCACTCATTCCTTTGAGGATGTATCCGCTGAGCAAGGCAACCGCATTGTGTCCGGTGGCAATGGCAAAATCCACCGTGGAGGGTTCCCAAATGGTCGGCACGTTAACGCGTAACGCATGGGAATCCTTAGTGGTGATAAATTCGATTTGGCGATCCCCTTTTGGCAAGGCTTCGGCAAAGGGATCCAGTGTTCCCACCGCTAGTTTTTCACGACCACCGATTGCGAGTTTGCCCAAATGAACAAGGTTAACCTGTCTCCGATTAAAGGCGTAATAGTCCAAACTCTCCGGCAACGTAGGACAGGTTTCCATTTCCCCAAGCTCACAAAGTTTCACTAAAGTTTTGGCTACAGGAATTTCCTGAATAGGATCTTCCGTTAAGGATACCCGCACCGTATCTCCGATTCCGTCCAACAGCAATGCGCCAATGCCTACAGAAGACTTAAGCCGTCCGTCTTCCCCATCACCCGCTTCCGTCACGCCAATGTGGAATGGATACGGCTTATGGTCTTTGTCTAAACGGGCTGCCAGCAACCGATAGGCTTCAACAACCACGCGTGGATTGGAAGACTTCATACTGAAAACGATTTGTTCAAAGTTTTCGGTTTCACAAACTTTGAGGTATTCCAATGCCGACTCAACCATGCCCTCAATGGTATCCCCATATTTCCACATAATGCGATCAGACAGTGAACCGTGATTGGTTCCAATACGTAGGCAAACGCCCCGGTCCTTGGCCATTTTCACCAAAGGCGAAAAGGCATCGTACACCTTTTGAACTCCCGAAGCAAAGGTTTGATCATCGTATTCACGCATGGTAGCGGATTTGGAGTCCACAAAATTGCCGGGATTAATGCGAACCTTTTCCACCCACTTTACGGCTTCTATCGCTGCACGCGGTTGAAAATGAATGTCCGCAGAAACGGGGACGTCGCAACCCGCAGCCCGCACCTTTTCCATAATTTCCTTAAGACACTCGGAGTCCTTTTGCGTAGGCGCAGTAATGCGCACCAACTCACAACCCGCCCGCGCCAATTCCAAAGTTTGGAAAACGGTAGCATCGATGTCTTTTGTATTGGTCGTCGTCATACTTTGGATCAAGATGGGTGCATCTCCTCCTATATAACGGTTTCCAACTCTCACTTTGAGAGTGTGCCGACGTTTTGGGTTAAAACGATCCGCAGTATATTGAAGTGGAGAAGATGTGGAAATAGAATTCTGCATAGTGATTGACCCGACTAATCCGTGAATAGGTATGGACCTTTAAAAATAGCCCATTTAATGACCCTTGTCTCAATATCCATATGGATTTTCTTATCTCAACTGCAAAATCGCAATTTGCTACGTTTATGCGCAAAGTGAGGAAACACGTTAAAATGAATCTTCCCACCGGCTTAGTAATTTTTTGGGCAGCATTCTCCCTATTCCCCGTCATTCCTGTCCCAGCTCTAACCTTGCATGAGGCGCAGGACATCCTATTTAAGCACAATCCGGATCTGTCCATTTTACAATTGGAAATTGACCGTTCCGAAAGTCAGTTGCAAGAATCCAAAGCTGCATGGCTTCCTTCCGTGGATGCCATTGGAAATTACGCCTATACCACCGAGACCAGCCACCTGAAACTCACATTGCCTTTTCCCGCCCCCGGTGGCACTACTTTCGATAGGGAACTTGGTGATCATGACAAACTCGACCTTGGACTGGACGCCACCTACCCCATTTTTACCGGTTTTACACGTGGCAGGAATCAGCAAGCTAAGCAGGAAGCCGTGCTGTCCAAAAAAGCGGTTTGGCAGGGTGCCCGGAATCAGGTTTCCTTGAAACTCGCCGCGCTATATTATGCCTGGCAGATGTCGCAACTGCAAACAGAGTATCAAGAAAAAATTCTGGAACATGCCCAAGTTTTAAAAAAGCAATTGCAGGATTTCGTTGCCGCCGGAACTGGGGTGCGCAGTCGAGCACTCACGGCCGAAGCCAAATCCAAGGCCGCGGAAGTGGACCTGCTTTCCGCAAGGAATACACGGGATTCTCTGGGCTTTGAATTACTCGATTTTCTTGGATCACCGGATACGGCAACGATTAGATTGACTGTAGATCCGGCACAAGATTCGAATGCCTTGGAGCGGCCTGACTGGGAATTTCCTGGCTACCTAAATGAAGCTAAAGTGGAGCATGCTGAAACTATCGCCTTGGATCACGCGACTGCGCAAACCCGTTTTAATCAGCAAGCCCTAATCGGACAAAAATTTCCCCAGCTCTATGGCCTCGCCGGATATCGATTTGCCAATCCCGGAATGAATATGACCGACGATGCCTTTATGCAATATGGGATATTTGGACTGCAACTGAAGTGGAACCTTTTCGATGGATCCAGAAATCGCTCCCAGCGTCAGCAACTGGAAATTCAAGGCCGAGTGCTGCAAGAACAGAAGCGTAAATTGCAAAGCGAATGGTGGAAAACCGAAAAGCAGGCACAGGTTCAGTATTCCCGCTGGGATCTCCAATTCCAAGCGGCCAAGGCATCCAAGGAAGCTGCAGAAGCGTCCGCGAAGGATCTGAAGCGCCAATTTGAGGCAGGCCTTGCGACAGGCCTGGATTGGCTGGAGGCGCGTAATCAAGCGGCCCGCGCGGAAATGCAAATGGCCCAGGCCAGAACTATGCAAAGGTTGGCGCTCCTACAATGGAGATATGCCGCTGGAAAGGAATTGCGATACTGAAATGAAAAACTACAATACGATTGTCGCGAGAGATATTAAAAGTTGGAGACTAAAAGTATGCTTAGCGCTTGGCGCAATAGTATTCATGCTGGGTTGTTCCGGTAAGGTCGATCCGGAATTTATCGGTTCCGCTATTGTGGAGGCGCAAACCTATCAGGTCACTTCTCTGGTGCAAGGCCGTCTAGTGGCCGTCAATAAAGATGAAGGACAGGCAGTGATTGCGGGTGAACTGCTGGCCATAGTGGACAGCGCCAATTTTATTCTGCAATTGCAAGAAGTAGATGGCGCCATGACCGAACTAAAAGCCGGCATGCGCGCAAAGGAAAATGAAATAAAGGCGGCCATGTCCGAAATACGCGGGCTGGAACGTGATTATGCCCGCATATCTCCGCTGGTCAAGGAAGGCTCCTTGCCGCAGCAGCAGGATGATAAACTCGCCTCAGGATTGGAAACGGCGCGTTTGAAACTTTCCGCAGCCCGGGATATGCAGGCCAGTCTGCACGGAAAAGA
>JAYUHW010000132.1:0-12361 GCA_043766615.1 Fibrobacteria bacterium | reverse complement strand
TGGCCGACACCACTAAAAAGAAGGAAGCGGACCGGCTTAAAATTATTACCGGCAGTATCCGTAGCCCCTTTGATGTTGCCAAGGATGACAGCACCTTCCTTTTCCATTCCGCCAAGAACGAAGATAAAAACGGCATTCACAAATTGGACGTGTACCAAAAGAACCCGCGCCGCAAAGCCAAGATTTTTTCGCCGGAATGGTTTGGCTTTGGAAAAGACAAGACGGAAAAACGCTACACCAAAAACCTGAATGCCGTACAAGCCAGTTACGATCCTACCGGCAAGCGCATCGTATTTGTCAGAAACCAGTTGACCAATTTTTATCTGTGCACGGCTCCGGTGTCGGAAGGAAAGGAGCTCGATCCGGATTCGGTTAAAACACTTTTCCCCATCGACACCGCCATGCAGGGTAAGTATGGATTTAATATTTACTCGCCGCGTTTTTCACCGGATGGAAAGAGCATTCTATTCTCCTTCTATGATGGCACATCAAGGAACATCGGAATGATTTCTTCCGATGGCACCGATTTTCATGCCGTACTGGATCGGCCCTATGACGAACGCGATCCAGAATGGAGCCCGGATGGAAAGTCCTTCTTTTTTTCCGCCGACAGCAGCGGAATTTACAATCTCTACCAATACGATTTCGCCACAAAGGGCCTGCAGGCCCTAACCCAAGTGTCCGGCGGCGCCTTTGCGCCCGCTATCGATTCCTCTGGCAAGCATCTGGCCTATGTAGGTTATGACAGCTCTGGATTCTCCTTATACTTGCTTCCACTGATCAAGCCCGTACAAGCGCCCCCTGTGGCACTGCGCAATCTCCACCCGGAAAACGAAAAAGTGGAGGCCATTGATTTCGAAGGCAAAAGCGAGCATTACTTGGGCATTCCCAATCGTTACATTCTCAACCCGTTGCTTTTTGGGGAGGAGATGTCCGCCAGCACCCGCGCAGCCCGCACCGGTGAAGCCAAATGGTTGGCAGGATTTAATGGCGTGCTGAACGATCCGATTTTGAAGAATGAAATCTCCGGTGCGCTATTGGTTGAAGTCGGCAAAGGTCTGGATTATTTTGGAGCAAATTCCGAGATACTTTCCGCCGACAAGGAGTCCCAATTCTATGTGGCCCTAGCCAATCATTCTCTACCGGTTTCCTTGGAAGCTTCATTTTCCCGCGGCAACATGACCACGCACGATACCGTGAAAATAAATGATAAGGATTTAACGGGTGGTGTAAAAATCGAGACACAACAGTATGCGGTTACCTTCCGCGATGCCTCTCTGGCTGCCAGCTACAATCTTTTTGACGCGTCTCTTGCGGATGATGGTGCCCAGTCCTCGTTTGTTCGCCTGGCAACCGGCTATGCCTGGAATGATTTCAATTTCTTTCAAGATAATTTCGGATTCACATATTATCAGAATCTGTATATTTCCACCCTTATCAATCTTTACGGATCCACCTATTCTGATAAAGAGCTAGTGGCCCCTCAAGGATTGGCGGCGGCGCTGGCCTACACCTACAATCAGTCCAGCATTGTGCGCGGTGGATCCTTTTATGAAATCTTTGACTTTAGTTCCGGATTCCTCCTTCCCCGTTACCGCAAATACTCCATCCACGATTTGGATATGGGCGTCACATATGGAATGGGGCTGCCTTGGGCCGACAACGGCGCTATTGTGATGTCTGGTTTTGTGGGAAGCATTCTCGACTGGACCGCTGCCAAGGGAAAAAATTCCGCCGATACCTTGGATTCCTTTTTCTCCAAGGGCATGTTCCTGCGCGGTTACCCCTTCCTGCGCGATATCGAGAACCTGGCTTTTCAAGGGGAAAACACGGCCAAGGTGAGTGCGGATTTAAATCAGCCGCTGCTTCCCGATATTTACAAAACCTATTGGGTGCTTTTTATCGAAGACCTCTATGCCAATGTCTTCTGGGAAACAGGGCGCACCTGGAATGGCTCACTAGCCGATACGCGCGTTCTCAGCGCCAGCTATTGGAATCCAAACAATCACCAGGATGGCTGGTATCAAAGCGTGGGCTGGGGATTAAAACTCAACGCGCGCGTGTTTCACAATTATCCCTTTCTCGCCTACTTTGAAGCCGCGACGGCCCTTTCCGGCATTCCTAACGGAAAAGGCGGCATGGAAACCTTGGAAAATATTCAGTTGAATTTTGGGCGCGATAGCCAAATTGACACCTATGCCACTCGCATCAGTTTCGGCGTTTCCTTTGGGCTTTACAACGGACTTTTAGGAAACCATTCCGAACACAACCCATTGCGACCCGAGTCTCCATTTGCCAAAAAGCATTAAGCCCCAGTACGCCTACGTCAACGGGCGCATCGTACCTGCCCATAAGGCAATGGTCTCGGTTTTCGACCGCGGTCTCGTGCTCGGAGATGGGTTGTTTGAAACAGTGCGGGCCATGCGCGGCCATCCCCAGTTTTTTCCGCTCCATTACGCCCGCCTGGCAAAATCCGCCAAGCGCCTGCGTATTCGTCTCGATAAAAGTGAGGTGGAGTTGTGCGAGTTGGTTAGCACCTTGTGCCGCAAAAGTGGTCTCGATGATGCAGTGGTGCGCATAACGCTTACACGCGGGCAGTACTTGGGTGGTTTAGCTATCGACAAGTCCATCGACCCCTCGCTGATTGTAACCGTCACGCCCGTTTCCGGATTGCCTTCCAAGCTATATCAAGACGGGGTTAAGGTCGCGATCTCGACTATTAATAAAGCCGCCGCCTCAGGGCTGGACTCGGCCATTAAATCCACTAATTATCTAGCGAATATTTTTGCGAAGGCCCAGGCGGATAGCCGTGGCTGCTATGAAGCCATCCTGCTCGGTCCAAATGGTGAAATCGCAGAGCTCTCCACCTCCAGTTTCTTCTGTGTAGCGGATGGGATTGTACTCACGCCCCCGATTGGCACCGGCATTCTTCCCGGTATTACGCGGCAGGTGCTTCTGCGCATACTGAAACGCGAACGCATAGCACACCGTGAAGCGGCCTTATATCCGGCGGAAATTCCTAGGATGTCGGAAGCCTTCCTATGCTCTTCCGTGCGCGGCCCATTGGCTATATGCCGCATTGACGGGAAAAAAATCGGAGCAGGAAAAGTGGGTCCCGTGTTTCGAAAACTCCGAGAGTTGTATGATTTGGAATGCAGTCAGGACCTGGCCAAAGATGTCGCCAAGGAAAGCCGCACTAATCGCGTTTAGCTAAAACTTCCTTGGTGTAGTCTATTCCATCCTCATCGTCGGCGGTAGCGCCCCAGATACCCTTGAAAGCATCGCGCGCCTGTTTCTCTAGCTTGGCCAAGACTTCCTCGTCAGGCGTGGACTGCTTGTCCCACCACGCCAAACCCTGTTTCAATAGCTCGCTGCTGAGATTCTTGCCATCGGCGGTAAATACTTTTCCGATAAAATTGCCATCCGATTCCGTACCCGTAATTTCCACTTGCACCTCATTCATAAAGGCCTGTTCGGCTACAAAATGACGGGCTATTTTTCCGGAGTTGTTGTCCCTCTCTGGACATTCGATGCCGAATAGCTTGATGCCGATGACTTTGCCCTCAGACAGTATCTCGATGGAATTTCCACCTTTAACCCCGACCACTTTGCCTTTGAGATTGGCGGCGGGAATGACGGTTACAAGGCTGGCTAACAGCAGGAGAGCTTTCATTTTCTTTTCCTTGAGAGCCGATGTCAGAGGCAACGGCAGGGTTTACATTATTTATATCGGGGTGGGATTAAAAAACCTTTACACTTTGTTTATGGTGGATTGCCCCTCCCTGCACATCTCCAAGAATGGCTTGATTGCTGCATCTTAAGGGATTCTGCTCCAAAATTTGAGAGCCACTTTAGGTTTTAGAACGCAAAGTCATAGTGTTTTGCGGCCGATTTGAGGCGCAACCGTATGGGTTCACGTGATGCCAATCACACGGTGAAAGTTTCGGCCGATTCTGGTAGGATTGATACCTTTAAGGCTTGGCCTTGAGCCTTGAGCCATCGGAAACCCTTTTTACGCAAAGGAGACGCGATCATGGCATTTGCACCCCTCACCCCGAAAATGAAAATACTTTTTCCTCTGATAGGTTCCGTGGCAGCCGTACTGCTATTCCTGCTGTTGGTTTGGCCTACCGGGTCCGGCGGCAAGAAAATCCATTCCCAAAATGCCCGCCAGGGTCATGGCCAAAACCATGGGTCAGAAGATAGCCGCGGTGCAGGTTGGCAACCCGACAGACCGGATAAAAAAGGCGAGCGTAACGCCTCGGCTACGGGGAACAAACGTCCGATCGAAAATCCCCGTGAAACTGGAAAAGCAGCCAGCGGCGAAGCAGAAGGAGACACCTGGTGGTACCGGGATGGCAGTTCGAATAAAGGCAAAGCCGCTAAATCGGACTGGTGGTATAAGGATTAGGTCCAAAGCCTTGAGTTTGGATTACCGGCAGGGTTGCCGGTAACAAGCCTAGGAGCTATTTTCACTGCCCCATACACTTAACAATGGATTGGCACCAGTAGCTCAGCTGGATAGAGCGCTGCCCTCCGAAGGCAGAGGTCGTAGGTTCGACTCCTGTCTGGTGCACCATTTTTAGCTCTCGGTCTGGAATTAATAGATTAGGCCACACCATCATTTTGGACGTAACCCAAGGCGTGATACGAAGAGTTCCCTTCCATGAAATGGGTACTGCCAGAAACAAGGTATCCAATCGTGCGTCATCAAACCCTTCACCGATGAACCGCCCCCTTGCAGGATTACCAAATGCCGTACTTTGTCCTGAAGTCTATCGCGAAAATAATTCAGGTGCTCCTTCCTTTCAGTCAAAAGGATTGGTGAACGGTTTTCCTTCAAAGCGGCCAGTACATCCTCCAAGATGAGATGTTTCCTTGCGGGACATTCCACCAAATCGCTGTAAAGCTCTTGGATGGTCGGTTTTGCAATTGGATTGTCCAAAGTGAACTTTGTTTCGTGGACAACCAGGCGATGGTAGAACGGTCGAAGCTCCCCTTGTTTCTTGGCATTCACGGCAAGGCGTATAGGTCCCAATTGCATGGAAATAATCGGATGCAGCCCATCCCTTCTTTGCGGTGTGGCGGTAAGGCCCAATATGTATCGGGTTTTAACTTCCGCTAGTACCTTTTCAAATAATATTGCAGGAAGGTGGTGGCTTCGTCCAATTTCCCTGCATCAATTCTTCAAGATCATCCATGTTGCCTTGGTTCGTACTGAAGCGGCAATGCAATCAAGTTCCCGAAGCCGCCTTTGGGCATGGTGACCTGATTGGGAAATAACCGGTAATAGGTTTCCGCCAGGGCCTTCACACCTGGGGTTTGTCTCAAACATTAGGCGCCCATTCGTTGCAGCAGGCCGGGGCATATCCTTTAGTCCCCTTGTTCGGGTTTATCCAGAGTTTGGGGAAAACGTCCGTGCGGCCACGAAATAGCCTTCTGAAAATGACCAGCTTTTCTTGGGAGGAGAAAGTTGAAATGGGTTTGGATTCGATAGGAAGCAGGGCTAGCGGTTTGGACAGTTCTTTTTTCTCTGCAATCGGGATTCTCAGCGCGCAAGCTCGTCGGAGGCTTGCGTCAACATCGGAAATCAAATTCCAAGAGCTTTCATCACAGCAGCTTTAGGATCACCGAAAAAGACGGGATCCACTTGCTCCATGATATCCGCACTCACATCAAGGAAGTTACGCTTGTTCTCAATAGGGATAAGGGCCCGTTTGGCCCCATTATCCATGGCGACACGCAGAGGTTCGGCTAGAGAACGGACAGGTTTAATGTTTCCTTGAATGCTCATATCACCAAGCACGAGCAACCCGGCGGAAACCGACATATTCCGAAGAGCGGAGCAGCAAGCGACAAACACCGCAACCCCAATGTCGGTCTCGATACGGTTACCGAGAAGATCGATAATTTGCAAATGGAAGTCGGAGACATCTACATCCAGTCCCAGCCCTAATTCACCTCGCTTCGCCTGCATGCAAGCGAATGCGCGTTGAGCTGATTCTTTCATCGCTCCAGAAAGTCCTCCTGCCATCTTCAGTTTTCCGGTTCCAGCGGAGATGGACACTTCCAAGCGCAATAGTCCAACCATGCTGGCGTCGGAAACGCCTGCGGTATAGACTGTGCCGGGCCCAGGAGGATCGGAGGGAATGAGGTTGCGGCCACCTTGTTCGGGAACGCCAACGAATTTCTCCTCGCCGGTTTCCTTGAGAATGTAGCTGAAGGACGTTTGGTGATATTCAAAGGACCCGAGCTTTTTCAGCTGCTCTTTAACTCGGCGCCGGCCTTCCAGGGCGAGCTCTAGTAATTCCACTACATCTTCACGAGAAGCGTCTCCATGAGGGTGAATCAACTTCATCAATCCGGAGAAAGTCTTTTGTACCGCCTTTCGGTCGCGCTGCACCAAATGAGATCCGAAGGAAAATTCCCGCTCTACCACTTCCGTAAAATTGAGTTTGCGTAGTTCGCGCATGGCCTCGGCCAAATAATCGACCACGAATCCGTACCGGTCCGTAAACAGGTCCGGGCGCATCTTGGGAATCTCCCAACCGGGGAGATAGAAATGGAGACGGTCCACGAATGCCATGGCTTGTACGTTTTCCGGGAGTGGCTCAAATAGGTGACTGGTCTGCACCATAACATCTACGGGCCGATTGGTATTGCCAAACAGGGCCATGCTGGCCTCACCGCTGGTCGCTTCCTGACCTCTTTGAAACTGACCGGACTCGCAATAAGTTTGCAGCATGGGAATCAATTCCTTGGGCATGTTCCTGAGCTCGGCCACTTCGTCGAAGGCCACTACATCCCAAAGCTGTACCAGGCCCTTCTGTCGTCCGGTAACATGACCGAATAATCCTGCGACCGTAGGCGAGCCAGTCATCAATGCCGCATAGGGCGAGATTTCCTGCACGACATAGCTTTTACCTGTGCCGCGGGGCCCCAGTTCAATCAAGTTGTAGTTCCGTTCGACGAGCGGAATCAGACGAACTAGAAGCAATAACTTAAGCCGCCGCTCCATGGCATTGGGCTCATAGCCCATGCTGCGCAGCATTAGGTCGATCCACTCGTCCGTGGTAAATTCCTTACGGAGGTTACGAAATTCCTGAAGATCGAAACTGGCGATTTGGATGGGGGTGAGTTTTTCCACCCAGAAAGGATGTTTGCCTTTTTCAGCTTCATCATATTCAAAGCGAAGATCGAGTTGGGCCCAGATTCCGCCCGTCAATAGTCGCTCGTAGTCGCGAACATAATGAGTGGGGATGTGTAAGTATTTATCCCCGAAATTAACAGCCTCCGCCCAGTAGTCGCTGTCGACCAAACGCACTTTGACCTTGTCGATAAAGGAATGCTTGCCGTTTTCCTTAACCTTACTTTGGGCTTTCAGCGCTTCATCCGGACGGATATAATTATTGGAAAGGGTATCGTTCACAACTTGCATGCCCATTTGGATGGCGATTTCATCCGAGGACGCGCAGTACTTTCCCAGCAAGTATTCCAGCACAAAGACCGGGACATTGGCGCCCACTTTTATTTTGCGCACTAGGTCTTTGCGGACTACTTTTCCGGCAAATAGCCGGTTGGCTTTGTCGTCCAGCGGATCCCGGTTGGGAGAAGCGATATTACTCATGATTAAACTCCAAGTTTCACGGGGATATCCCGAGGAGAGCGATAGATTTCTGCATCCGTGGTGGGATCGACCAAAACGAGGCGGATGGATTTTGCATTTTCATCTGAGAGTAAGAATGCAATGGTTACATCTGCAGCAGGAACGAGATCGACGCAACCGGTTTCGCGATTGAAATCGCCTCCGACCGCCATGCAGGCATTGCCCACACATTTTCCTTCGGCCATGAGTAAGGGGCGCACATTTACCGATGCCGCGAATAAGGACATTTTCTGCACTCCCAGCCGGAACAGGGTCGTAAATATCCGGTTGGTAATGGCTTCGGGCAATCCCGACGCAACCACATCAGCAGACTGCGATGCCTTTGCCTCAATGGGTTTCAGCCTTATCTTCAAGACGGGTATGACCACTTCCTGCAAGGACAGGCCACCATGGTGATAAGCGAGATCGCCACCCGAGCGGAAAACGCCGGAGCCACCGGGGAAAACGAAATCCAAATCGGAACTATAACCAAGCATCCCCGCCTGCACGCGGATGCAACCTGGAGGCGTACTGCCCCCGCGACCAATCCAGCAGCGCCTATGCAGTTCCACGGTTTCACCACCGGGCGGGTCGATGCGCATGGACTCTTCCCGGTCTTGTCCGAAGAAAAGATGCCCATGGTCGGCGGAGATCACGGAATTCTCAATACCTTCCGCGCCTAGGCGACGAACGGCTTTGGCTAAATTATCAATCACGGAATCCATGACCAGCCGGGCCAAGGTATGCCCCGTTTCTCCAAATTGATCGATCTCTTGAGAACGGACGATGACCACCTGGGTGCCTTCCAACTTTTTATGGAGTTTTGCGGTAGGCAAGGTCAATAATTCATCCAAGGAAAGATCCACCAAGCCAGGTATTTGCGCGGCTGCGAACTTTTGACGAGCCGCCAAATTGGGCAGAAATTTATCCGAAATAGTGGAGCCCAAGGTGCCATCCTCAGAGGAGACGCTAAAACTGGCAGCCGCACCTGGCAATAAGGCAGCCATACCGATAGGTGTGATACCCGGTAAGGCGCCGATAGCCGGGCGAAGGTTTACCTCCGCGTTTTTAGGAAGGCGCTCGACGAGCTCGGCCCCCATTTCATAGCGGAAGGCATCAACCATGAAATAGGCTACAGGCTTTGGAGTGCCCCCCACCATATCCCTATAGATATCCGTCTGGTGCAGGCCAGTGCGCAGGCTCCAATTGGTTTTAACCAAGGCTAGGGCGAACCCTTCGGTCATAGCCTGGCAGGTTTCTTCATATAGCCGACGCGTTACAGACAGGGCCGGTTCCTGAGGATCGACTTCCTGACTGGAGATCATGGCCTCCAATCGACGCTGAGCCAAATCCAAGGCGAACCAAGGGTTTTGCTTGGCGGTATAAGCCTCAATCCAGGCGATGGGATTTCCGTTCGCACGAGGTAGGGACTCCTTAACCCAAAGCGCGGTGCGACCCAACTCAGCCATCCGGCGACAGGTTTCCCAAAGCGCCTTGAGTGCAATATCCCTATCCAGCCAGAAACTCCGCTCCCGTTCTCTGACCAAGGCCAAAGCTTCCTCGAACTTGCGAGTGGCAATCAGCTCCCCACAATGCCATCTTAAGACGCGCTCCTCAAATCGAAACGTATCGATGGCGCCCAAAGCACCTGCGGGTATACTGACATGGGTCAAATGCAATTCCCGCTCCACCTGATCGGCCAGTTCCGCATAAGCCTCACCATGGTCCTGGCGCAAGCGCTGGGCCATGGCCCGCAAGGCAGCTTCATCTTCTTTATTTTTGGGTATGGGAATACTGTCCAAACCCGGAGGCGGCGCGGAGGTCAGATCGGATCGGAATTCTCCCCCCAATACAAAGCGTAAAACCGAGGCGCGCAGTTTGACAAGCGATGTCTCCACTGGAAGGTCTAGGCCTAACCGATGCTTGACCAGTTTCGACAATTCAGGAATTGCCTGCTTGGCCTCAATTTCAGCGTCCCGATCAGTGCTAGCTAACCAAGCTGCGAGAATTGCTTCATTATCTCGCGTTGCGCGGAAGATGGCTTTCAAAATGGAAGGAGGTTCTGTAGACGTGGAGTCAGCTGAAGCCAAAGCCAGGTCCTCATAACCAACCCGATCCGGAGCCAGGATTTCGTCAATGACACCGTCGGTATATTTTTTCCGCAGGACATTTTTAGCTAATCGCTTCAGGCCGGGCTCATATCTTTCCCCGGCCAACTCCAGTTCCATCAGAACCGAACCACGCGGATCCCGTTCCATGCCGGCAATGTAGATGAGCAAAGGGTCGGGCCAATCCTGGAATACAAAGGGTTCGGCCTTGGCGCGTAGTTCGAAATAAGAGCCAGTGTATTCGATTAGTCGCGTTTGAATACCGGCGGGGGTAATTTTAGCCGCCCCGGTAGATAATGGGGGCGTGCCACGGAGCTCGTCGATGAAGGGCTGAAACTCACGGCGCGTGTCGTACCATACCACCACACGGCGGGATTTCAGTTTATCGGCCAATTGTTGAGCCAAGTAGTTGTGGAGGGGATGCATTAGAGGGATGCCTTTGCTTTCCGGCCTCGCGCCGCGCTACCGGATAATGGTGCGTCCATGAGGCTTTGCAGTGATGCTTTCACGGATGGCGATGTTTTTTCTTGAACCAAGGCACTTATGGTGGATTTATTCGCTTCGCGCTTTTTCCATTTTCCATCAGTACCTTCGATCCAGAATACAGCCTCCAGATCATGCGCAATGGCCAAACTTCTATCATCCGCACATTTTGACACCACGCGCTCAGGCCAAAGGTGCATGGCCAAATGGGACCAATCGTATTCTCCCTCGCACAGGGAATCCCAGGTGCTTTTCAATTCCTTTTGCCAAGTTTTATGTTGGGGGACCAGCCTCCACAAGGGTGCGAAATTGATCACGACGCCATCATCCAGATTGGGGTTCCAAAGAGGGGCAACACGTTTAATTTCCTCTAGGAAGGTTCGCAGTTCATCTACGAAGGATTCTTGTTCTGCTAGGGCTTTGCGGGCTTCGGATTTGGGATCGGCGCCGACTTCGGAGCGCATGGATTCGAGTTTGCGTTCTTCGTGGCGAAGCTTTGGAGTTGCATAATCATTTTGGATGCGGTATAAAGTGTCTTTGTTGAAGGCATGGATGTAAATCCAGACGGAATAACTAGCTGAAGGTGTGGCGAGTTGCCAGTAGATGGGAGCTTTGCGGCGTGATTTAGAATAGAGCTTGATGTGAAAGGGGAAGAATTCCTTTGCCAGCCAAAAACGGAGGTTTTCGGGTATGGGTATTTTCACCTGCTCCAGGACTGACTGAACCACTCCCGCCAAATCGTCACCATGCCCCGCATCATCAACCAGTATTCCCCTAACGGTTCCGAATGGCGCCACACCGTCGGGCAACATGCCTGGGCTTTTGACTGGCAATGGATCAAACGGCTCTGGTTCAGGCGGCGCAATGCGTACGCCGGTAGCTAAGCGGATATCGAAGCGCCCAAAGGAAACACCTACACACCAAGAAAACAAAGCTTCGTTGTCTGATGCTGAAACGCCTTCATCTTCTTCCCTAGTTTCTTTTCCCGATTCTTCCACTTCAACCAGGGGCTTTGACTTGCCTTTTGCGGCCCAAACCACAATTTCAGTTCGATCTGGACCATCAAGGCCATAAAGCCGAAAAGTATAATCATCAATTTCAGTTTTAATTTTTTCCAATTCCTTATCAATGTTTGAAGGATCAAATTCACCCTGCCGCAACCGTAATGTAGCAGGCAATAAAAATGCATGCGAAGTTTCATTGATTGTGTCAAGAGTGCGTTTCAGCGACCAAGCCCGATTTGCGAACTTGGCAAGTGATTGTGTTGTTGGCTTATCAAGTTCAGGTACAGGTGTATGTTGAATAAGACCAACTTCATAGGATTGTGCAAGCTCAGTTCGAGCTACTTGCATACTGACAAGATACCCGAAAACCACCGAATTCATGACAGCAGAAAGTGCAAATAGGTCAGACACGTTCTCATTTTTTATAAAAACTACAGGCCCCTTATGACCAAATACGCAGCCTGTTGGTATTGCACGAAATGAAAGACCATTTGTCCGTAGTGGCCAAGTGAGACCCGGTTTAAAAAAGAATTCAAGACCATTGGGTCTTTCCGTTTCGCGGCCAGGGCGACCGATGAACCCCCGGAAGGTTTTGCGTCGTGGATCCCAATGAATTACAAGATGTATATCCGCGTAGAAGCGAGAATATACGCCACCCTTCGCGAAAGCTGGCCAATTAATGCCAGAATCACTGTCGGGAAGCAATACTTCCCAAAAACATCGAATATAACGAGGATCATCTCCGGTTGAAGGGCCAATTTTTGCTGTCCGCTCGCCTACCTCAATGAGAGGAAAAATCTTATACAAGCGCCGTAAACTACTACTAACCCAATATGCGAATGGACTACCCGGAATTTCTTCAAAAACCTTTGGGTCAAGATCAAAAAATCGTGAATCTTTTTTTGAAACGGCTTCTAGTAATGCCTGTGATTTATCGGTATCGGATAATAATCGCAGAAAAATAGTCATGCTAGAGTCTCCAAACAGTAAGCCGCAGTTTCAACCATTGCACTATCTAAAACTCCCGACCCCAGATCTGCAAAAACCACGGGTGGCGCGGTTTTCAGTAAAATATCTTCACGCCATTTCTGAAAGCTCGACAAGAAAAATCCGGTTCTCGA
>JAYUHW010000131.1:0-3409 GCA_043766615.1 Fibrobacteria bacterium | reverse complement strand
TGGAAATCAATCCTGATCATCCCATCTCGCAACGCCTGGTGGACATGTTTGAAGCGGATGGGACCAATCCAAAACTCAAAGACTGGTACCAATTGCTTGTGGATCAAGCTTTGTTGGCGGAAGGCTCCGAGATCAAGGACCCGGCTGCCTATGTTTCCAAGGTGAACGGATTTTTAGCCGAAGTGCTCACTCATAGTGCGCCAGAAAAAGGCGCATAGCTGAAAATCGCCGTCCTCGGAAGCGCGGGCCATTGGCGGCTGGCAACGGATGGCCTAAGCCTTGGGCAGCGGCAAAAGCAGCCTTGCTAGCCCGGGACGCGGCTGATGAAGGCCAGGTCTAGTTTACAATTGGCTGAGTTGTTGTTTCTATTGCCATAATGATTGCTCAACTGCCTCCGGCTTGGACCGGACTGATACTGGCCACGGCCGCTTTGGTGCTCTGGTCCCTGTCCCCATTCTTTTTTACTGCCATGGGTAGAAAGGTGGGGCCTTTCGCGACCAACCTTCTGCGCCTTGGATTGGCCACGGTAATTTTAGCGGCCGTAATGGGAATACGCTATGCGGTGGGTGATGTTTTCAGCAAGCCAGGTGTCATAAGTTGTTTATGGCTCAGTGCCTCAGGAATTATCGGACTTGTAATCGGGGATTTTTTTCTGTACCGGGCATTGACGACAGAAGGCCCTGAAAAGACCAGTCAAATCCAGACTTTAGCTCCAGCCGCAACGGCAATCATGGCGTGGATTTTTCTGCACGAAATTCTGTCCACCCCGCAAATGGTTGGAATGGGGCTAATCCTGGCGGGTGTTTCACTTGCGACCTGGGAAGTGGCACGGAAGCTTAAATCCCAAACAGGTCAAGCCAATGCAAATGCATTTCCGGGCCAACAAAACGGGGTCAAATTGAGTAGCGCACTTATGAGCGGGCCGATGGCGGCTATTTGGTCCGCCCTCTTTCAAGCTCTGGGCACGGTTCTGGCTCGCGAGGCGTTTTTAAACCAACCCGATTTGGATCCCGTGCTGGCCACCGCGATTCGTATCACCAGTGCCACCGTGGTCATTTGGATTTTTGCCAGAACCCAGGGCCCGTTGGCAACCGTTTTAACCGGCTGCCGAGCCCCGACTATAGTTAAGCTGCTGTTGGCTGGAACGTTAGCCGGACCCGTATTGGGTATGATCTGTTATATATCCGCGCTAAAATATGCGCCTGCTGGTGTCGTGACCACCATCACATTTATGAATCCCCTGATTATCATACCTTTGGGAGCATGGCATTATGGCACCCGTATCGGAATCCTGGCCATTCTCGGAACGGCATTATCCCTTGCAGGTGTGCTCCTGTTGGGCTTTGGGTAGCACTACAGATATGATGCAAGTAGCCGCATCCCACATTTCCGAAGCTACTTTGCTCAGCGCCTTAAGCCGCACATTCGGATACTCTTCCTTTCGGCCCCATCAACAGGAAATTGTGGAAAGCATTCTGGCCGGTCGTGATGTGCTTGGCATTATGCCTACCGGGGGCGGAAAATCCCTATGCTATCAACTGCCCGCAAAAATGGCGGCTGGAACCGCCGTCGTGATCAGTCCACTCATTTCCCTAATGAAGGATCAGGTGGACTCCGCGCGTGAAAATAACATGGCAGCCGCTTTTCTGAACAGCTCCCTTTCCAATGCCCAGGCAGCGGGCGTGTACCGCAAGCTTGAAGCCGGTGCTCTGGACCTCTTGTACATTTCTCCCGAACGCTTCGCCATCCCATCCTTTTTAGCCACTTTGAAAGCCGCCAAAATATCCTTCTTCGCCGTGGATGAAGCCCATTGCCTTTCGGAATGGGGCCATGATTTTCGACCCGATTATCTATCGTTGGGGCACATCCGGCGGCATTTTCCAAAGGCTCCCATCGCAGCTTTTACAGCCACGGCGACATCTTTGGTACAGCGCGACATTTTCACCAAGCTCACCTTACGCAATCCCCTGCAAGTACGCGCATCCTTCAACCGCCCAAACCTGTACTATGCGGTGGAGCCCAAGGTTGAGGTCAAGGCGCAAATCCTGGACTTTCTCAAAAGCCATCCACACGAGCCCGGCATCGTCTACCGTACCACCCGGGACGCGGTGGAAAAAACCGCCGCTTTCTTGAATTCCAAAGGCATTGATGCGCGTCCGTATCATGCAGGCCTGACTGCGCAAGAGCGCGCCGACAACCAGGATGCGTTCAGCAAGGATGAAGTTCAAATCGTCGTGGCCACCATCGCTTTCGGCATGGGAATTGACAAGAGCAATGTTCGTTTTGTCATTCACGCTGATTTGTCCAAAAATATCGAAGGCTACTATCAAGAAACCGGACGTGCCGGACGCGATGGGGATCCGGCGACATGCCTACTGTACTTTGGTGGCGGTGACATCCCCAAGCTTCGCCATTTTATGGATCAAATCCAAGGCGATGAGGAACGGGCACTCGCTATCGACAAACTCAACTTGATGGCGGCCTTCGCCTCTCGAAACCTCTGCCGCCGCAAACAATTGCTGGCGTACTTTGAAGAAACTTTTCCGGAAGAGAACTGCGGTAACTGCGATATTTGCCTGGGCAAAGCCTCCACGATTGATGGTACTAGAGAAGCGCAAATGGTGATCTCAGCCATGGTCCGAACAGGAGAACGATTTGGAGCAGGCCATATCATTGATGTGCTCCTAGGCGCGGATACGCAGAAAATCCGAGACCTCGGCCATGCCTCAATTAAAACGTATGGAGTAGGTAAGCATCGTGACAAGGGCTTTTGGCGTTCCTTGATTGGCGAGATGCTGGGACGAAACTTGTTGGCATTGGATTCCGGACCTTATCCCGTGCTCAAAGTGACGGAAGCTTGCCTTCCCGTTCTCCATGGCCAGGAAACCTTCCAGATTCTTCAAGTCGAACAAAAGAAAACAATCCCCTCCAAATCAGGAGGCAAGGGCGGATTGCACTCTACCGGGACGTCCCTTTCAGACAGCAACCATGGAGACACTTCTGAAAGTGGCGATGCCGATTTGTTCGAGCGACTTCGGGCATTGCGGAAAGCCTTGGCCCAGAACCAAGGTGTTCCCCCGTACATGGTCTTTTCGGATAAAACCCTACATGAAATGTGTCGTAACCGACCCGTTACGCTAACCGGTTTCCGGGAAATTTCCGGCGTGGGTGATGCCAAGCTGGAAAAATACGGTTCAGAATTTACCCAGGAAATCCGGATTTACTTGGATTCCCTTTGAGGACCTCATGCGAATTCAAGAAAAACCCCTATGGCCTTGAAGCTGTCCAAAGTGAAGGCGGGAAGCGGATGCCTAAACGGCTCCATAGGCTTTTGAATAGACCTGCATGCGATTCAAAAGACCTGGGTCTAAGGTAAGGAATCGTTCACCACGACCAGATTCCAAATAAC
>JAYUHW010000130.1:0-14647 GCA_043766615.1 Fibrobacteria bacterium | reverse complement strand
GCCCAATAGACAGCCCACGCCTGCAATTACCATGGCTTGCAGCAATACTCGGATCGAATCGGAGAGAATTTTACCGGCAAGAACGGCCCCGGGGGCATTTGAGGCAAGTACTATACGCCGAAGGAACCCAGTTTGTAAATCTCGTATTAGACCCGTTCCAGATTGCGAGGCCCCAAAAAGTACTGTCATAAAACATACACCAGGGAGCAGGAAATCCAGGTAACGAGTGGTTACACCTGAATCTTGCAAAGTGTACCTGTGGAAAAGAAAACCAAAAAAAACCATCCACATTAGGGGCTGCACAAGGCTAAAGACCAGTATTACGGGCCTTCGGATGATTTTTAGCCACGTTCGTAGGCAGATTGCACCAACTATTCTTATAAATAGCATCGGTTCAGATTCCTGCATTTCTTGATGTCCCACCGCGGCGATTGCGACCTCTTTTTTTGTCATTGCCTCGATCAAAGCCTGCAGCAGCTAAAGAATCAATGGGAATGGCAAGGCCATAATAAACGCTTTCCATATCAGGGATCCGTCTTTCATAGGCCTCTAACTGAATCCCTATTCTATTAAGTGCGTCGACAAAAATCTGGTCGACGGGACTGTCCACATCCAATGTCAAGAGCACATTGTTTTTGTGGCAAAGGAATGTTCGAATGCCTCCTAGGCTCATTAAAGCATGTCGTATCGTATCAACCTCGACTGGCTCATGAGCCAGTCGACCACGCCAAATGGACGCACCATACTTCTGAACTAATTCCTGCGGGGAACCTTCAGCCTGCATCTGACCGGCCGCCAATAAATGAACATGGGAACACTTTGAGGAGGCCTCTTGCATATCATGAAGTGAAACTAAGGCAGCAGCACCTGATTGAAGGCGATCAGTCAGCACGCTCCAAAAAGTTTCCCTCCCCTGTGGATCAAGCGCTTGAGTGGGCTCGTCAAACAGGTAAATGTTGCAATCTGGAAGAAATCCTAAACAAATATGGAGGCGCTGCCGCATTCCACCAGAACAGTGGGCTACGAGCTTCGCACTAGCTTGAGACAAACCGAATAAAGTGAGCAGGCTATTGATTCGATTTAGGGCTAGGTCACCGTGAAGGCCGTAAAGTGTGGCGAAAAGCCGAAGGGTTTGACCCACTGTCATATCCGGGTCTAGCGCTTGTTCTTGGCTCAGAAATGAAATTTTGGAATTTAAAATTGCATCTTGATTTTCGATTTGATGGTAAATTGTTCCCGAGTCCAGAGTCAAGGTACCGGCAAGAGCATTAAGCAGTGTTGATTTTCCGGATCCATTTGGCCCAATAAGACCGGCCACACATCCGGGCATCAACTGCAAATCCACATTTGCCAACGCCCGGACTCCACCTGGGAAGGATTTGCAAAGTGCCTTGCCTGAGATTAACGGAAGCGGCACCACTACGCGTGAACCAAAGTCCCAACCTTTTCTCCGTTCACAGCGGCTTCTATGCTTTCAGGTTTAAGGCCATTTACCAAACGGAAACTTTTTACCAATCGAGATGTGCCCAGAATATCCAGCAGAACCTCATCGAATGGCAATGTCTCAAGATTCATTTTTTTCAATTCGGAAATGGAGATTTCCGGAATCAGCGTTGCCGTCGGATCCTTTTTTGGATCGGCGGTGTACAATCCATCCACATCTTTGACCAAAGTTACCGACTTTACCCCAAAACATTCCCCTAAGATGAAACATCCGGCATCAGTTCGATGCGGGGGAATACGTCCGACTTTCGGAGGATGCTCCCAAATAGAGTAAGGCGGCACTCCGTTGAAAATTACACCTGGCGCAGATTGAATAAAAAGCGGCAGCAAGTGGCCGAAAATTTCCGGGGGAATGGCCACGACACCGTGTTGGGCCAGTAGTGTCCCCAATATGTGCGCGTTGCCGAGGGCATCGGCCATTGCCAACTGAGCAAGGACGCCTGTAGGCAGTCCTAGGTCGAGCCCAATGGCAAAGACGTGTCGACTTCGCATACCGCCGCCCACTCCAAGCACCAGCCTCTCCTTTTTGAGAATTCTACTTAGTGATTCCGCTACGGGATAGAGCGCTTTCCGCCCGCAATCGATTAGGGACCTTCCACCAATTTTTACAACATGCACATCCGGGAGCATTCGGACAACGGGTGTTTCGGTCGAAGCCATTACATCTTTATCGATGAGGCTTTCCCGCATCAGTTTGGAAAAAACATGGTATCGGCTATCCGTGCTTGGTATTGTTGAATCTGACATTTTTTTATTCCTTTTTATCCAGCCAAAATTTCAGTGCCTACGTTTTCACCATTGAGCGCACGGGTGAGATTGCCCTTTTCCAATCCATTTATTATCCGGATGGACTTCCTATGGGCAGCATTTTGCATCATTTCGAGAACTGGCGGCTCAACCACCATGTCCTTTAGGTCCATAGCCAGCAGTTCGGAAACTGTAATTTTGGGTATAAATTTGGCGTTCTTATCCTTTTTTGGATCCGCGGTATATAAGCCTTTTTCATCTTTGACATAAATCATGGAACGCGCCCCATATACTTCGCTGATGAGGTATGCGCCTGTATCCGTTCGATGGGGAGGAATACGGCCCACGAGCGGATTTTGTTGCCAGAATGTATAGGGTGGCATACCCATGAAAATCACAGCCCGCCTCTCAGAAAGATAAAGGGGTAATTGTGGAAATTGTGCAGGTTCAATAAACGGAATACCGTGTTTGGCCAGTAGGTAATGCAACATGCGCGCATTTTGCATGCTCACAAAGGTTCCTAGAACACTAAGAACACCGGTAGGCATGCCCAAATCAATTCCGACACTATAGGCATGGCGGGCACGTGTTCCTGCACCCGTTCCAATAACCATTTTGTGTCTTGGCAGGTTTTCCACTATTTCTTCAACAAGTGGAAATACGGCTATTCGGCCCCGGTCCATAAAGCTTTGCCCACCCACTTTGATGACATTGGCCTCAGGCAAGATTTGAATAGAGGGCGGTAGGGACGTCCTTTCCATAATATTGCGATCGGTTAAATTTCCATCTACCAATGCTGCGCTTAATTGCGCAAGTGTATCCAATTTCATTTACAGTCTCCTAGCGTTTGACCGAACGCGCTCGGTTTCAGGGATGAATTTCCATTCCCTGCAAAACATAATGCTCTTTGCTTTCCAAATCGAATTGTAACGAACCAAAAAATTCTGTTGCCCACTTTCGAAGCTTATGCATTACCTCTTGCTTTATTGAATCAGGCAATTCCAATCCCGCCAATCCGGTTTTTCCCTCCCAGGAAATTAAGGATTGTTCAGGAGTTGAGTGGACGCTCCACGTGTCCGCTATACGCGGCTCAAGCTCAATGGCATTGTAAATAGCCATCTCCGACCGCAAGGCTTTGCCGACCCGTTTATCTCCTCTACCCTCATAACCCAATTCGAGTAATAATTGCCGCATTTGCCTGCGGATAATTTCTTTTACGGAAGAATCGTCGCGCTTAATGCCACCAATGATTAGAAAGGCGCCTTCACGTCGAGCCACGCGTTTCATTTCACTCGCAACATGGCGAGCATTTACCAGATGTAGGGATCGAGAACCGAAAACAAGGCTTATGCTCCCAGAATTCATCGGCCACTGAGTCTCCCCATCAGAATGCAGCAAAGTAGCTTGTACTCCTGCTGTGGCGACATGGCTGCGAAATACTTCTAACATGGGTATTGACACATCAATACCAGAATAATGGACCGCCAAACGTGCCAGCTCCAAGCCGATTATCCCAGTACCCACACCGATTTCAAATACCCGGTCATTTGGATTAAGTCCGGCCATGCTGTACAGGGTGGCCGCTATTTTTGCAGGGGTGCCAAGCGGCAGGCCTGCACGCTTGTCGTATTTTTCAGCCTGGTCGTCAAATCGCATCGAGTACCGATATTCTTCCCGATTTTAATACCAATGGTTTACTGAAATACATAGCCGTATTTTTCCAGGATTTTTTTTGCTGGATCTGAAAACAGGAAATCTATAAAAGCCAACGCAGATTTTTGATCGTTCTCGAGTCCATGCTTGCAAACTACGGCACCTTGGGCAATTCGGTCATAAAGTTTTGGATCCACTTCAATCCAATGGCCCTTTCCCTTCATCTCCCCGGAAACAACTACAGATTTTGCGGTGAATCCCACTTGTACGTTCCCGGTTAATATGTATTGATTGATTTGGGCGATGCTTTCACCTAATATGATTTTAGATGACACTTTTTTATACAAACCGGATCGGTTTAATGCGTTTACAGCCTCCTTGCCGTATGGTGCCCGACTGGAGTCCGCGATACCGATTTTTAAAACGTCCGAATCGGCGAGAACATTTATTCCCCTAGAAAAGTCCAATTCTTTCAATGTCCACATTACTAATTTTCCGAACGCGTAGGGTTTGACATTCGGCTTTGCCAGTCCCCAGTGTACCAGTGAGTCTGGATTTGACATATCCGCAGAAATGAAGACGTCAAAGGGCGCGCCCTGCTTAATCTGCACTACTAATTTTCCAGATGCTCCGTAAACGGTTTTTATTTTTACTGAAGTATTTGAAGTAAAAGACGCAGCAAGCTCTTCCATCGGGTACTGCATACTGGCGGCAACGGCTAGTGTTATATCTGCTTGAGCCTTGGCGAAACAAAGAATCAGTATGAGGCCTAAAAATATCATGATCGGATAATTATTAAACCAATGGACATATTATGCGAATTAAAAACCACTAAAGTTACTGAGTGTAGTCACGTTCATTGCCGGACTATTACTGCTCTGTGCCAAACCGTAATAATATTGCGTGGCAGCCCCTCCAAAAGCCGTAATGGTTTGACTGCCAACTAACGCCCAAGCTGCGGTAGTAGTTTGACGGTAGTACGCCGTAAAGGTATTTCCCACTTTGGATATACGGATATAATAGGGTGCTTTAGCTTTAATGGTTTGGTTATCCGATGTTCTGCTCGTCGAGCTGGAATTATCTGGGCGCCATGTAAATTGCCCACCATTTGAAGGCGTGAGGAGCATTGAGGCTTCTTTGGAATTCGCACTTAAGCTGACTCGGAACATTATCCCAACTTTCGCCCAGCCAGAAGTATTTCCCTGTGTTTCCACCTTTAAACTTAAGTCACGGTCTCCAGATGCGGTCTTAAAGGCAAAAGCAAAGTCGTCCGAATTGTTCCATATATCATTTCCAGCGCCCTCAAATATTGCATTTCCTGAAGGACCTGCTATACAGGCATTTGGGCGGGTACCAGGCACTGCTTGAATTGTAAACCCGGCTAATCCTTGTACACAGGTGCCAGCCAAATAATCTAAAGATAAATAACCGCGATTATACGAACTAATGTTTGAATAGTTGGCTGGGTAGTCGAACCAATCGGTACTCGGAGGAGGAATTCTATCTTTAAAGAATTCCCCTATATGATGAAATCGTACAAAATTTGCCTTACCGCCAATGGTTGTTTCACCTCCGGATTCGCTATACTTAGTGCCACTTTGGGATCCTCCAAAGTTTATGCGATGAAAATCGGAATAAATCGTGTAACTCGAGTTTAAATCAGATCTCACGATAGTTTGGAAGTTCATTATTCGATCAGATTTGATTCCAAGCGATGAAAACACAATTGGATATTCATTCGAACTGGTATTCATGTCCCAATTATCTAAAGAACGAACCTTTGTTTTCACGGCATAGGGCTGAGCATTTGCTGACTTTGTGCCAATGTAACTTATTTTTACCCACCCTCTTTTTGCTGTTGTTGAGGACCAATTTATATCTTTAAATCGGTTAATATTTAGTTGGTGTGCACCATCCACTGGACCCATAACCAATCCTATACCGGATGACCAAGAGGCCAAGGTTCCACCTCTGCCCCCATATGGATAAGCCTGGCCTGCGGCGCTATGAGAAGATGTCCTGTTCCATTGATCTACATCTACTTCCCCAGAAGCATTCGGATCGCTATAGATACTTGCATTCATTGCGACGATTTGTTGAGAGGAGATCCCCATACTTGTGAGAGGGAAAAATTTTGTGTCGGATGTCTTAGCAGCATAAAGATTCCAGCTAGGAACCTTTACCCAAAAATCATAAACAGGTACTGGATCCGTACCGCCACCGGATTGTAAATAATCAATTTTAACATATCCTCTGGTAACATCTGTTCTTCCGAAATTGGCCTTTGAAAAATGCGTCGGGTTAACTGATATATCTCCCTGGTTCAACCAAATTGATGCCCTCCTGGATTCCCCTGTGCCAGTTGTAAAATATCGTAAAGAAGCATTCCCACCTAATTCCCGCAATGGACCTGCATAAGGATTGAGTCGAGAGAAATGTTCAATTTCGATAGTTCCATCAGCGTAGGGGTCCGAATAAATGACAGTGGAAAATCCCGTGATAAGTCCCTGTGGAAAAACGGGATTAGTAATCGTATAGCTGAGCATCGCGCTATTTATTTTCATGTTCCACCCAGACGAAAACCCGGGAGTACCAATTTTAAGAATGTAGGAATGAACTTGTGACTCATCATAATAAGTTTGACAAAAAAGCGGAGACGCCCAACAAGTGAAAAAGCTGGCTACGGCAATACTTAAAAACTGCCTACCTTTGGATTCATTCATGTTTTGGACCTTTCCCCTTGGGGTTCATTTTTTTTATATTTGAACGTATAGAATATAGGTAAAATCATGTCATTTCCAATGTTTAAAAACCGCTTCTTGGAGGTTAGATAATTTTTGATTTTATTGTCCAAATACCTTTTGGTTTCCATTTCCCCCATATTTTTTCAATAGGCTTAAATTAACAGGCTCAAACCATGAATAAAATACCAGGCACAGTTACCTCAATCCAATCCGAAGGGGCGATTTCCTTAGTTGAAGTTAATGCATTCGGCGTAACCCTTTCGGCACTGGTTTTGGAGTCTGCCAACACGTGCGCGTACCTGCAAATCGGCATGCCAGTTATGGCCTTTTTTAAAGAATCAGAGGCTTCGCTTTGTTTGCTTCCAGTTACCGGTTTAAGCATCCGCAACCGTATTCCATGTGAGATTAAATCCATAACTAAAGGCAATATCTTATGCCATCTTGCCTTGGAATGGGATGGCGGCATACTTCACTCGCTTATAACCTTGCGTGCCTTTCAAGAACTCAAACTTATTCAAGGTATGAATGTGATCGCGTTAATCAAATCCACAGAAGTAAGTTTGGCGGATCGTAATGACTTCATTTGATTTTCAGCCTATTTGGCTTACGCTAAAATTAGCTACTCTTACCACCCTCATCCTGGTAGTAATTTCAGTGCCTTTGGCCTGGTGGCTTGGCCGTGTGCCCGCACGGATTCGGGCTCCATTACATGCGCTGGTCAGTATGCCATTGGTCCTGCCACCTTCCGTACTTGGTTTCTATTTGCTCCTTCTTTTCAGTCCAGCCTACGGGCCTGGCCATTTCTTGCTCCAAACTTTCAATATTTCACTGGCCTTTTCATTTCCCGGCTTGGTACTAGGATCCGTATTATTTAGTCTTCCTTTTATGATGAATCCGCTGGTAGCTGGATTTGAAAGTCTATCTCCCTCCTTGGCCGAAGCAGCCTATGTGCTGGGTAAGTCTCCATTGCAGGTTCTCGTTAAAGTGTCCTTACCAAATCTAAAACCAGCTTTACTCAGTGGCGCCGTCCTTACCTTTGCCCATACTATGGGTGAATTCGGGGTTGTATTGATGATTGGTGGGAATATCCCTGGAGTCACCAAGGTTGCCTCCATTGCAATTTTCGATGAAGTGGAATCCCTAAAGTTCGGTCACGCCCATTTCTATTCACTTTTTCTTTTCGGGCTTTCCTTTTTCATTTTACTTATTTTCTATGCTGTGAATCGGAAACTTTCAAAGCCCTTCTGATAGAAAGCTTCCTGTCGTGATTAAACTCTCCCTCCGCAAGCGCATACATTCCATTAACGGTGAAATTGATTTATGTGCAGAAATTGAAGTTTCAAAAGGAGAATTAATCGCCTTATATGGCAACTCAGGGGCAGGTAAAACAACAATATTGAGAATGCTTGCGGGTCTTGTAAAACCAGATTCAGGATGGATTGAAGTGGGTGGCAATACCTGGTACAACAGTAAAACTGGTATCAATCTCCAGCCCCAAGAAAGGCGGGCGGGCTTGGTTTTCCAGGATTTCGCGTTGTTCCCAAATATGGATGTACGGAAAAACCTTGAGTTTGCGCTTCAGGCTGGCCGGAAAAAGTCATATGTGGATGAAATCATGGAAGTTACCCATTTGACTCCTTTGGCTAACCGAATGCCGCAAACTTTATCTGGAGGCCAGAAGCAGCGTGTAGCCTTGGCTCGAACTTTGGCATCTGAACCCAGTATTTTGCTTCTTGATGAGCCCCTTTCGGCTTTGGACCAGGAAATGCGAAGCAGGCTTCAGGGTGAAATCGCTGATTTACAAAAAAGGTTTTGCCTCTCCTCAATATTGGTAAGCCATGACATTGGAGAAATTTTCCGCCTTGCCAGCCGCGTATTCAGTCTTGAAAATGGGAAGATTCTTACGCAAGGAAAACCGGCTGATGTTTTTGGAGTTGGCAAGCTTAGCAACAAGCTTCAATTTACTGGCATGGTTGTTGATATTAATAGCGTTGACATTGTCATTATTTTATCAATCCTTGTTGGAAATGATATCGTGCGCGTAACTTCGTTACCTCAAGATGCATTAAACCTCAGGCTTGGGGATAAAGTACTGCTTGCAGTAAAAGCCTTTAATCCTTTAATTTTCAAACTAGCCGCAGGAAAATAAAATGCGAATCAAATCTTTGGTGTTTTCAATTGCTCTGGTAGTGAAACTTGGATTTTGCTCCGATTATACAGACGAAGAAATCGGGAAAGTTCGAAATGAAGTTGAGGCAAATTCAAAATCAGTGGCCGGCGCTCAATTTGCAAAAACTGCGGATTCGTTATTCCAGAGCAGCCAGCTCGATTCAATCAAAAATTGTTTTGAGAAAGCAAACGGCCCAGACAAAGGTAAGCTGGAGGCGTTTTTTATGTTAAGTCTTAAAGGTCGAATTAAAGATTTATTTTTCGTGCCGGCTTCTGAACAAGGGAAGTGTTTTGCAGCAGCGGTGGAAGGTTTCTTTTTCCCCCCACCTCCTGGACCGAATTATTGGATCCGAATCATTCTCGATCCCAAACCCTTGAAAAAATAGATACCAGATATTCCTCGGAATGAAAATTTAACTAGAAGTTCAAATTAGAATAGACCGAAGTATTGGGGACACTGCTGCGTGAAGCTGCTGCCAACCCAAAAGTGTAGCTACCAAATGCCCCAGCGACTCCAGTTCCAATTTGAATCCAAGGTGAAGTATCGGATCCATACCAAGCGGTTGTAAGCTGACTAGCATTGTTATATACCAATTGCAGCCATATTGGCGCTTTTATACCTGCAACCGTTCCGGACGAGGCCGAATTGCCCGCCGTAGTTGAGAGCCGTCTCTGAAAAATCAATCCGTTCGACGGTGTAACAAAAAGCCCAATGTTATAATCAGCAGCACCTGTACCGGTACGAATCATTAATCCAGCGCGGGCCCAGGGGCCAGTATTTTCAAGCTGATCAACACGTACCTGCAAGGTTCTGTTGCCGGTCCCCGATTTGTATACGTACCGGAAGTTGTCACTTGTTCCCCAAATATCATCACCGGTGTTTTCAATGACATATATCCCATTTCGAGTCCCATTACATCCAGTATAGCTTGTCAAAATGCTAAATGGATACTTATAGTCTGCGGCAGCCAAGCTTCGACTCCCTACATTGAAGGCATTAAATGCCCCATAACCGTCAGAACAACTTGCTGCGATATATTGGGCTTGGATATATCCACGATTAACCGAATTACTTGGATTAATATCATCGTTAGCTCCCGATGCCAGAATGAAAGCATTGGCAGCTTCATTGAAATAGCTCGACATTCCTCTAGTTGTAAATCCAGGTCCTTGCAAATCGTAGGAAGCCCTATCTCCACTGCTAAGTTGGAATGGCAAAGTGGTGTTCGGATCATTTTGACCTAAAGCCCTAAAATTAATCACTTTACGGATTTGAATTCCGAAATCGTCAAATGGAATGGCTTGGAAAATTTTTCCAGACCTGTGTCCAAGTGGAATCACTTTAGTTTTAATAGCGAATGGCTGAGAAACTGTAGATACAGAGTTACCAGGAGTGGAATAACTTAGGTTTAGCCATTTATCGCTATTGATGAAAAAGGGATGATCGAAATATCCTGAATAAGTTGTACCGGTAAAAGGCGTGCAACCAGGATTTGTGTAAACCAATATCTGATTTGTTGAGAATTTAAGAAAAGCGTCTCCTCCTCGATCATGATTCACTCTCCCCCTACCAATTCTATCTCCCTGTTCACCCATTTTATTGAATGCATCGACATCAACTTTGCCATTGAGCGGATCTGAAAAAACTGTCAACTGAAAATCGGAAACTGTTGAACTAGTAAGCCCAGAACTGGGAAGTGTTAAGTAATTGGTATAGCTACATTTGGATATAGGTGTAGGTTTAGTTGTATAGAAGTACGTATTTGAATCCTGGGGCATTGCAATAAGGCCACCAACTAGGGTAATAATAGGCAAGAAACAAAGGAATATATGCAATTTTATTCTCATGCTTTTCAATCTCATTGGAAATCCGGGTTGAAAGTTAAATATTGGATTTTCACAAAACCACGAGGGTTGGTGGATAAAGAACTAAACCAAGTACTTTGAGCAAAAGTGGACTGAGAAATGAGCTGCCCATCTTTAAATTTGTCAAAGGCAGCTGGAGTTCCCGTAGAACCGCTAGCATAAATACCATTTGGATTTTGGGCTAGAAAGATACGCCACTGCCCGGTTGCTGGCCACCTATTATTTGGTGCTAAAGTGCAAGGTGCCTTATTTGTAATACCAACGTTTCCGCCGCCTCCTGGCGGTCTGCCTCCAGAACCATCCTGATCAATTGCCACAAAAAATCCGGGTGCGCCAGGAGTTCTTAATTTTGAAAAATTGTGCATGGTATATTCATTTGTGGCTGTATTAAAATCTGAACGAATGGTTGCGCTTATACCAATTACACGCAACGGCTGGATACCCGCCGGCAAATCAATGCATTTAAGCGCTTCCCCTGGGGCTGACATATTCCATGCCGGAATTGGAACGACCACCGTTTGGATACCTTCCTCAGTATAAATGCCCGGACCATAAATTTCCACCTCTTTAATGCTGTAAATTTGTGCTGAATATGAGCGAATAATTAAGGCGCTCGCATCCGGTACAGTGTCAATTGCATATACACCCGCGTCTGCACCCCATGCCAAGGTAATTTGATCTTCAAGAACATTTGTATTTAGAACACTGATATCAACGTATGCGCCCAGCTTGTCGATAATGGTATAGTTGCGAGGTCCGATTGACGAGCCCGTAAAACTTACTTTGATATATTTAATACGCCTTACATTTCCGAAATTGAATCGAAGTTCGGTTTGAAGTGCTTGTGGCCGTGTCCAATATGTCCCTGTATTTCCATCATAGGCTTTTTCGCATTCATGGCCAACTACTGAAGCTGGAGAGGATGTGCAGCTTGTAATGGGGATTTTTTGGGTATAAGCGTGACCTGCCAGCAAATTAAGCCCAATATTCAGAAAAAACGGGATCCAAAATTTAGTTTTCATGTTTAACCCATTGAAAAGTGTGATTGATGCTACTTTCTTACAGCATTGCTATAAACATTTATTCCATGGCTCCTAAAGTGTCAATTTTGAGCAGTTCCATATCGACTATTCTAATACCATTTAGAAGTTCAAATTAGAATAGACCGAAGTATTGGGGACACTGCTGCGTGAAGCTGCTGCCAACCCATAAGTGTAGCTACCAAATGCCCCAGCGACTCCAGTTCCAATTTGAATCCAAGGCGATGTATCGGATCCATACCAAGCGGTTGTAAGCTGAGTAGCATTGTTATATACCAATTGCAGCCATATTGGCGCCTTTATACCTGCAACAGTTCCGGACGAAGCAGAGTTGCCCGCCGTAGTTGAGAGCCGTCTCTGAAAAATCAAGCCGTTCGATGGTGTAACAAAAACCCCAATGTTATAAGCAGTAGCGCCAGTTCCGGTACGAATCATCAATCCAGCACGGGCCCATGGGCCGGTATTTTCAAGCTGATCTACACGTACCTGCAAGGTTCTGTTACCGGTCCCCGATTTGTACACATACCGGAAGTTATCACTAGTTCCCCAAATGTCATCGCCGGTGTTTTCAATGACATGTATTCCATTGTGATTCCCATAGCATCCGCCATATGTGGAATTCAAAGCCCAGGGATCCTTGTCGCCTCGAGCTGCCAGGACGCGGCCGCCAACATTGGCGCTACTGAATGATCCATAACCGTCAGTACACTGTGCTGCTACATATTGGATTTGGACATATCCGCGATTAACGGTTCTTTGCTTATCTACTCCAGTTCTACTCCCGTTGGCGAGAATAAAGGAATTAGTAGCCTCGCTCAGATAATTTTGCAATCCTACCATAATTTCATTACTTTGGGTACCATAATTGCTGGAAACGCCCTGTGATAAATCCCAGTATGATTTTTGAAGGCTATTTGGGGTTAACACTCCCGGGCCATCGGTTTGTTCCAACGATTTGAAGTAAACCACCCTTTTAATTTCAATGCCAAAATCGTCCAATGGAATGGCCGTCGATGTTGCATGCCCCCAATCGAATTTTCCCAAGGGTACTACTTTAGTAAAGATTGCAAAAGGTTGGGACACGTCTGACACAGAGGTCCCAGGGTAGTTATAGCTTATTTTTAACCACCGAGTACCACTTGGAGTGGAGTAAGCCGGACGGTCGAAGAGAGAGACATACGGAGAGGTAATGTTGATCCCACCCGCTGCTGGAATACACCCATTGTTTGTTCGAACTATGTTGACAGAGGCATTGTTGAAATCAATGAAAACGTCTCCTCCTCGATCCCCATCAAGTCTAACCCCATCTCTTGCAACCTTGCTACCAGGATGAATGTAGTTGTCAATATTTATTTTGCCATTCTGATCAGGGTTCGAATATAATATCAATTGATATTCGGACACCGTTGAGCTTGAAAGACTTGGTGATTTTGGTAGGTATAAGTAATCAAAGTACTGGCATTTACCTTTCGATGGTGTTTGGGTGGTGTAAAAGTATGTGTTAGAGTCTTGGGGCATTCCAAAAAGACTACCAGCAAAAGTTAACATTAGAGCACTACCTGCTAAAATTTTCATTTTTGATACTCCGTTCTTTATTTTCATTGGAAATCTGGACTGCTACTTAAATATTCGATTTTAATGTAGCCGCGGGGGACAGTGCTTAAACTGGAGAAGTACGAGCTCGCTTTAAAAGAGCTGGGTTCATAATTCCTATCCCAGTTTAAAAAGATTTTCCACTTGAAAGGGCTAGAGGGCGTGCAAGGCAGTTCAAAAGTAATTCCAACTGTTCCTCCGCCTCCTACCCCTGCTCCTGCTTGTTGTTTATCAGGGTTTGGGTATATAGGAGCCATATCTGGGGATGCTGTTTTCAGTTTTGAAAAACTATGAATGGTATTAATGTCCGATCGGATGACGGCACTAATTCCAACTACACGGTTTGGTGTTATTCCTGAGGGTAGGTCCAAGCACAGAAGTGTTGAGGCATTCATATTCCAGGCTGGAATTGGCACGTTTACTGTAACAATATTATCGTTAGTATAATTTCCAGGCCCATAAATTTCCACCTCTTTAATGCTGTAAATTTGTGTTGAATAGGAGCTAATAATCAATGCGCTCGCATCTGGCATAGTATCAATACTATATATGCTCGGGTCTGCACCCCATGCCAAGGTTATTTGATCTTCAAGAACATTTGTATTTAGAACACTAATATCAACGGCCGCGCCCAACTTATCAATTATGGTATAGTTGCGAGGTCCGATAGAAGAGCCGGTAAAACTTACTTTGATATATTTAATTCGTCTTACCTTTCCGAAATTGAATTGAAGCACGGTTTGAAGTGCTTGTGGCCGTGTCCAATTTGTCCCTGTATTTCCATCATAGGCTTTTTCGCATTCATGACCAACTACTGAAGCTGGAGAGGATGTGCAGCTTGTAATGGGAATTTTTTGGGTGAATGAGTGAACTGTCAACGTAGTAAACGCAATACTCAAAAAAAAGGGGCTCCAAAGTCTTGTCTTCATGTTTAACCCATTGAAAAGAGTGATTATTCCATTCATGGCAAATGACAACTGTAGAGCCGCCATCCTAAGTCCCCCCAAGAGGACTGTTCCCACCGGATGAACGTAATAGGGCACTTCTGAATTGTCAACGTCCATTTTTTGTGGTCCCATACAAACAATTCTTTAAAAAAATACGCCCAATAAACCTTTGCCAAAAATATTTGTGCTTAGGCCAAATGCCTTTCGGAAACTCATGATTTCCTCATTTCGAATTGGATTTAAGCATACGGTGAACCCCATTTTTTAGAAAACGGAATGGATGTCAATTCTCTCATGGTTTTCACCAAGGAGGCTAGATGAACAGGGACCAGTTTCAACGACTAATGCTCGAACACGAGACCAGTGGGCTATCGGCTAGAGCGTT
>JAYUHW010000129.1:0-8107 GCA_043766615.1 Fibrobacteria bacterium | reverse complement strand
GGGCGTTGATTTTTTCGGAAATGGGATATTAGGCGATGAAGGTTTGGTGTTGGATCCATCCGGTCGCTTTAGAAGCAATCGGGTAGGGGTGGGACACGGACCCGAATAAATCCGGCTCACTTTTAATTCAGGCCTGCAACTTGGCTACTTTCATTTGATCGATCACCTTATAGGGTACCTTGACACTACCGGGAGCATGTCGGCCATCCGGCCGCTTATTATGGAAGTCCGCCCCGCCGGAACAGATGAGTCCATGCTTGAGGGCAAAGGCTTGATATTTCTGACAGGTTGCGTTCGTTTGGCCATGGCAGTAGGTTTCGATGCCCATTAGGCCACTTTCTACCAGCATTTCCAAAAGGTCGTCACGGTTGGTTTTGGAAGGATGAGCCAGCACAGGAACCCCCCCAGCATCCAAGATCAATTGAATGGCTTCCCGCGGGGTGAGCTTTACCGAATCGATATCCGCCATGCAATCGCTTTCATTGCCCAGGTATTTGTTGAACGCTTCCTGAAAGGTTGAAACGTATTCTTCCTCCAGTAATTGGGTGGCGATATGAGCACGGCCTACGCTACCACCTTGCGCTCTGGCCATCACATTTTCATAATTTAGTGCGACGCCTTTTTTTTCGAGGTTTTTGACTATTTGCTTAACGCGATCGATGCGACGTTTTCGCAGCTCAATCAAGCTTCGATTTAGTCCCAAATGGGCGGGATCAAACATATAGCCCAGGATATGAATGTCGCTCCTGTCTACCTGCGAACTGATTTCAACTCCAGGAATATATTCAATCCCCAATTTAAGGGCATGCTCTCGGCCCTCTTCAAAGGAATCGATATTGTCGTGATCGGTGATCGCGATGGCAGTCAATCGCTGTTCATGGCAAAAATCGATTAGGTCCCGCACCTTTAGGGTTCCATCCGAAAAAGTTGAATGCATATGCAAGTCCACATAATCTTGCGAAGATGGCTTCCCACCTACCTTGCTGGCGAATTTACTGGATTTCATGGACTTTCCTAAAGGCAGAGCTCATGCAATTAGGCAGAGCGGCTTCTTGTATAATAGCACAAAGTTTAGTCCAATACTACGCGTCTCTTGAAGTTCAGATAGCAAATCCTGTAGTTCAGATATCGGAAGTGAGTCGGGGTTGGAATAACCCCGCTTGAGCAGTAAATTTAACTTTTTAAACGGAAAGAGTATATGTTGCATCCCATAGTCTTGGCTGGCGGTCGTGGAGAACGTTTTTGGCCGTATAGCAATGCCATACACCCCAAACAACTTCTTCCACTTGTGACGGAAAAATCCATGTTGGAAGACACTTTAGATAACCTAAGGAAATTCAAAAAAGATCTCAAAATACGGCTGATTATTGGAAAGAATTTGGAAAAGCCGGTGACTCGGTTGGTTGGAAAGCAAAAAGGTGTGGAGGTAGTGGCGGAACCAATGGGTAGAAATACCGCTGCGGCCATCGCTCTAGCGGCTCGCCTCATCTCCCGTGTGGATCCCAAAGGCGTAATGCTGGTTTTAACAGCGGACCATGCCATTTCTCCCGCCAAAAAATTTGCCCAAGCTATGCGCGCTGCAGCTAAAGTTGCGGCTCGCGGGGATTGCTTAGTGACTTTCGGTATTCAGCCCAACCGTCCGGATGTGGGGTTTGGCTATATAGAAGTTGAGAAGACGAATCGTGCTGGTCAAGAGGTATCTAAAGTGGAAGGCCTCGCCACTTTTTCGGTAAAACGCTTTGTCGAGAAGCCGGACCATGCTGCGGCCAAGGCTTATGTGGATTCCGGAAAGTTTTTCTGGAATAGTGGTATGTTTGCTTGGCGGGTTGATTACCTGTGGGAACAGTTTCGAAAACATCAGCCCAAAATAGCGGAAATTTTTGAATCCGCTGGAGACTTGAATCCTAAAAGCGCAGCTTTTACTGCCAAGTTGAAAAAGATCTACCGCGATTTGCCGGAAGTGTCCATCGACAATGGAATCATGGAAAAGGCTGAAAGTATTCAAGTTGTCGTACCTGAGTTTAGCTGGGATGACATCGGCTCCTGGACGGCATTGGAACGCCTGCATTTAGCCGATGACGCAGGAAATCGAAAAGTGGGATCGATCGTCACTTTGGATTCCAACGGAAATACGCTTTTTGCGGAGCATGGAATGATCGCTGCCTTTGGCGTTTCGGATTTGCTGATTGTGCAAACCGGAGGGGTAACATTAGTACTGCCGAAAGACAAGGCACCTCGACTCAAGGAAATGGTAAAACGGATTCAGCAAGAAAAGGACTTGGCCAAATACCTTTAAGGCATCAACGGTTTCTACGACTGATTTCGATAAACGACCCGTAGGCGAGGATTGAGAAACGAGGTGTCCCATGGGGAATCCTCCGGCTCGAAATGCGCCTCTACATCCGTGTCTGCTAGGCTTGCAAGATGCAGGAGTGGGCCCTGTAGCCCAATGCTTAGTGGGGTTTGGTCAAAGAAACCCAGCAGCAAACCCGTTGAACCGGCTTCAAGGCAAGGTAGACCTAAAGTGGATTCCGGAGGCGGGGCAGAGTCAGAAAAGGGGATGCCCGAAGACCAAAGAATAACGAGGGACTTTCTATCTCCGGTCGCTCGAGTGGCCTCCAATGCCTTACGGAGAACTTCTAGTTGAAATTCCGAACCCGTACCCTGCCATAAAAATATATGGGTATTTTCCGGTCTAAGTCCAATCTCGGCTAATTTTGAGATGGCTTCTTGTAAATGATCTTGGCTGGGCTTTAGTCGCGTCCATTTGCAGGCGATGTGTGTGTTGGAAAAGTTCCATAAAGTGGTGGTCAATATCATTCTGCGCAAATGATTGGTAGGCGTTTGCGGTTTTAAAATGATGTTTGCAAAGGGACTCTCAGTCTGACCTGTTATTTGTACGCGAAGTGGTGCCTGAGACGATTGAACAAGGTGGCCCAGTAAAACCGGTGTGGCCACTCTAAGGTTTAAAATCAATTGTGGCTGAAAATCCACAATTTTTTTTTCTAATTCTTTGAAATGGCTTTCACCCCAGAAGAAATCTTCAGGCACCTGCTCAAGCACGGATTCGGCTCCAAAAAGGCTGGTAAGAAAAGGTGTGAAATGATGATCGACAAGAAGTCGCAGGTCCATTGCGTCTAAATCCTGGGCCAAGCATTGGAGCAGCGGCACGGCGACGAGAATTTCCGCCATGGTATCGGGGAGCAGCACCACTACCCGTCGAGAGTGAAAAATGGCGTTTCCAATGTGAAAAGGCGGTTTTACCCCTCGCCCTTTCGACTTCCAGGCCAAGTATTTTCGTACCTGTTGGTCGGTCAGAAAATTCAGGGCCTTGTGGGGCCACCGTTTTCCAATTCGGGGAGAGCGGCCTAGAATTTTGAGGGCCATTGTAATATACTAGCAAAAGAAATTCATGAAGGCATTATTTCCCATTCTTGAAGTTGTTCCTGCATTGCTCCTGTGCATTGTGGGTGTGAATTTATTTCCCAAATTCTATCCCACTCATTACGAGGCCCTGCTGATCGGTGCTTTGATAACTCAAGCCGTGCTTTTTCTAGTTCTGACCCGATCGCGAAATACTCAATATCGGATGGGGAACTTCACTCAAGTGTTGTGGCTATTCACCTTTAGCTGGGTATCCATCCACTTACTCGGCGGAATACAGTTCCGATTGAATTTGGTCTTGGCTTTTTCTGTAGCGGCGTTGATCGGTACGTTGTCTCATCCCGTACATTCCCTCTACATCATTCTGCTCATGATTTCAGCAACCCTAGTTAGTGTGACAAATCGCATCTATGGATTTTTACCGGGTTCAGTGATGGCAACACTTCCAAATATTCCGGAGTATGTTTTCTCGGTTTTCTTTCCGATACTCAGCGTAGTCCTTTTTCAAGTGGTTCTGTTGGGTTTCAAACGCGGCGCCCCGGTAGCAACTACGCGACCTACCGCAGCTCCGGAGGCCCCCACAACATTGGTTAAAGGTCCGGACCGGCCCGTGCCAAAGGGTTCAGTCATCATGGCCATTGATGAACAAAACCAGGATGCTGCGGCAGCAAGTCAGGCGTTGAGTCGCGTCTATTTAGAAACCCAAGGGGAGCAAGCCCTAAAGGACATGAAGGACATTTTGAGTACGGTCGTTTATTTCATGAGCCGGAATTTCAAAGCTTATACGTCCATCGGATTCCTAATTACGGAACTCGGAGATAAATTGGCGATCAATTCCGTCGTTTCCAAAAGCCGGAATATCAACTATGACTGCCTCATTGAGTTCGGTAAAGGTGTTATCGGATCGGTAGTGAACAAACCCGCAGGATTCATTACTGGAAATTTGAAGTCCTATACCGGTGAGCTGGAATATTATACGGTTCAGGAAGGTATCAACTCTATCATGATTATGCGTATTGTGGATAATCAAACCAAGAGCATACAAGGTTTGCTGGTGGTGGATTCGGAGAGCCTTAGAGCTTTTACCGATGAGCATAAGGAGCTCATGTACCGATTTACCCAAATCGCATCGGGCTTGATCACCAGTGCCCGGCTCACTTACCAGATGCAAAAAGTAGCCGAACAAGCCGATTTGCAATATGAGATTTCCAAAAAGCTTTCCGAGGCGCTTAAAGTCGAAGATGTGATTGAAGTTCTTACGCAGTCCCTATTGCGATCCTTTGAACATGAGCGCATGATTATCTGTGCTTACAATACCGCCACGGCCAAGGGCGTGCTTTGGCGCGTGATAGGCAATGCCGGTGGCCTTGCCGAAGGCATGGAGTTCGACATTAATAATGAACGCAGTCTATATGGCAGCATCTTCCGCAATCGTCGTTCCGTAGTGGTGTTGGGCTTTCGTTCCGAGCAACGGTATATACGCTTCGACTATGACGAACCCGCCGAGGCCAGGCCGCAAGACATTCTGATGGCGCCGATCCATGATGATAGACAGTCGGTTTGGGCCGTTATAGGCATTGAATCAAACCGTCCGGGAGTGTATTCCCAAACGGAGTTACAACTGCTAAAGACCATTATGGCAAATGTGACGACGGCTTTAACCAAGGCCAGAATGTATACGGAGATGGAAAAGCTGGCCACTATTGATGGTTTAACTCAAATCGCCAACCACCGCAAGTTCCAGGATATCCTGACTCAAGAGCTGGAAAGGTCGCAACGGTATAATTCTCCGCTGACCTTACTCTTGTTGGATATCGATCATTTCAAGAAATTCAACGACACCTATGGTCATCCGGTAGGGGATTTGGTCTTGCAACAGGTGGCGAAAGCACTGCAAGGTTCCATTCGGACTACCGATTACTGCGCCCGTTATGGTGGTGAGGAGTTTGTGGTGGTCTTAATCCAAGCTGATGAAATTCAATCACGGGTTCTGGCGGAACGCATTCGAGCCGCAGTGGAGAACTTGCAAATTCCAAACGAAAACCAGGTGTTAAGGGTAACTGTCAGTATCGGAAGTGCTACGTGTCCCAGCGATGCTGGAACCAAACAAGAGCTCATCGACAATGCCGACAAGGCCATGTATTTTTCTAAGCAAGGTGGGCGAAATCGGGTTTCCTATTTCTCTCAGATCAAAGGGACTGCAGCTGCCATTGCCCCCGGTGTTCATTAAGTCCACGTGGACGGAATGCTTCTCCATCAGGTAAGCTGGGGTGCAGCCGAATCCTTGGTTGCGTACGCGCGGGTCATGATTTACCTTTAGGCAATGGCTAAAGTGCTTGTGGTTGGGCTAAATCCGGCCTGGCAGACAATTCTGGAATTCCCGCTCCTCAGTATAGGTCAAGTTAATCGGGCACATACGAAGACCAATCTTGCCTCCGGAAAGGGTTTCAATGCCGCCAAGGTTCTCGCTGGCTTGGGACATGAGGTCTGGCTGTTGCAAATTTTGGGAGGAAACATGGGTCGCCTATGTTTGCAAGGCTGTGAGGCACTTGGTATACACAATTTGGCGGCTTGGGTTGTAGAAGAAACACGTCAATGTTTGACCCTGCTGGATACCACGGCCCAAACCGCCACGGAAATCATTGAACCTTTTTCAGTAGCCAAACTCAATTTGGATAAAGAACTAATGGAGCAATTGCCAACCGACCCGCTCGCATTTGAGGCGTTGGCATTTTGTGGTTCGATACCGCCTGGAGTGTCCCCAAGGATTTTCGCTGATGTGCGATCTCGTTTTGCCGCCCCTATCGCTGTGCTGGATGCCTGGCAGGGGGTCGATGCTGATTTTCTTGCCACAATCACCTGTGCTAAAATGAATGCTGAGGAATTTTCGGCTCTGCAAACAAAAATAGACCTACCGTTTGGCGAGGCGGCAAGCCCACTCTTTGCGGTTACAGCGGGATCTGGGGAAGCACGCATGCTACGGGGGCGGGAAATATTAGGCCGCTTCAAACCGCCTGCACTGGAGGGTGCCATCAATCCCATCGGGGCAGGGGATACAGTCACAGCCGGTCTCGTCCATCATTTGTTGCAAGGTCTCGCAGCACCCGAGTCCTTTCGACGTGCCCTGGCTATGGGATCCGCCAGCTGTCTGAATCCATTCCCGGCTGAATACTCCGAGGCAGATTATTTGCGACTGATTCCGGAAGTGGTGCGGCTCAATGTCTAAACTCATCCTTATTTGCACTGCTACGCTCGGAGAAATGGAGGCGTGCCTAAGCGGATTAGGCGAGAGATTTGAATCGTTACGGGAACTGGGCGGAAGGCCATGGACCCGCTCTTTGATTATTGGCCAGCAAACCTATAACCTGGCGGTTACGGGTGCCGGCATTCCCCTGACTATGGCACGGTTGCTTCCCTTGACCGCAGAGCTCTCTCCTTCCCTAATCGTCAATCTTGGAATTGCCGGTGCTTATCCGGGCTCTGGCCTTGCAGTAGGCGATCTTGTGGTAGGTGAATCGGAATGTTTCGGTGATTTGGGGCTAGAAACGCCGGGTCCCGAGTCCTTTCAACCCGTGGCAACACTGCCTTGGGCCGATGATCTGTACCGCCATCCGCTGCCTTTGGAAATGGGTACTTGGAGCTGGGATCCGCAAGGGCCCAAGGGTAGGTTGGTCGACTCTGGAAGGTTGCATCGCGGCCGTGGCTGTACGGTAAACCAATGCACGGGCAAGGAAGCCACTGGCACCTTACGTCGGGCGCTTTTTCAAGCAGACTTTGAATCGATGGAAGGTGCGGCCGTAGCTTTGGTGGCCAAAATACAGAAAATTCCAATTAGTGAAATGCGAGCCATCAGTAACTTTGCATCGACACGCGACATGCGACCGGAAAATATTGCTCTGGCGCTAGGTAACTTGGGCGTTTACATCACCTCTTGGCTGGGGCGCGTTGTATGAGAATGCGAGCGGCCATATCGCCTTGTCCCAACGATGTATTTATTTTCAGTGGGTTACTGAATCAGCAGGTGTATGGACATGGCGATCCCGAAATTGAATTCAGCTTCCACGATTTGGAAACCATGAATCAAGGCGTACAACACGGTGAGTGGGATATGGCTAAAATAAGTTATGCCAATTTTCCTGCTTGTTCCAATGACTATAATGTACTCCGTTGCGGTGGTGCCATAGGCCGAGGCTGTGGGCCTTTGTTATTGAGCAACCGCGCAAATCTGGATCCGGCCGCTCCTATCTTTATTCCGGGTCGAGGAACCACTGCAAATTTTTTACTCGATTTTTATCGGCAAGGCCTGACGACATCAAAGGCCTTTTTGCCTTTCGATGCAGTGTATCGGAAATTATTGGGTTCCGAACCCTGCCAGGGCGTTGTCATTCACGAAATGCGCTTTACCTATGCCGCAGATGGTCTGCATTTGATCAAGGATTTAGGTGAACATTGGGAGCAGTCAACGGGTTTTCCCATTCCGCTGGGTGCGGTCGCCTTGCGTAAAAGTGTATCAGTCGGTGATCCTAAACTGGTAAGCCAAATGGAAGCGCTGATACGGCGAAGCTTGGATTGGGCCTATGCGCATCCGGAAGCGGCATTGGAATTATGCCAACAACATTCGCAGTCGATGTCCAAGGCAGTGCTGCTTGCGCATATTGACCTGTACGTCAATTCGTTTTCTAGGGATCTCGGCGCGGAAGGGGAAGCGGCTGTGACCTATTTT